>NZ_JASPHM010000005.1:0-152164 GCF_030229215.1 Corynebacterium sp. MSK150
GGGTTGAGGTAGACAAACAGCATCTCGGACCGCCAAAGATGGTTGAGGCTGTTGTAGGCCTTGCGCACGTTGTGGTGGGTCCACACGCGGGTCCATGCACCTGTTTTGGGGTCTTTGATCATGGTTTTCTCGTTCATCCATTCCCGGTAGATCGTTGAAAACTCGTGCAGTTGCACACCCCACGCGGCGGCTTCATCCAGTGTGGTGATCCGGGTCAGTTTCAGCGCAAGTCGGTAGATGGTGCGCCCGGCATCGGTGCGTGGGTTGGTGGTGGTGTAGCGGCGGACCACGCGTTGGGCGTGGACGAGGCAGCGTTGAATTTTCGTAGTCGGCCAGCACTTTTTGATTGCGCTGTATGCGCCTTGGCCGCCGTCGATGACGGCGATGAGTGGGGCTTCGATGCGTTCAAGCAGCAGTTGGTAGTCGCGGGTGGTTTCGTGTTTGCACCAGTGCCAGGCGATCACGTGGTCGATGGTCGCCGCGACGATCAGGCAGCCACCGGCGGTGTAGGTGCCATCGAGAAATACCTGGTCGTAGATCCGCTTGTGGTGGCCGGCGGTGGGGTCAGGCACATCAACGAGCCAGCACCACTTGAAGCGCCGCTTCATGGTGGCGCGGCTAACACCGTTTCGTTTGGCTAGGTCGTCGAGTGATATTGCGGTGGTGCAATGCTCGATGAACTGGGTGAACACTGCCGCGTTGGTGATGTCGTTTCGACGTTTGACGCTGGAGGCGCCGCATTGTTTGCAGCGCCATCTGGTGGTGCCTTTGCTGGTGGTGCCGTTGCGTTTCATTTCACCGCCGCAGTGGCAGCGTGGTTGGTTCTTCGACATTGCGACACCACACCACGCCGCGCATAGCACATCACGGCTGCCACACCGAGGATTTCCCGTCGGGGGCTAGATATATGCTTCCGGAGCATATACTTTCCGGAAACCTACAGGTCAATCCGTGAAAATCCGCGATTCCGGACACACTTTTTGACCCTTAACCCGCATGTTTTAGCCGTATTTGGGGGACTGTGGGGGTAAATATTTCCCTTAACTTCATGAAGTTGACTGCCATAAGTAATAATTAGGACTATGAAAATCCTTGTGGTGGATGATGAACAAGCCGTCCGCGAATCGCTACGCCGTTCCTTACGCTTTAACGGCTACGAAGTGCTGACCGCTAACGACGGCTTGGAGGCTGTGGAGACGGTGCGCGCTGAGAATCCCGAATTGCTTATTCTGGACGTCATGATGCCCAACATGGATGGCCTTGAGGTGTGCCGCAGCCTGCGCAGTGAGGGTTGGGACCGTCCGATCCTCGTTCTAACTGCGCGCGATGGTGTTTCGGACCGAGTGGCTGGCCTCGATGCCGGCGCTGATGACTACCTGCCAAAGCCGTTCGCTTTGGAGGAGCTCTTGGCCCGTGTGCGCTCCTTGGTGCGCCGCGCCTCCGCAGATTCCATCGCGGCTGAAACCCCAGTGGAAAGCAAGCTGAGCTTCGAGGACCTTGAACTCGACGCTGATACTCGCGAAGTCAGCCGCGGGGGCCGCGCCATTTCCTTGACCCGTACCGAGTTCGCGCTGCTGCAATTGCTGATGGAAAATCCCCGCAAGGTTCTCTCTCGCAGCAAGATCTTGGAAGAAGTTTGGGGTTATGATTTCCCTACCTCCGGCAATGCTCTCGAGGTCTATATCGGCTACCTGCGTAAGAAGACCGAGGGCGAGGGCGATGCTCGCCTCATCCACACCGTCCGTGGCGTGGGTTATGTCTTGAGGGAGTCTAATCCGTGATTTTAAGGAAGCCCGCTTCCCCTGCGGTGGCTTCCGGGAAAGTACAGTCCACCCCTCTTACCGAGTTCTCTGAGCGTCAGGGGAGTTGGGCTTCACGGGCGCCACTGCGGTGGCGCCTTGCTACTGTTACTGGCCTTGTGGTGGCCGTAGCCGTTGCCTTGATGACGTTGGCAACGTATTGGGTTGTTTCTATGTCCCTTACTGCCTCCGTCGATGACCGCTTGGAGGCCAAGGCCGATGTCTTGTTGCGGCAAAGCCAAGACCCGCGGTTCATGGATAACGTGGATCAGGAAATCGAGGACTTTAAGTCCTATAACCCCGGCACCCGCGTAGCCCTATCGCCGCCCTCCATGAGCTTTTCCTACGGCGACACCATTCCTGTGGGCGGGGACTTCCACCGGACGGAGGATTACACGGAAACTTCCGTGCGTACCGTCGGTGGCGAGCGGGTGTTGGCCAAGCGCCATGATCTCGGTTCTACCGTGGTCGTCGCTCAGTCTCTCGCTCCTACGCAAGGGCTCATAGCCATCTTGGGCACGGTGCTTCTGATTATCGTTGGCCTTGGCATCTTGCTCGCCATTTTTGCAGGCCTCATCGTGTCCAAAACCGGTATGCAACCCATCGCCCGGTTGAAGCGAGCGGTGGATTACGTGACGCAGACCAACGACCTGCGTCCTATTGAGGTCTCTAATAACGACGAGATGGCGCAGTTGACCACCTCCTTTAACCAGATGCTGGAGGCACTGCAGGAATCCCGTTCGCAGCAGTCTCAATTCGTAGCCGATGCCGGACACGAGCTGAAGACCCCGCTGACCTCTATGCGTACCAATATTGAGCTTTTGATGATGCTCAACCGCGCCGGTGGTGGCTTTGGTATGAGCGATGAGGACCGCAAGGACCTCGAAGATGACGTCATGTCCCAGATGAATGAGCTCTCCACCTTGATTGGAGACCTCGTTGATTTGGCGCGTGAGGACGGCAATGAGCGCGAACCGGAGCCGGTGGACCTTTGTGAAGTCATGATGGCTTCGCTGGAGCGTGCGCGCCGCCGCCGTCCCGATGTGGAGTTCTTGGTGCGCTTTATCCCGTGGGAGCTGGACGGCGACCCCTTCGCATTGGGCCGTGCCACGCTTAATCTTATGGATAATGCGGCTAAGTGGTCGCCGGCTACTGGCACGGTGCGCGTGTCTATGGAGCAGCTATCCACCCACGAGGTGCGCCTGCGCTTTGATGACTCCGGGCCTGGCATTGCACCGGAGGAGAGGGAGAAGGTCTTTGAGCGCTTCTACCGTTCGGCAGAAGCGCGCTCCATGCCGGGCTCAGGCTTGGGCCTGGCCATTGTGAAATCGGTGATTGAACGTCACGATGGCACCATCAAGATCCGCGAGTCTAATGATGGTGGTACCCGCATGGAAGTCATCTTGCCGGGCAAGCCTGTGTCGGGTGAGGTTTTCGTGGACGGTTTGGCAGATCCGCATGAGGGGCTGTCGGGTGGTAAGGAAGACCCGAGCGACCGCGGTGAAATCTTTGCGCAGCGCTGGTTCAATCAGGGCTAGCGTATAAGCGTTTATACTGGTGAGGTAATACAGCAACCTTTCAGGAATTCCTAGTAGGTTGGCAGATCAGTATCAGTCTTGACCAAGCGAAGTGAGGCATAGTTTTCTCATGAACATGAGGAATGACGATTACCGCGGCTTTGATGGAAACTCCCCGGAGGGAGCGTCCCAGGAAGGTCCGGGTAGGGCCGAGCCGGTTCAGGGTGGTCCGAACTTTGGAGAAACCAACCAGCAAGATGCCGTGGCTGGCAACGCTGGCCCCTACAGTGACGGATTTGGTCTTCACAGCGGCGCTGGCGCGCAGGCACAAGAGACCGGCTCCTATTCGCAAGGCTGGAACCAACCGCGCGGCGGTGCTGAAGGCACTGACCCGCGAACGCTAGGTTCGCTGGGGCCCTATCCGGATGCCCCACAAACACAAAGCTTTAGCGGTCAGTGGCAGGAAGGCCCGATGGTCACTCCGCTGCCTCCGCAGCCGGAGCAAAAGAAGAAAATTGGCTTGGGCGCCGCCACCGCTCTGGCGGCCGTTGCCGCCATCGCCGCAGGCTCGATTGCCGGTGCTGTGGTCGGCATGAGTTCCGGGGGAGGCAATAACGATACCTCTGTAGTCAATGAAGCCCTCAAGGCTGAGCCGGCCAACAATAGCACCGGTAAGGAACCGGAGCAGGGTTCCGTTGAAGAAGTTGCCTCTAAGGTTTTGCCGGCGGTGGTTTCTATCCAGACGATGACTCGAACTGGTGGGGCTGAAGGCTCCGGTTCTGTCATCTCCCCAGATGGTTATGTACTGACCAACCACCACGTGGTTGCCGGTGCTGAGCAGGGTGGCATGATGCAGGTGACCATGAATGACGGCAGCAAGCATGAAGCTGACGTGGTGGCCTCGGATGCGAATACGGACGTGGCCATCGTGAAAATCAAGGACGTCAAGGACTTGCCCTTCTTGCAGTTCGGCGACTCCGATTCCGTTGCCGTGGGTCAAGAGGTGGTGGCCGTGGGTTCTCCTTTGGGCCTGAACGCTACCGTGACCTCCGGCATCGTATCGGCAAAGAACCGTCCCGTGCGCGCATCCCAGGAGGGTGGCGAGTCCTCATTGATTGACGCCATTCAGACCGATGCTGCAGTTAACCCTGGCAACTCCGGCGGCCCGTTGGTGGATCGAGACGGCAATATCGTGGGCATGAACTCCATGATTGCTTCGCTGTCTAATAACTCCTCCGGCGAGGGCGGCTCCATTGGCTTGGGCTTTGCAATTCCATCCAACTTTGCCAAGCGCATGGCAGATGAGCTCATCAATGACGGCAAAGTTTCCCACCCAACCCTTGGAGTGAAGGTGCTAGCGCGCGACGACGGCAATGGTGCCCGCATCGCCGAGGTAGAGCCGGGCGGTCCAGCAGATAAGGCGGGCTTGAAGGATGGCGACATTGTCACCCGCGTCAACGACCGCCTGATTGAAAACGCTGATGCGCTCATCGCGGCGGCGCGATCCCAAGACTTTGGCGCGACGGTGACCTTGGAAGTTACCCGCGAAGACTCGGATGAATCTCGTCAGGTAGAGGTAACCCTCTCGGGCGAGTAAATTACTGTGCAAGACCTCATTAGGTGCTGAATGCGCCGTACCTCACCCCGCCACAAGGCTGTACTGCCTTAACTTAAGGAGAAAAATGCCAGATTCGCAGCACGATGTGACCGACTCCGCGCAGCCCGACGGCGCGAATAAGCGCGATTCCTTGATGGATGTTGCCGAACCCGATGATGCCTTCCTGTTGGCGAGCGAGCAGGAGGATAGCCTTGCCGCCCCGCGCCGTGGGCTCATCGTTATTGTCACCGATCATCCCGGTGAGCAATCCGATAGCACTTCGCAGCTGGTAAGTGAGCTGCTCGCGGAGGCCAATTTCCGCGTTGATGGCGCCATCGTGGTGCGTTCCAAGAAATCCAAGATCCGCCAGGCCATTGAGACCGCTGTGGTCGGTGGCGTGGACTTGGTCCTCACCGTCGGCGGCACCGGCGTGGGCCCGCGCGATAAGACTCCGGAGGCTACTCGGTCTGTCATCGACAAGATGGTTCCGGGCGTGGCGCAGGCGCTGCGTTCTTCTGGCCAAGCCTGTGGCGCGGTGGATGCCTGCACGTCCCGCGGTCTATCGGGTGTTTCGGGCTCTACCGTAGTGGTCAACCTTGCCTCCTCCCGCGCTGCCGTCCGCGATGGTATGGCTACCTTGGCGCCTCTGGTGCACCACCTGATTGACCAGCTGCAGCAATCGAGCGTCCAGTAGGCGCAGGGCATTTACTATGACGTCGCGGAGAAACCGCCGGCGAGCATTCCGCCAATCGGATGCTGCCGGCTATGACCGTAGTGCTGATAAGCCCGGCGGACCCGCTGCCCACGGTGTTGATGAAGAGAGAATCGTTACCGTCGATGACGCGGATTCGGTGGCGGTAGAGGGGGAGTCCGGCCAGCGCGATGAACAGTTCTACCGAGAGAATCAGCCCCCACACTACGGCGGCTAGTGCCTAAGGCAGGATGCAGGTCTGGAGCCATAGCGGTACATAAAAGCCCGCGGTTTCGCTTCCGAAGAAGTGAAACCGCGGGCTCTGCGCTGTATATGCAGCGAAGGGAACTAGGCCTGGTGGCGGCCGCCGCCGGTGGAACCGTTATCGGCGTCGGTAGCGCCGCGGGCGGAACCGTCAATGCCGGTTCCTGCGATGTCCTTATCGGAGACGTTTTGGGCCTCGAGCAGGTCGCGGATTTCCGCAAGCAGTTCCTCGGAGGTTGGTGCCGGAGCCTCAGGGTCTACGCCTTGGCGGCGCTTCGCAGCCTCGGTGAGCTTGTTGATCGGCATGACGATGAGGAAGTAGACCACGGCGGCGATGATGAGGAAGTTAATCGCTGCAGTGATTACTGCGCCGAAGTCAACAAGGGTGTTTTTGTTGTCGGTGATTTGGAAGCCCAATCCGTCCACCTCAGCGGAGCCAAGGGAATTGATGATCGGCTGGATGATCGAGTCAGTAACGGCGGTGACGATTGCGGTGAAGGCGGAGCCGATGATGACCGCGGTGGCAAGTTCGATGACGTTGCCACGCATAATAAAGTCTTTGAAACCCTTGAGCATAGTGATATGCACGAACCTTTCTGGGAATAACTAAGGGTAGTTAGAAACCATGGACATGGCGAAACTTTAGTGCAGCTGTTAACCAACCACAACTGTTGTGGCTGAAATGGTCTAGCGTTGTTGCGGGTGAGCGCGGTCACCAACAATGACCACCGTGAGTGGTTGGCTTAGCGACGCCGCGGCTACATCATTGGCGTGGTCATGGGGCAGCGCGAGCAAAACAGTAGAGGAAGAGGCCTCGCCCTCGGAACTAGAGGTCGACACCACGCGCCCGCCGGTGGCGATAACGCGCGCGGTGGGCGTTGCGGGCGCCTCGCCCTCCCCGGCAGGGGAGGAGGCGGCATCGACGGCGGTTACCACGTCCACGGTATCGCCATGGTGTAGGTGGGGGATGATGTCTGGCTCGGCGAGCTTGACCGGGATCATCCGCGCGGCCGCGGCGTCGGAGCCGCTAACCAAGCTGGAGACGAGGTCTTCTCCCAAAAGGCGTGCATCAGTGACTACCTCACCCTTGCCGGCTGCGGCGGTTATCACGCGGCCAGTAAGTTCTTCTGGCTTTGCCGCTACCGCGGAATCGGGGATGGAGGAGGTAGGAAGGCGGGCTAGGTCGACGTCGGCAAGCGCCAGCTCCGCCCCTGCCGGCAGATCGCGGCTAAAGACGGGAACGCGCGGTAACTCCTTGGCCGCCGAAAGAGCCGAAGCCAGCGCGGCAATAAGAAGGGCCACCGCAATGGCGCGGCGCACTACAACGCCGCGGCGGTGGCCAGGGGTACGAAGGGTGGAAACGAGACGGGGCATACGCGAAGTGGGCATACTCTTTTAGACTGCCCGAAACCGCGCATGGTTCCCGCGCCCTAAAAACTAGAAGCGGGTAATGCCCTCGGCGGTGACGGCGGCATCAACCTTGCGGTCATGGTCCTCGGTAGGCAGCTCGTCTAGGAATTCGGAGGGGTAGACCATGGCGAAAACCGGCGGCTTGCCGTGGGGAAGTGGCTCCAGCGCGCGGTCATAGTAGCCGCCGCCCTTGCCCATGCGATTGCCCTTGGCGTCTACTGCCATGGCGGGGGCAAGCACCAAATCGCACTCGGCCAGCACGCTGCTATCAAAACTTGGGCCCTGGGGCTCATTCAAACCCAATGGGCTGGTGTGCATGGCTTCCTTGCCGCGGTATTCGGCAAAGGTCAACGTGCCATTCTCACCGGAAATTGGCAGGAGGACGCGGGAGACATGTGCCTTGAGCCACGGCACAAAGTCCGCACCACCAGGCTCAGAGCCCAAAGGCCAGTAGGCGGCCGCGGTCATGGACTCGGTGAGCTCGGATTCGAGATGCTTGCGCACGGCGGCGGTAAAAGCATCGTGGTCCTCGGAGGAAAGTTGGCGGCGGGCCTGGACCAAGCGGGCGCGCAGCTCGTTTTTGGCGGTGATGGAAGAGGTCATAAATAAATCATAACCCCACGGCGTAGCGGTGCACAGGAAAATAATGTGGCGTTGTACGCTATTGTGCATGGCTATAGAACGCGAAGATTCCGCCCGCGGAATCACCACGGTTGTAGTTCCAGCGGCAGGTATGGGCACCCGATTTTTGCCCGCCACCAAGACGGTTCCAAAGGAACTGCTGCCCGTTGTTGATACTCCCGGTATCGAACTCATCGCAGAGGAGGCAGCGTCTGTCGGCGCGCGCCGCCTTGCGGTGATTACCGCGCCCGATAAGCAAGAAGTCATGCGCCACTTCGAGGCTTTCCCCGAGCTGGTAGAGACCCTCGAATCTCGCGGCAAGGACGAACAGGTGGCCAAGGTCAAGCGCGCCAACCAGATCATTCACCCCGTTGCGGTGGAGCAGGAAAAGCCGCTGGGCTTGGGCCACGCGGTGGGCCTTGCCGAAGAGGTGCTTGGGGAAGACGAGGATTCCTTCGCCGTCATGCTCCCTGATGACATTGTCTTGCCCGCCACCGTCATGGCGGATATGGCGCGTGTGCGCGCGGCATTGGGCGGCAGCGTGCTGTGTGCCTTCGAGGTCCCGCGCGAGCAGACCTACAACTACGGCGTTTTCGACGTGGAGGATACCGATGCCCCTGGCGTGAAGAAGGTCGTTGGCATGGTGGAAAAGCCGGCAGTAGAGGATGCTCCTTCTAACCTCGTGGCCACCGGCCGCTACCTTTTGGACCGCAAGATCTTTGATGCCCTGCGCCGCATTAAGCCGGGCAAGGGCGGCGAGCTGCAGCTTACTGACGCCATCGAGCTCCTCATTGAGGAAGGTGAGCCCGTCCACGTGGTAGTCCACCAAGGAAAGCGCCATGATTTGGGCAATCCCGGCGGCTATATCCCCGCCAACGTGGACTTTGGCCTGCGCGATGAAAAGTATGGTCCCACGCTGTATAAAGCGATTAAGCAAATCATGGCCGAGTATGAGGACGAGCACGGCCTAGCCTAGGGATTTTCCCGGTGGCCAAGGACGTGGAAGCGAAGAAAGGGCGGGCATAGACCTTATGCGTTCAGTTGATGACCAGTTGGCGCTGGTAACGGATGCGGCGACGACGCCGGAGCCGGTGCGCATCGGTATTTCCAACGCGCTGGGTTTGATGTGCGCCGAGCAGGTACAGGCTAACCAGCCCCTGCCAGGCTTCCCGCAGGCGGCGATCGATGGTTACGCGGTGCGCGCCGTGGATATTGGAGGCGAGCGGGGCCTGCGGGTGCGCCGCCACAAGGACCAGGAAGAACAGTCCGCAGAGGGCGAAGAGGATGCGGATTCCCCGCAGCCGGAGGTAGAGCGTTCCTTGCCCGTGGTGGGCGAGGTTCCGGCCGGCTCCAAGCAGCCGCTGCGCCTGCAACCTAAGCAAGCGGTGCGCGTATATACGGGTGCGCCTTTGCCCACGCTTGCCGACGCCGTCCTTCCCCTCGAGTGGACTGACCGCGGCCGCAAGCGCGTTACCGCCCACCGCCCGGTGCGTTCTGGTGACTTTGTGCGCCGAGTGGGCGACGATATTCAGCCTGGCGATGTCGCCGTATCTTCCGGCACCGTCTTGGGGCCTGCGCAGATTGGCCTTCTAGCCGCGGTGGGCCGCTCAAAGGTGCTGGTGTATCCGCGGCCGCGTATTACCATCATTTCCTTTGGCCGCGAGTTGGTTGACTTGGATCAAGAACCGGCACTGGGTCAGGTTTTTGACGTGAACTCTTATTCCTTAGCTGCCGCGGCCCGTGAAGCCGGGGCAGAGGTGCACCGCGTAGGCATTGCCGAGGGCGAGCCGCGCCGCATCCGCGAAGCGTTGGAAAAGCACATTGCCCGCAGCGAGGTGCTGGTAATCTCCGGCGCAGTGGGTGGCGCTGGTGCCGAGGCTATCCGCGAGATCCTCGACGACCTTGGTGATGTCGATACCTCCCGCGTGGCCATGCATCCCGGCTCCGTTCAGGGCTTTGGACTGGTGGGCGAGGAGCGCATTCCTACCTTCTTGCTGCCGTCCAATCCGGTGTCCGCGCTTGTGGTCTTTGAGGTGTATATCCGCCCGCTCATCCGCTTGGCGCTGGGCAAGCGCAATGCGCACCGTCGCGTGGTGCGTGCCCGCGCGTTAAACCACATCGATTCTCGTCCTGGCCGGCGCGGCTTCATCCGTGCTCGTCTGATGCGCGATGCCGAAACCGCGGACTACTTGGTGGAAGGCCTCGGCGGTGCCGCAGGGGCCCCGGCACACCTCTTGGCCGGCCTTTCAGAGGCCAACGCCATGATTCGCGTGCCGGAAGAGGTCACGGAAATCCGCCCGGGCGATGTGGTTGATGTGTTGTTTTTGACCCAGCGCAGCTAATGCTCGATCCTTTCGGCAACGCGGCGGATAGGTTCCGCCATCCTGCTACCGGCCCCACCGATGCCATGCATCCGGGGTGGCCGGAATCTACTCCTTTTGTCCAGCTTCCCCCCTCTTCTGTCTTTCCCTCGGGGGCGCGGATGCGTTTGCGCCCCCTGCTGCGTTCTGACGGCCATGAGTGGCGGCGTCAGCGCATCGACGATGAAAGTTTCCTCCGCCCGGTTGAGCCGACCCAAGCCGCACCGTGGGCGGAGGCGCATAGCCAGCAGGCGTGGTGGAATCACCTGATGTACCTGCGCACCGCCGCGCGTGAGGCGCTGGTGGTCCCGCTCGTCATTGAGGTGGAGGGGAAATTCGTGGGGCAGGTGACCCTGGGAAATATTCAGCATGGAAGCATTCGCGATTGCTGGATTGGCTACTGGGTCTATTCCGCGGTTCATGGCGCCGGGGTGGCTACGGCCGCCACTGCCTTGGGCGTGGACCATGCCTTTGGGCGGGTGGGTTTGCACCGCGTGACCGCTACCTATCTGGAGCACAACCCGGCCTCGGGTCGCGTCTTGGCCGCCAACGGGTTCCGGCATGAGGGGTATTTGCGGCGCAATCTGCATATCGACGGCGCGTGGCAGGACCACCACTACGTGGCGTTGGTGAAAGAAGACTTTGCCTCTACGGCGGTGGAGCGCCTGCGTCAAGCTGGACGACTGGCGTGAAATAGCGTCCCAATCGCTGGGATTTCCACCTCAATTTTCACATAAGTCACAACATTGTAATTTGTGCGAATTTGGGGTGCTACGGTGCGGTTTCACCGTTTAAGGTGGAGTAATCATCTGTATTCAAGGGGAAGGTCCTTTTCGTGTCGACAGCTGTGCCGATTATCGCGATCATCGTGGTGTGGCTCTTCGTGCTCGCACCGTGGCTATTGGGTAGGAATAATCGCCCAATGAGCCATACCGGTGAGGCCTTTGAAGATACCCGTGTCCTCTTTGAAGGAGATTCCGGCAAGGTCGCTGGCCGGCGCCGTCCGCGCCTGCGCGCCGGCGACGTCCACCGCCGTGACGATGAGGCCGAGGCGGACTACGAAGTCGTCGAGGCCGCAGACGCTGCCGACAGTGAATCCGATAGTAAGGCCACCAAGTCCTCGTCGCGCTCCGTAACTATTGCCGGTGCCGCACGCCGGGCCAAGTCCCAGCCCTTCGGTAGCGGTAGCCGTGCGTTTACTGCAGCATCCGCCTCCACCGCTGGTGAAGAATCCACGCAACAGGCAGAAACCATCGATGGTGAATTGGTGGAAGAAGCGGTTGCAGAAGAAGACGAGTCTGCAGTCGAGCCACAGGCAGCTGCGGTTCCTGTCTCCCAGCAGGCAGATGCGGACAAGGAAGCCAGCACCGCAGAGGCGGACGATGTCGATGACGTGCTCCTGGAGGACGAGGACGACGCCGCGGACGAGTCCGCTAAGGACAAAGCCTCCGATGTTGCCGCCGCCGAGGCTGAGGTCTTTAGCGCCCCAGCTGTCTCTAGCGTGGCGAGCGATGCTTATGCCTATGACGAAACCTATACCTCGCCGGTAGACCTCATGTATCCGGGTGCCGTAGACAAGGCCGAGGACAGTGAAAACGACTCCGCAAATTCTGCCAGCGCGGATGATGCCGAGCCTGCATCTGCAGAAACGGTGGATACCGAGGGAGCTGAAGAACTCGCTGAGACCGCCGAAGCAGACGACGCCGGCATGGATACCGACCTGTCCGAGGACGAGGTCGAGTTTGCCCAGCGTCGTTTGGGCCGCGGTGGCTGGGATCCGGTAGCGGAAAAGGAAAAGTCTGCAACGCGCTACCAGCGCCGTCAGCGCACTCTGCTGGGGCTGGCCGTGGCTGTGGTACTCACGGTAGCCCTCGGCATCGTGGTCGGTGGTTGGACTTGGTGGTTGGCTGCCGTCGCTGGCGTGCTCACCGTGGCCTACTTGATCGCCCTTCGCTCCCAGGTACGCCAGGAACAGGCGCTAATGCGCCGTCGCGTGCGCCACCTGCGCCGCGCCCGCTTGGGCGTGCGCAACGCCGAGGATGAAGAGCTGAAGATTCCGCGTAATCTGCGCCGCCCAGGTGCCGTGGTTGTGGAAATCGACGATGAGAGCCCAGACTTCGTGCACCTTCCGCTGAGCTATAGCGATGGTGAGGACGGCGACTTTGACGGCCCGCACACCGGGCCTGATGGTTACAGCCGCCGCGATGACTTAGCTGCTCGTCGCGCTGGATAAGCGCGCGTGGCGCACTAGCTAGCAGCGCCGTGGAACTCGTCGGCGCTCGCTGTTTGCGAGTTCGTGAGCGCGTTGTATTCCTGCGCTAGGCCATAATTCGGCACACCGCTCTCCAGCCAAACCCCGGAGGTACCGCGGCGATGGGAGCCGATAAGGTGGGTATCAATCATGCCGATGGCCTCCATGAGGGCGAAACAGGTAACCGGTCCAACGAAGCGAAAGCCTTTCTTCTTAAGCTCGCGGGACATGAGCTTGGACTCGTAGCTCTTTTTCGGAATATCCTCCATCACGGTGGGGTAGAGGTTCTCCGGAGGCTGGTAGGCCCAAATGAACTCCGCCAGCCCGCCTTCCTCGCGCAGAGCGATGGTCGCCTTGGCGTTATTAATCGCGGCGCGGATTTTGGTTTCGTTGCGGATAATGGAGGCGTCGCCAAGCAAACGCTCCACGTCTGCCTCGCCGAATTGGGCGACCTTGTCCGGATCGAAGTTGCAAAAGGCCGCGCGAAACGCCTCGCGCTTTTTGAGCACCACAGCCCAGGACAGGCCGGACTGGAAGGACTCGAGGCTCAAACGCTCATAAAGTCCAGCTTCATCGAAAATGGGCAGGCCCCATTCGGTGTCGTAATACTCCTTCAACATCGGCGAGGACATCGCCCAAGGCGGGCGGCCCAGACCATCATCGTCATAGACCAAGGTGGTGCGCTCTTCGGACTGCGTAGTTGGTTCGCTCAAGGTGTGTTCTCCTTTTATCTTTTGTGCGTGGTTTCCATTGAAACAGCCCGCGCGGCCGTGGTCTTTTCCTTCCCCCGCCAAAGGGCGAATTTCCCAGGAGTATGGGTGTAGTCCATTGCCTTCGCATCGGGTGAGGGGTTCAGGGTAATCTGTTCAGCATGAATAGACCTGCCGTACGCGATGCCGCACTGCTTCTTTTTCGAGCGGTCCTCGGATTAATCTTTATCGCACACGGCGTGGACAAGATGTTTATGACCGGCATGGATGAAACCGTGGGGCAATTTTCCGCCCTGGGGGTGCCGCAGCCACAGCTTTCCGGCTATATCGCCGCCATCGGGGAGATGGCCGGCGGTGCATTCCTCGTCGTTGGTCTGCTCACCACTTTTGTCGCCGGGGCACTCGCATTGCTCATGGGGTGTGCCCTGTATTTCGTGCACCTGGGCCACGGGTTATTTGCTGCCGATGGTGGAATCGAATACCCACTGGTATTGCTGTTATCCCTGCTGATGATCGTAATTTTTGGCTCCGGTAGAGCCAGCATGGACGGGGTGCTCAGCAATGTTGACGCATAGCCAGGTCCAAGCGGCAATCTCCGCGCACATGGATGGAGAGCACTCCGATCTGTCCCAGGACGTCATTGATACTCATCTGGAAAGCTGCGCCGAATGCCGCGCTTTTCGCGACAAGGCGGCCGCGCTATCGCGTTCATTGAGCTTTGTGGAGCCCGTGGATTCCGGCATGGCTCCGCCCACGGATCTTTCTGATGTCATCTTGGCCGGCGTGGAGCCGGAATGGCGACGTACCTCGAGCGCTCGCCAAGCCAACCTCACGGTCGCGCGCGCCGCCATGGTTCTTATGGGGGCCATCTTTGCAATCTGGGCAGTGGTGCTCATCGTGCACGCCTCCGGGCTCGTACCGTTGGGTGCGGAAGGAAAAGTTCTAGATCCCACTGCGGATCCGGAGCGAGCCAACCTGCTGATGGAGGGCGCGGCAGTGCGCTTTGGCATGGCCTGTGGTCTATTCTTCAGCGCCTGGCGCCCCGCGGCGGTCACCGGACTGCTTCCGGTATCGGCCACGATGTTTGCCTTCCTCTTCGGCTTTGGCATGCGCGATATAGCGCTGGGTACCGTAACCATTGAGCAGGTGTATTTCCTTATCGCCACCGCGCTGGCGACTCTTAGCCTGGCGTGGGCCTGGGCGGCGGAAAAAGGCTACCTCGTGCGCGCGTGGTGGAAGTCTCTCAACGCACAGCCGCAATAAACTTTCGTTCAGGCGGGGTTAGGTCCAGCTCGGCAGCCACATCATGGAGTGGTACCAGGAATCTGGAATCTTGTAGCCGTACAAAATGGGGGAGAAGTAGAAGAACATTGCCACTACCAGGGCTAGGTAGAACACGGCGGCGATGGTACCCCAACGTACGGGGCCGCCGGCCAAGCTCTTTAGCCATCCCCACCGCACAGGCCTGCCATGCCCGATGAGCTGGCCTAAAGCTAACGAAATAAGCACGATGACAAAGGGGATAAAAGCCGTGGCGTAGAAGAAGTACATTTGGCGGTCAAAGGCCGCGAGCCAAGGCAAGAAGCCTGCCGCAAAGCCCACCAAGGGGATAAGGAAGGCGCGGTTGCGGCGAATAATGAGCGACCACAGGCCCCACAATACGGCCGGGATGACCAGCCACCAGATGGCTGGGGTGCCAAAGAGGTAGAGCATCTTGCGGCATTCGTTACTGCCATCACCGCACTGCAGGTCGGTGGAGGAGTAGTACAAGATGGGGCGGGCGGCCACGAGCCAAGCCCAGGGCTTGGAATCCCACGGGTGATGGTGGCCGCCGGAAGAAGTTAGGCTGGCATGGAATTCCAAGACAGAGGAGTGATAGTAGAACCAGCCGGCCAAGGAATCAGGCAGGTTTAGCAGCCACGATCCATCCTCGATGGTGCCATCCACCTTGGCATGGCGGTACACGGCGGTTTCGGAGGCAAACCAAGCCCGCCAGGTCCAGGCGTAGAGCAGTACCGGCACGAGCACGAGGGAGGCCAGGGCAGCAGGGGTATCGCGCACCAGTGTGCCGAGGATATAGCGGCGTACCCCATAGCGCTTGCGCAAGGCAAGGTCGCTAAAGACAGACATCAGGCCAAAGAACATAATGAAGTACAGGCCGGACCACTTCACGCCCAGGGAAAGACCAAGGCAGACACCTGCAAGGAGGCGCCACCAGCGGAATCCAAAGCGCGGACCAAAGGCGGAAGAGCCCATCCGATCCTTCACAAACGCGTTGTGGAGGCGCTCGCGCATCTGATTGTGATCGCGTGCGAGCGCCCAGGCGGCGGCTACCACGAAAAAGACTTGGAAGATATCCAGCATGCCGAACTTGGAAGAGACCAAGAGCACACCATCAAATACGGCGATGAGGCCGGCTAGGGTTGCTACCTGCCAGGATGAAGAGACTCGGCGGGCCAGGGACATCGTCAAGAGCACGGTGGCTGCACCAAAAAGGGCCGTCATAAAACGCCAGCCCAGAGGGGAGTAACCAAAGATCCATTCGGCAAGTGCCACGATCTGCTTGCCCAGTGGTGGGTGTACCACCAGCCCATAGCCGGGGTTGGTTTCAATGCCGCCGATAAATAGGTTATCCCAGCTTCGTACCATGTCCCAGGCTTGGGGAACGTAGTGCTTTTCATCAAAGACGGGCGTGCCCTTGGAAACGGGCGCGGTAAGTCCGACAAAGCGGGTAATGAGCGCAAGGACGCCGACGACGCTAGTGCTTATCCAGTCAGCTTTGCCCCACTGATAGGCGCGGGGAGCTGGCGGAGCCACGATGTCGTGCGTGGTGCGCGATGGGGCAGCGGTAGCAATAGTCACTTGGTTGAGTCTAGGCGACAACGTAGCGCGACCGCGCATTAGAGAGTATGGAATGCTAGAGGCATGTCTGTTTTAGGTCTGGATCCACTACCGCGCGGGGTAATCCTCGCCGCTACGCCGCTGGGAAACGTAGGAGATGCCTCCGCGCGTTTAATGCATGCCTTGCAGCATGCGGACGTCATCGCGGCCGAAGATACGCGGCGCGTGCGTAATCTGGCCCAGGCCTTAGGGATCGAGATTTCCGGGCGGGTAGTGTCCAATTTTGATCACAATGAAAAGGACCGAGTCCAGCAGCTTATCGACGCCGCCGCGTCAGGCACCGTCCTCGTCGTCACCGATGCCGGCATGCCGATTATTTCTGATCCAGGCCTGTCCCTTGTGGCCGCGGCGGCCGAGCGCGATATTCCCGTGACCTGTTTTCCTGGCCCCTCCGCAGTGCCGACGGCCCTGGCGCTTTCGGGCCTGGGCGTGGGGCACTTCCTTTTCGACGCCTTTCCTCCTCGCAAGCCCGGTCCCCGCAAGGCCTGGCTGGAGTCACTGCGTAACGAAAAGCGAGCCATCGTCTTCTTTGAATCTCCTCACCGCGTGGCCGAAACCCTGGCCGAGGCAGCGGAAATTCTCGGCGCCGACCGCCCGGCCGCAGTGTGCAGGGAACTGACCAAGACCTATGAGGAAATCCGCCGCGGGAATTTGGGCGAGCTTGCCGAGTGGGCAGTAGACGGTGCTCGGGGAGAGATCACCGTGGTGATCGAGGGCGGTACGGCCGCTGCCGCTACCGCCGCGGACTTGGTGCCCAAGGCGCTCGAGCTAGCGGAGGCAGGGATGCGGCTGAAGGACGCGTGTAAGCAGGTCACCAAAGGCACCGAGGTCTCTAATCGCGAGCTTTATGATGCCGCTTTAGCAGCCCGCAAGGACTAGTCCCCACCGTTTATTCGATTACGTCACACCCAGTAGCACTCGTAGAAGGCTTCACTAACGGGGGCTTTGTAATTGAATTGTTATAGTGCGCGGGCGTGTGGGTGGCTTAAAGCGGTATTTACATGGGGAAATGAAGCGTAAAAACCTTTCAAATTATCGTGGAAAATCCCTGGGAAACGGCGTTGAGCAGCGAAGTTTCTACGCGCTTCGTTTGATAATTGAGTAGTTCCGCACCACTGTATAGCTCATGACAAACTCGGAAAACATGGGCACAGGCGTGCCAGAAGAAGGAAAGGAACCGGTCGGCGCCCAGGCGCAGCCGGCCTCTGCTTCTTCGAGCGGGCAGCCTATTGAGAATTATCAGACTGTAGACGAACAGCTGGACGCACAATCTGCCACCGGCCAGCTTCAGGATATGATTCACTCCGATGGTTTCCACCCGGAGCGCTATGACGATCCTGAGGTGGAAATCGCAGCCGATCGTGACAATATGCCAATCGATTGGTCCATCGTGGGCATCGCCGGTGTTTTGATCGCCGCCATCGTTGTGTGGGGCCTGGCCGCCCCGGATAACTTTGCCAACTTCTCCTCTTCGGCCCTGACCTGGGTCGTGGATAACTTCGGTTGGGCCTATATCCTCTTCGGCACCGTCTTCGTGGTGTTCGTTGTCTTTATTGCCGCCTCCAAGTTCGGCTCCATCAAGTTGGGCCACATTAATGAGGAGCCGGAATTTTCCACCCCATCGTGGATTGCCATGATGTTCGCCGCCGGCATGGGCATTGGCCTGATGTTCTACGGCGCTTCCGAGCCGTTGGCCAACTACCGTGACGGCACCCCGGGCGAGGGCACTGGCAACGTGGGTTCGTCCATGGCCTATGCCATGTTCCACTGGACGCTGCATCCCTGGGCGGTCTACGCCATCGTTGGCTTGGCCATCGCGTACTCCACCTTCCGCATTGGCCGCAAGCAGCTATTAAGCCAGGCCTTCGTGCCGCTTATCGGCGAGCGTAACGCCAACGGTGCGGTGGGCAAGTTCATCGATGTCCTGTCCATCTTCGCCACCGTCTTCGGTACCGCCTGCTCCCTGGGCCTGGGTGCCCTGCAGATTCAGGCCGGCCTGAAGGCATCCGGAATCATCGATAACCCCACCAATTCCGTGGTTATCGGCATCGTGCTGGTCCTTACCCTCGCATTCCTTCTGTCCGCGATGTCCGGTGTGGGCAAGGGCATTCAGTACATTTCCAATGCGAATATGGTCCTCGCCGCAGTGTTGGCGATCTTCGTGTTCATTTTGGGCCCGACCGTTACCATCCTGAACCAGATTCCTGGCTCCATTGGTAATTACCTCAACTACTTCACCGAGATGATCGGCCGCACCGCCGAGTCCGAAAACGGCACCGCCGGTGAGTGGCTGTCCGGCTACACCATCTTCTACTGGGCATGGTGGGTTTCCTGGTCCCCATTCGTGGGCATGTTCCTGGCGCGCATCTCCCGTGGCCGTTCCGTCCGCGAGTTCTGCCTGGGCGTCCTGCTCATCCCAGCCGGCGTATCCACCCTGTGGTTCGCTATCTTCGGCGGCACTGCTATCCACATGGAGCAAAACGGTGAATCCATTACCGGCGAGTCGGCTGAGGAAGAGCTGTTTAATCTCCTGCAGTCCATGCCCGGCGGCTTCGTTGCCGGTATTGTTGCAGCGGTCCTTCTGGCTACCTTCTTCGTAACCTCTGCAGACTCCGCGTCCACGGTTATGGGCTCTATGTCCCAAAATGGTGCTTCTACCGCTAAGCCGTGGCTATCCGCGGCATGGGGCGCACTGACTGCCTTGGTAGGCCTGACCCTGCTCTTGGCTAATGAAGACGCGCTGTCTAACCTGCAAAACGTCACCATCGTCGCTGCACTGCCGTTCCTGTTCATTGTCGTTGGCCTGATGTTCGCCATCTACAAGGCGCTGAGCGAGGATGTTATTTACCTCGAGTACCGCGAGGCACAGCAGTTCCAGCGCAAGATGGCCCGCGAGCGCCGCCTGCACCGCGAATACCAGCGCACGCAGGTACTTAAGAAGCGCCGCAACGAGCGTCTCAAGCACCCGATGAAGCGCAAGTAATTCGCGTCCTTTGCGGTTGCTTTCATAGCGCCCATCGTTTCCTCAGCAGTGGGGAAGCGGTGGGCGCTTTGTTCTGAAAATGCGGTTCACCTGCGGAGTAAATGTCTGCCCTAATCGTGTGGGCACGAGCTGGCTTCGATACAGTAGAACCCATGACTGAGTCTGTAGTAGTAAATGTTGCCTGGCCCTATGCCAACGGCCCGCGCCACATCGGCCATGTGGCCGGCTTTGGTGTTCCTTCTGACGTCTTTGCACGTTTCCAGCGAATGCGTGGCCGCAACGTACTCATGGTCTCCGGTACGGACGAGCACGGCACTCCGCTATTGGTTCAAGCGGACAAAGAAGGCGTGTCCGTTCGCGAGCTCGCAGACCGCTACAACCGCCAGATCGTCACTGACCTAGCCAACCTCGGCCTGTCCTACGATCTCTTTACTCGGACCACCACCCGTAACCACTACTCCGTGGTACAGGAACTCTTCAAGGGCCTGTATGCCAATGGCTACATGCTCAAAGAGACCACCCAGGGTGCTATTTCGCCGTCTACCGGGCGCACCCTGCCGGACCGCTATATTGAGGGCACCTGCCCCATCTGCGGCGCGGATGGCGCCCGCGGTGACCAGTGCGATGAGTGTGGAAACCAGCTCGACCCGGTGGACCTGATCAACCCCGTATCCAAGATCAACGGCGAGACCCCAAAGTTCATTGAAACCGAGCACTTCCTACTGGATCTGCCCTCCATCAAGGATGAGCTGCAAAAGTGGCTGTCCACCCGTGAGGACTGGCGCCCGAACGTCCTGAAGTTCTCCCTAAACCTGTTGGAGGATATGCGCCCGCGCACCATGACGCGCGATATTGACTGGGGCATTCCGATCCCCGTTGAGGGCTGGCAGGACAATAACGCCAAGAAGCTCTACGTGTGGTTCGATGCGGTCATCGGTTACCTGTCTTCCTCTATCGAGTGGGCATACCGCACTGGTCAGCCTGAAGCCTGGAAGGACTTCTGGCAGAACCCGGAGGCCCGCCACTATTACTTCCAGGGCAAGGACAACATCACCTTCCACTCCCAGATCTGGCCGGCCGAGCTTTTGGGCTATGCAGGCAAGGGCAACAAGGGCGGTGAGCTTCACCAGTACGGCGAGCTGAGTTTGCCAACGGAAATTGTCTCCTCTGAGTACTTGACCATGTCTGGTTCCAAGTTCTCCTCGTCCAAGGGCGTTGTCATCTATGTCAAGGATTTCTTGGCGGAGTTTGGCCCAGATGCCCTGCGTTACTTCATCGCCGTGGCCGGTCCGGAAAACAATGACACGGACTTTACCTGGGATGAATTCGTCCGCCGTATCAATAATGAGCTGGCCAATGGCTGGGGCAACCTGGTCAACCGCACCGTTTCTATGGCGTTTAAGAATTTCGGTGAGGTTCCAGCACCAGCAGCGCTGGAAGAAAAGGATAAGAAAATCCTGCAGCTGGCGGAAGAGACTTTCGAGACCGCCGGTTCTTTGCTGGAACAGTCCAAGTTCAAGCAGGCGATTACCGCTATCATGCACGTCGTCGGCGAAGCCAACGCTTATATTGCAGACCAAGAGCCATGGAAGTTGGCTAAGGATGAGACCCAGCGCGAGCGCCTAGCTACCGTGCTGTGGACTGCCCTCCAGGTGGTTTCTGACTGCAATGTCATGCTCACGCCGTACCTGCCGTTTACCGCGCAGAAGGTCCATGAAACCTTGGGCCGCAGCGGTGTGTGGGCAGCCCAGCCGGAGGTCCATGATGTCAAGGACGATATCCCGGTAGAGCTCGTTGGTGCTGGCTTGCCGCCAGAGGGGCATGAGTATCCGGTCATCATGGGTGACTACACCCAGCAGCAGGCAAAGTGGGAGCGCATCCAGGTAGAGCCGGGCACCGCCTTGGCCAAGCCGAAGCCGCTCATCTCAAAGCTCGACCCAGAGTTGGGCGAGACGGGCCCAGAGTGGGCGCCTGTTACTAAGTAACAGCACCTAAAACGGCCGCGTTATTGTCTCTTTTCAACAAAGAAAAGGGCATAACGCGGCCATTTCTGCATTCCGGTCAAGAAAAGGAGCACGAAATACCCGTATCCTTGCCGGGAAGGGTGGTTTAGCGCTCGAAATCGCGCTGGAGGTGCACCAAGCCGAGGCGGACGCCATCCTTGGTATGGATATTCGGCATACGGCCGGTCTCGATAAAGCCGAACTTCTTGTGCAGGGCAATAGAACCCTCGTTGGTATCAACGATATAGGTGATCATCGTCTGCACGTAGGCGTCGTCGGCGGCGAAGTCCATGAGGGCGTCGAGAAGCTCGGAGCCCACGCCCTTGCCCTGAGCGGAGGGGGCAATGTAGACGGAATCTTCCACGGTGCCGTAATAGATGGCGGGGGTCACGAATTGGAAGTAGGCCGCCCAGCCAATGACCTCATCATCGTGCACGGCTACAAAGACCGGCGAGCCGGCCTGAAACATCTCCTTGAGCCACTCTTCGCGGTCAGAGACATCTTCTTGCCACGTGACCAGGTTAGCGGCGGGTTTCGCTGCGGAGCCGGCGTTGTAGATTGCGGTGAGTGCGGGGGCGTCGGCAAGCTCAGCAGGACGGATATGCATAGAAATTCCTTTACACCAGAAGTTGTAGGTGGGTGAGGCTCAACCAGTGATCGAACTTGTAGCAAACCTCTTTAAGAGTACCCACGTTTTCAAACCCGAACTTTTCATGCAACTTTAGCGATGCAACATTGGTGGAAACGATGAGCGCGAGCAGCGAATGCACCTTGTCATCGGCGCGGGCCGCATCTACCAAGGCCCCAAGCAACGCAGTGCCCACTCCCTGGCCCTGAGCGGCGGGGGAGAGATAAATGGTGGTCTCATAACAGCCGGTCCACACCTGCGGATCGCGGTAAGGATGGTAGAGAGCCCACCCCAGGTAAGCGCCGGAATCGGACTCCGCGATGAGGCACGGGCAGCCCTCTTCCCAGATGTGGCGCAGGTAGGCTTCGCGCTCTGCGATGCTAGCCGGGGTCGTGCGGAAAATGACGTCGGTGTGCTCGATGGCCCAGTTGAGGGTCTCGGTCATGGCGGGCACATCCGCAAGGCCAGCGGGTCTGATCAACATGGCAGCCAATATTACAATTGCCTACATGGCTAAAAAGAAGCGACGTCCCACTCCCGTTCCAGCACCGGGCCTAAGCGGCCTCATCGATGCGCATACGCATCTGTTTTCTCACAAGGACACCGATGAGGTGCTGGTCAATCGCGCGCGTACCGCCGGTATTAGCCGCATGGTGACGGTGGGCGATGACCGCCGTGAATCGGCAGCGGCGCTGGCTACTGCACATTCCTTTCCGGATGTTTATGCCGCCTGTGCCATTCACCCAGTGCGCGCCAACGAGTTGGATGCACCCACCAAGGTGGCATTGGAGGAAATGGTGGCGGATCCGCGCTGCGTAGCGGTGGGAGAGACCGGCCTTGATGCCTACTGGGTGCAGCACGAGCCGGAGACCACCGCGACCATGGCCCAACAGGAGGAATCTCTGCGGTGGCATATTGACCTCGCGGTGCGCCATGGCAAGACTTTGATGATTCACAACCGCGAGGCGGATGCGGACTTAATGCGCATTCTTGCCGACGCCCCCTCACCCGACACCGTTATGCTGCACTGCTTTTCCTCGCCGCTGAAGGTAGCCGAGGAAGCCTTGGAGCGCGGCTACGTATTGTCCTTTGCCGGTAACGTCACCTTCAAGCGCAACGCCGAGCTGCGGCAGGCGGCGGCGAAGGCGCCGGCTGGCCAGCTTCTGGTGGAAACCGATGCGCCATATATGACGCCAGAGCCCTACCGGGGCCAGCGCAATGAACCGGCTCTTATTGGGCACACATATGAATGTATCGCTCGCGTTCGCCACCAGGCGGTGCAGGCGCTAGCGGCGGAGGTAAACGATACTTTTGATCGCGTTTACGGCCTGCGCTAACGCCTAGGTGACGGTTTTCACAAAAATAAAACCCGCTGGTCAGAGGTGGCGGGGGTGTTTGGTGTGGCGGTTGTGTGCCCAGTGAGGCGTGTGGTGGATTAGCCCTCGACTTTATCTTGCTGTTATCGTATCGTTATTAATCGTTCGTTTAGGTTCTAAGGTCGTGCAGCGCCACCCTCGGTGCGGCAGCAGCGGATCTGAGCAAGGGAATTGCCTGCGTGGACTTCTTTGCTGACCTAAACTCTTGTAATTGTTGAAACCTGCACTACCGGAGATTCATTCAGCATGTCACCTCATCAGATCAAGCGCCTCAATAACTCCCGCTCGCTGCCACTGCGTCTGGCAACGGGTGGCGTATTGGGCACCCTGGCCGTCGGCGGCGTGGTAGCCGTTGCGGCACAAAAGGACGTCACCGTGGACATCAACGGCGACAAGGTGGAGTTGGCTACCTTTGCCAAGGATGTCGACGGCGCGCTGGAGGCAGCCGGCGTGCAGGTGAGTGAGGAAGACATCGTCTCCCCGGCCCCGTCCGAATCCGTGGGTGATGGCGATGAGATTTCCGTGCGCACCGCCAAGCCGGTGGCCGTGACCATCGACGGTGTGCAGCAGCAGCTGTCCACCACCGACCTCACCGTTTCTGACCTGCTGGGTAACCTCAACGGCGTGGTCAAGGGTGCTTCTGTGAAGTCTGGCGATGCCGACGTGGACGAGGACGCCCAGCTGGAAGAGGGCATGGACCTTGAGGTTGTGTCCCCGAAGATCGTCAAGATTAATGATGGCGGCAAGGTAACCTACACCAAGATTGCCGCTAAGACCGTCGAGGACGTCCTCAAAGCCCGCAATATCGACGTTGATGACGATGACCGCGTCTTCCCGTCCAAGGAGACCAAGGTTACCGAAGGCATGTCCATCAAGGTGGACCAGGTTTCTACCACCGTTTATGACTCGGAAGAAGAGTTTGACGCCGAGCCCAACTTTGTCGATGACCCGGAGCTGGAAGAGGGCACCGAAGAGGTCCGCGAGGAAGGCGTTAAGGGCAAGCGTGTTATTACCCACAAGCTGGTAATGAAGGACGGCGCTAAGGAATCCAATGACGTCATCAAGGAAAAGGTGACCGTCGAGCCTAAGGCTGCCACCATTGCCCGCGGCACCAAGAAGTCCGAGGAGGAAAAGCCGGAGAAGGGTGGCAACTCCGGTGCTGCTGCTCCGGCGGTGGCAGATGGCTCCGTCTGGGATTCCATTGCACAGTGTGAGGCCACCGGTAACTGGGCTATTAATACTGGCAACGGCTTCTCCGGTGGCCTGCAGTTCACCCCATCCACCTGGGCAGCATTCGGCGGTACTGAGTACGCACCGGAGGCATGGCAGGCTTCCCGCGAGCAGCAGATTGCCGTGGCAGAAAAGGTGCAGGCAGCGCAGGGCTGGGGCGCATGGCCGGCATGTACTTCCAAGCTGGGCCTGCGCTAAACCGCAGCGCTTCTTGGCCGCACACCCACTGTGGTGTGCGGCCTTTTTGTCTCTTCTACTAAGTTAGAAGGCATGACTAATTCCACCGGCGCCGCGCTTTTGGGTCCCGTTGAGATCCGCGCCCTCGCGGAGAAGCTCGACATCGTGCCCACCAAGAAGCTGGGGCAGAATTTCCTGCATGACCCGAATACCATCCGGCGCATCGTCGCTGCGGCGGAGCTGGAGCCTACAGATCGCGTCCTCGAGGTGGGCCCCGGATTGGGTTCGCTGACCCTTGGCTTGGTTGAGGCCGTGGGGGACGTGACCGCGGTGGAGATTGATTCCCGCCTGGCGGCGCAGCTGCCCGATACCGTGGCAGAGCGCGCCCCTGGGTATGCGCAGCGCCTGCGCGTAGTGGAAAAGGACGCACTGCGCGTGACGGATTCTGATGTCACGGAGCCGACTGCCCTCGTGGCCAACCTGCCGTATAACGTCGCCGTACCGGTTCTACTGCATTTGCTGGAGACATTTCCCTCCATTCGCCGCGTGCTGGTGATGGTCCAGCTGGAGGTGGCGGACCGTCTCGCCGCCCAGCCGGGCAGCAAGGTTTATGGCGTGCCCTCGGTCAAGGCGGGCTTTTATGGCAAGGTCTCCAAGGCTGGCACGATTGGCAAGAACGTTTTTTGGCCCGCGCCCAATATTGAATCCGGGCTGGTGCGCATCGATGTCTTTGAAGATGCTCCCTGGCCGATCACCGATGAGTCGCGGGCTAATGTCTGGCCGGTTATCGACGCCGCCTTTGCCCAACGCCGCAAGACCCTCCGCGCGGCATTGTCTGGCCACTTTGGTTCGGGTGCCGCGGCCGAGGAAGCGCTGCGAGCGGCGGATATCGATCCGAAGCAGCGCGGTGAAAAGCTTGCCGTAGAGGACTTCGTACGATTGGCAGGAATCTAAATGAGTGCACCGCTAGATAACGAACCATTCGTCTATACCGCGCGCGCTCACTCCAAGGTCAATATTCACCTCGGCGTGGAGGAACCGCGCGAGGATGGGTTCCATGAGCTTGCCAGTGTCTTTCAGTCTTTGGAGCTGCATGACACCGTGACGCTCACGGACTTGGGAAATCCCGAGGTGGATAAGCCGCGCATTCAAGGCTTAAAGGTTACGGGCCCTCATGCACAGGGTGTGCCAGAGGACTATACAAACTTGGCGTGGACCGCGGTTAACCGCATCATGCAGTACCTATACACCACCCATGGGCCGAAGGCGCTGCCGGAGGTAGCGCTGGAAATCCACAAAGCCATCCCTACCGCCGGAGGCATGGCGGGCGGCTCTGCTGATGCGGCCGCCGCGTTGCGCTTAGCCGAGCGCTGCTATGGCGGCTATTACAACATCGACTCGGTGGGCGAGCCGATCTTGGACGCGCTCGGCGCGGCGCTGGGCTCGGATGTTCCCTTTACCCTGTTGGGTGGCACCGCACTCGGTACGGGGCGCGGCGAGCAGCTGACCCCGAT
Source organism: Corynebacterium sp. MSK150 (assembly GCF_030229215.1). NCBI lineage: Bacteria > Bacillati > Actinomycetota > Actinomycetes > Mycobacteriales > Corynebacteriaceae > Corynebacterium > Corynebacterium sp. MSK150. The sequence continues at coordinate 26,033 of NZ_JASPHM010000005.1, forward strand.
GATGGCGCGCGGTACCTACCATTGGGCGCTCATCGCCTCGGACCGCGGACTATCTACCCCGCAGGTCTTTCACAAGCTGGATGAGATGCGAGAAAAGGGTCGCGGCGGCGAACCACACATGGATACCGCGGCGGTATCGCAGGCGCTTATCTCGGGCGACCCGCACTGGGTGGCAGAGCACTTGCATAATGACCTGCAGCCGGCGGCGCTTTCCCTGCGCCCGGACCTGCGCAAGACGCTGGAGGCGGGTGTGGCCGCCGGAGCCCTCGCGGGCATTGTCTCCGGCAGTGGTCCGACCTGTGCCTTCCTCTGCGCTGGGGCAGAGGAGGCTAGGGAAGTGGTCTCCCAAGTGACGGTAGAGATTCCCGGAACCAAAGGTGTGGCTACCCATGGACCCGCCAGCGGCGCCGTGGTGCTGTAGCTAGAGCACCGTCATCTCGGTGGGCTCAATGTCGAGGTCGAAACGGTTGACTTCCTTTTCTTGGAGAAGGTCGATGACCACGAGCTGCTTCTTTTGGGCGTCGGTAATAAAGGCGTAGCCATCGGCAGCCTGCAGGATGGGCCCCGGCTGCTGCCATTCCTTATTTTCCTTCCACCTGGAGATGACATCGATCTGCGAGGTGATTTCGCCGGAATCTGGGTCGATGATGTTGAGTTTGCCGTCGGTAGTGAGCACCAGTGCCTCGCCCAGCGGGCCGCGGGCTAGGGAGCGGAACCAATAGGAAGCATCGAGGTCAACCTTCTTCGCGGAAAAGTCCTTAGTATCCACCAGGGTCACGGAGGTGGGGCGCTCGAGTTCTGCATCCTCGTCGGTCTTATTATCGGCCAGAATGACATCGGATTCCTCCGAACCGGCAGCATTGCCCGAGCGCTGGTAGCCGCCTGCGCCGGCATAGGCGGAGGCGTCCACCTTGTGGAACTTTGTGCCATCGAAGATTACAGGGCCGTCCTCGCAGCCGAAGAAGATATTGCCGTTTCCAGCGGCGGCCTCGCCGTGCACGCCTGGGCACTCGGTGGTTTCAGTAAGGACCTTGCCCTCCTTATCCAGATGCTGGATAGTGTGGCGTTCGTCCTCGGTTCCCTTGGTGATAACTACCGAGCCATCCTTCAGTGGTACAGCCACGCCGTGGTGTGCGGCGCCGGTGTCTACGGTATTGACCGGCTCGGCATCGTCTTTGCCCATGTCTTCGGTCTTGTAAATTTTCGCTACACCATCGCCATCGGAAAATAGTGCGGTAAAGCCGTCGTGGTGGACCACGTGGCCGGCATGGGGTGCGTTAATAGTGGCGTCGCCAAGCGAAGGCTCAGCGGTGTAGTAGTGGTTGTGATCGCCGTGGCCCTTGGTGATGCGCCCGGTGTCGTAGGTGAGGAAGCTATCGCCTTTGGTGACCATGACGTGGCGGTCGTCGCCGGCATCGCTCAGGCGCAGGAAGGCATTCATTTTGTCCTCGCCGATTACCTTGCCGGTCTTGGCGTCATAAGCTCGCAGACCCTCCGCGTGGGAAATGACAATGCGGGTGGGCAGCTGGGCTACCTCGGTCTCGCCCTCCTCGGCTTCGAAACCTTCGTGCGAGTGCCCGGCGTGGTCATGGCCGTGCTCATGCTCATGGTCGTGCTCGTGAGCGTGGTCCTCCTCGCTATGCGCGTGGTCGTGGGAGTGCAGGGAGTCCTTTTCCTCTTCGGTGGGGGCGGAACAGGAGGTAATGGCTACTGCCGCGGCAGAGAGCACCGCGCAGAGGGAAAGTGTGTAATGCTTCATACATAGGCACACTATTGGACGTGAAAATCAATAGCAATAGGTTGGAGGAATGCGGGGGTATGTGCAGGGAGGTATTAAGATGGACACTCGTTATGGCAAACCTGATTAACCTCGAGCAAGTCAGCAAAACTTATGGATTAAAAACCCTCCTAGACGGGGTATCCCTAGGTGTGCAAAGCGGCGATCGCATCGGCATCGTCGGCGTTAATGGCGGTGGCAAAACCACCCTGCTGGAGGTGCTCACCGGCATCGAGCCGCCCGACGCCGGCCGCGTATCCCATACCTCTGATTTGCGCATGGCTGTGGTTACCCAGCGCTTTGACTTGCCCGATGAGCTGACCATCGCGCAAGTGATTATTGAGCCGCTGGAATTGGAGACCTATGAGTGGGCCTCCAATGCCAAGGTGCGCGATGTCTTGGGCGGGCTGGGCATTGTAGATCTTGGGCTCGATACTCCGGTGGGTTCGCTCTCCGGTGGCGAGCGCCGCCGCGTGAACCTGGCCGCCGCGCTGGTGCAGGATTTGGACCTCGTGGTGCTCGATGAGCCGACCAACCACCTCGACGTGGAAGGCGTGCAATGGCTCGCGGACCACCTGCTCAAGCGCAATCTGGCCGTGGTCGTGGTTACTCACGATCGCTGGTTCCTCGATACCGTGGCCACGTGGACCTGGGAGGTACACGATGGCGTGGTCGATACCTACGAGGGCGGCTACAACGATTGGACCTTTGCCCGCGCCGAGCGTGCCCGCCAGGCCGACGCCATGGAGCAGCGCCGCAAGAACCTCGCCCGCAAGGAGCTGGCCTGGCTGCGCCGCGGCGCACCGGCGCGTACCTCCAAGCCGCGCTACCGTATCGAGGCCGCTGAGGCGCTGATCGCCGACGTGCCGGAGCCACGCAATAAGGTCGAGCTCATGGCCTTTTCCAAGCAGCGCCAAGGCCGCGTGGTTATCGAGCTAGAGGATGCCACCGTGCAGTCCCCGGATGGTCGCACCTTAGTGGATCACCTCACCTGGCGCCTAGCCCCCGGGGAACGCATTGGTTTGGTGGGTGTTAATGGCTCCGGCAAAACCACCCTGCTGCGCACCTTGGCCGGCGAGTACGAGCTGGCGGCAGGCAAGCGCATCGAGGGTCAAACCGTGCGCCTCGGTTGGCTGCGCCAGGAACTCGATGACTTGGATCCGGAGCGCCGGCTTATCGACGCCGTCGAGGACGTCGCCACCTACGTTCAGCTTGGCAAAAAGGAACTTTCCGCCTCCCAGCTGGCCGAGCGCCTGGGATTTTCCGCCAAGCGTCAACGCACTCCGGTAGGTGACCTCTCTGGTGGCGAGCGCCGCCGCTTGCAGCTGACCCGCGTACTGATGGCCGAGCCCAATGTGTTGTTGCTGGACGAGCCCACCAACGATCTCGATATCGATACCCTGCAGGAACTGGAATCCCTCCTGGACTCCTGGCCTGGCACCATGGTGGTCATTTCGCACGATCGCTACCTCATTGAGCGCATCGCGGATAACACCTACGCGCTCTTTGGCGATGGCAAGCTCACCAACCTTCCCGGCGGCATCGACGAGTACCTGCGCAAGCGCGCCGCACTTGAGGCCCAGCAGAGTTCCGGTGTGCTCAACCTGGGAGAAAAGAAGGCAGACAACGCTGCACCGAAGCCAGAAAAGAAGCTCTCGTCCCAGCAAGAGCGCGAAATCACCAAGAAGATGAACGCCCTCGAGCGCAAGATGCACAAGCTGGAAAAGGCGGCCGCGCAGATTAATGAGAAAATGGCGACCGCCGCGGAAAAGGTTGATACCCAGGCCTTGACCGAATTGGACGGAGACTTAAAGGAAAACCGCAGCGCCTACGAGGAATTGGAGATGGAATGGCTGGAGTTGGGGGAGAAGCTCGAAGGGTAGAAGCCCGCATCGCCGATATTGTCAGCTACCTCGACCTGTGGGGCATTATCGGCGCCGCAGCGCTTTTTACCCTGGGGCTTACCCCATCCATTCTGCCGCGCGATTGGCTCTACCAAGGACTCGTCTCCGGCATCGCCGCAGGACTGGGCTATACGCTGGGCATCGCCCTCAAGCTCGTGTGGTACCGGCTGGTGGTGCGCTATGTGGCGCCTCGGCATGCCTGGCTCGATGCCGCCACGTGGCCAGCTCGGCGCTACCGCCTAGCCTCCCGCATCGCCACCGCCGCTTTTGTGGTGTGGATGATAGGCTTCGCGATCTTTGCCGTGCGGTGGCAGCGCCAACTCGCAGATGCCTTGTCCGCACCGGCACCCACCATTGCCAGCTATGTGCTGGTGGTTCCGCTGGCACTGGCGGTATTTACCGCCTTTCTTTTCCTCCTGCGCCTGCTGCGCTTTTGCGTGCGCTGGCTTTCCAGCCACTTTCCCCAGCGCTTCCGCGCCGCCTACCGCGTTGTGGGTGCGGTACTCATCGTGGCACTGGTGGGCACGTATACCGTGGAAAACCTCATCCCCGGCGCCATTGTGGGTGTGGGGGAGAGAATCTTTACCGCCCAAAATGCCGAGCCCGATCCTGCAACGCAGCGTCCCACGTCTGCCGAGCGCAGTGGATCCCCAGACTCCCGCGTGGACTGGAATGGGGTGGGGTTGCAGGGCTCGCGTTTCCTCTCCTCCGGTGCGCACCGCGCGGAATTGGAAGAGGTTACCGGAAAGCCTGCTAAAGAACCCATTCGCGCCTATGCCGGCCTGGGCAATCGCGCCTCCAATGAGGAGCGAGCGCAGCTGCTTATCGACGAACTCGAGCGCACCCACGCCCAAGACCGCAAGGCGCTGCTTCTCATTATGACCACCGGAACGGGGTGGGTATCGTCCTATTCCGCCCAGGCCTTCGAGCTGCTCTACGGCGGCGACACCGCCATCGCGGCCGCCCAATACTCTGCCATGCCCTCAGCCCTGCATTTCCTGTCCGGCGGTGGTCAGGTAGAACGCGCCGGGCAGGAGTTCATCAACCCTATCGTGGACTGGTGGAACGGGTTGCCGGAGGATAAACGCCCGAAGCTCTACCTCTACGGCGAATCCTTGGGCACCACGGGCATTGAGGCGGCCTTTTCCGGGGTGCGCGATATCGCCAATTCCGTCGACGGCATCCTATTGACGGGGCCGCCGCACTTTAATCGCCTGCGCACCCAGTTTGTGGAGCGCCGCGACCCTGGCTCTTCTGAGATAACTCCCGAATACGCCGGCGGCCTCGTCGTGCGCTTTGCCAACGATGACGCGCAGGTGCGCCAATGGGGCACGGTGCCAGAAGAGGAGTGGGGACGCACCCGCATGCTCTATATCCAACACCCCTCGGACCCGGTGGCCTGGTGGTCGCCACAGATGGCCTTTAAGGAGCCGGATTGGATGCGCGAGCGGACCCCGTATTCTGCCGAGCGCGTAATGCAGTGGATGCCCCTCATCTCTTCCCTCCAAGTTGCCGCCGATCTGCCCGGCGCAAAGGACGTACCCGATGGGCACGGTCATAACTACGGTGCATCGGTGCTCGACGGCTTTGCCGCCATCGCTGGTCCAGACGTGGCGGGAGCCATTGACCCCGATGAGCTGCAACGCCAATTTGCCGCGCTCGACGTCGGCATATACTAAGTGCGCTTTAGCCAAACCTCATAGGTGGCGGCATTGTTATACACATTCTGTGCCGTAGGCAAGGCAGCCAGAATCAATGCCGCATATAACTCCACGCCGTTTAGCCCCAGCGCTGCACCCACGGCCAGCGCGACAGCGGGCATGCCCACCAACTTCAACACCGTCGCGGTAATGGTGGCCAGACGGTCCTCCTCCAGCAGCCCGTCGCCCTTTAACGAGGCACCAAAGCTCATCAGGATCATAGGAATAGAGGCGCCACCTAATATCTCCAGCGGCTTCATCACCACATCCGGTACCTGCCACTGCGCCGCGGAGACAATAAATCCCGCCACCGCAGCCAACACCACAGGTGCGGTAATCCCTGCGAGCACGGAGTTCCATATCGATCGCAGGCTCGTGCCCTGCGCATGGAGACCCGCGATGATGAACGGGGAGAGCACCGCCATCTGGAGAACCAATGCCGGGATGACGTAGGTGGCATCACCAATGACATAGGTGGCAATGGGCAGGCCAATATTGACCGAGTTCTAGTAGCTCGCCGCCGCAGCGATCACGGCCACCACTGGGGATGCAAACGCGGAGGTATTGGATGTTGCCACGCTGGAAAAGATGAGTGCCGGAGTAGCCGCTCAGAAGGCCGTGCGATTGAATTGCAAGCACGCCTCGCCCTGCCGATAACACCCCTGTGAGCCAGCACAAACCCGACGTCGATGACTACGAAAATAATCGCGAACCCGGTCAATACGTCCAGCAGCAGTCAATAACCTTTCGCAGTACTCCAAAAACGCAGTGAGGATATAGTCTTACCATCCGTATTCCCTCAAAACCACAGGGAGCATAACAAAGTTGTATCGAATTACCTGCGCAGTCCGGAAACTCCTTCCAGACCGCCGGCCACCTATGGCACGGTGGAGGGCATGAAGCTTTCTCACCGTGCAACCGTAGCCGCCCTGTCCACCGCTCTTGTCATTACTGGTACATCCACCGTGGCCTCTGCTCAGCCGGCCTTGCCGCCGCAGATTCAGCAGGCTTCTTCGCAAGCTCAGCAGCTTTCTTCTGATCCTTTCTCTGCTGTGCAGGATTTCCGCCTCACCTTGCCACCGCAGGCCTATGAGCTGGCCGAGAAGTACAATATCTCGCTGCCAGAATTCCTGGCCAAGCCGGTGGGCCACGCGCCTAAGGTCGCTGGTGAGTTGGGGGCCGCCACCACCGCCCACCTCGAGAAGGCTGGGCACCGCAAGGACTCCCACGCGGCCGCCATCGCCCAGGAATGGGCCAACCAGGGTGCCGCCGGCAAGCTCGACTACAAGGGCGGGGTAGCCCACGGCCTGAATCACAAGGACGAAGGCCAGGGTTCTGTTCACCGTCTCACCGAGCAGCAGGCACAAGACCGCCTGAACTGGTTCAACCGCGATGTGCCGGTCAATGCTGGTTCCCCACACGGCTTTGGCGTAGCAACTGCTTATGACGGAACCTACATCTATGTTGCGGAGTTCTTCCTCAACTAAACCACATTCCACTAGCCCCGATTTCACCGCATTCGTGGTATCCATCTGCGACGATGACGAAGCCGCACGGTGCCGGTAGGATCGGGGCATGATTTTGATCAACGTACAGTTCCACGTTAAGCCCGAATACGCAGAAACCTTCCTCGATGAAATCAATTGGTACACCGAGGCCTGCAATGCAGAGCCGGGCTGCATCGACTTCAAGTGGTTCCGCGATCCAGAAGACCGCCAGCGCTTCCTGCTGCTGGAGTCTTACGCAGACGGCAAGGACGTAGAGCACGTCCAGAGCGAGCACTTCCAGCGCTCCTGCGAGGAATTCCCGAAGTACCTCGTGGAAACCCCGGACATCATTAACGTTCACATCGATGGCCGCACCGGTTGGGACAAGATGGGTGAATTCTCCGTCGATTAATCCCAACGAATAAAGCTCGCCCTCTACCGTGATGTAGGGGGCGAGCTTTATCTATGCCTAGGCGCACCAGCGCCCTTCGCGCTCACAGCGGATGCTGCTGCTAGCGGAGCACACCTTCCGGTGAGCGCGAAGGGCGGGAGGGAGGGAACTAGGCGCTTTCCGACGCCCCGCCCCGCGCCGGCCTGTGCTTTACTGCGGCACGCACTGAGAGGACACAGTCTTGTCGCCATTCGAGTACTGCTTTAGAGCATCGTAGAAGGCATCCGAGTACCCGCCGGTGCGTTCCGGCATTGGATGAACACCATCGGAGTAGAGGATCTCCGGGTTGCTCTGTGCATGTCCGCACCAGTCAGCGATATATACGTTGTCGTATTCCTTGGCTGCGTCGAGGACATCCTGTTGGGATTGGGCCATCCACTCACGGTCACCATAAGGAACAGCCATGACAACGGTGTGGTCTTCGCCGATGATATCCAGCGCTTCCTTGATCTGGTCTGGGAAGGCAGGGCCGTTAGTACCAAACCCGAGGAAGACGGTATCGCGCAGCTGGCCGGAATCCTTGAGCTGCTGCAGAACCTGGATACCCGCAGTGTAGTGGCGGGATACATCTGCATCGACGTAAATCTGCGGGAAGCGCTGCTTGAGGGCGCCACTAGAAGCCAGCATCACTGAGTCGCCGACAGCGGTGATGTCTTTGCCCTGCGGCATCGGGCGGGTCTTCTTATCCTTCGCGGCAGCCTTATCGTCGTTGTCCTCAGCAGGCGGCTGTGGCGCAGCATCATTCGGCTGCGCTGGGGCATTGTTGCTGCTCTGGTTCTGCTGCTGAAGCTGCTCCAGCTGCTGCTCCAACTCGGTCTTATCGCTGGAATTAACAACGCCGTAGACTACGCCAGCTACAGAGGCAATGACCAGGAATGGGACTACCGGCCACATGGTCTTGCCAAAGCCATCGCGCAATTCGCTAAATCCTGGTCGGGAGGACCAGTAGGTCTTCCATGTCTTCTTATAGCCGCCGCGGCGGAACGGATTCTCAATGAACTGATAGGAAATCTCGGACAGGAGCAGCGAAATAGGCACGGCTACAAGGCCCAGGATCCATGATTTATCGGAGTTTTGGTTGCCCTCGAAAAGCGCCTTGAGCATCATGATGACCGGCCAGTGCCAGAGATACAGCGAGAAGGATCGCTGGCCAAACCAGCGCATGACCTTGGTCCTAAAGAGCGGGGTCATCGGGCCGTATTCGCGAACCACGCCCCACACCATCAGGACGCCAAGCACGCTAGTGAGGAAGAGCCCACCCCGGTAGGTGATCTCCGCGTCATCCGGCATGAGGAATAGCTGGACACCGTAGCCGATGAGCGCCACAGTGCCGATGATTCCGGCGATGCGCGATTCGGCTTTGCCTGCCGCTGCCCACGAATCCGCCTGCGGGTCGGACTTGGTAGAGGTCATCAGCAAAGACAGCACGGCGCCTGTGAGCAGGCCAAAAGCATGGGTATCGGTGCCGTAGTAGACGCGCGTCGGGTCTTCACCCGGCACGTAGATGAGCGCCATGGCCACGGCGGAACCGATAGCTAAGACTGCGGCTACGAGGATAGGAAGCCGGCGCGGCTTGCGGCGAGAAATCAGGAAAACGCCGGTAATAAGAAGCGGCCAGAAGACATAGAACTGCTCCTCCACGGCCAACGACCAATAGTGGGCAAAGACCTGAATCTCATTGTCCGCAAAGTAGGACTGGGAGGTGGCGATCTGGGTCCAGTTATTGACAAAGAATAGAGTACCCAAGAACTGCTGGCGCAAGCCGACCGCTAGGTCCCCGCCTATCCACGCCACCAAAGCGGTACACATGACCAGGACGGATACAGCTGCTGGGAGGATGCGCCGGAATCGACGCACCCAGAAGTCCTTCAAGCTGATTGTGCCGGAGGTACGGAATTCGCGCACCAGCAACGAGGTGATGAGGAATCCGGAGAGGACGAAGAAGAGGTCAACGCCCAAGTAACCACCGGGAAGCAGGGAAGGGAAGAAGTGGTACAGCACCACGGCAATAACTGCGAGGCCGCGCAGTCCATCCAGCCCCTTGACCTGGCGCAGGCGGGCGTGGCGCTTCTTCTTAACTACCTTGCTCTCTGGCGGCGTAGCCAGCGCTTCAGGGTCCTTGGCCTGCTTTTGTAGAGGATACTTAGACTTAGTATCTACCTGCGTGATCGAGGCTTTCTGTGATGCTGGCTTTTGCGCAGCTTGTTGTGGCTGGCGCGGTGCCGCCTGAGCCTGCGGCTTTTCGGGCGCTTGCTGTGGCGATTTAGATGGCTGTGCCTTATTCCGCTTCTTCTCAGCAGCGGCAGCGGCGGCGGCCGTACCCGCTCCGGCTGCTACGGCGCCTGTAACAGCGGACTTTCCCTTCTGTGCAGGCGGCGTCTTTGGAGTAGCTTGAGTCTCTGCCTTCTTCGGCTGGGGCTGTTCAGGCTGCTGCTTTGCCTTAGGCTTTGGGGTAGCTCGGGACGGCTTTTGCTGCGCTGGGGTAGGAGTGCCCACCTGTTGTGATTTGCGGGCCAAACCGCGACTGATATCGGAGGGCTTAACCTGCGGGCGGCGCTTTGTTGCCTTCTTGGCCTTATTCTGCGGCGTCGCTTCCTTTGCCTTCGGCTGTGGCTGTTGCTTCTTCGCCTGTTTCTTGGACTTTTCGTCCTTAGAGGGGGTGCCTTGCTGCGATTTCGGCTGGACTACCTTGTTTCCATTGTCGGCAGTCTTGTTCTGCGCCGGCCCCGCTTTCTGCTGGGATGCATCGGCTGGAGTCTTTGGCGCAGCGACCTTCGGCTTGGGGGCCGTGGTGCCCTTCTTTGGCGTTGGAGCGCTAGGCGCCGAGGCCTGTGAGGCAGCCTTCTGCTTTGCAGCGCCGGGAGTACGTGCTGATCCTTGGCCCTTGGACGGTTGCGAGGGCTTCGACGGCTGCGCGTTCTTCTTCGGCGTAGGTTGCGGCTGTGGTTGCTGCTTTGCCGAGTTTGCCGGGACCTGCTTGGAGGAGCGTGGCTTTTGCGCCTGCTGCTGGCCGGTGGTCGGCTTGGACTTAGCCGGTTGGGATTTCTGCGGCTGTGCCGATTGCGGCGAAGCCTTCTTCGCGCTGGAAGAAGAGGAAGGCTTGGGCGTCTGCTTCGGCTTTTGGGTAGTGGGTTGAGCCTGCTGTGCGGGCTTTACCGTGCCTTTTTGAGAAGGTTGAGAGACAGGCTTCGGGGAATTACTGCGGGCAGAAGGAGTCTTTGGGGAGGACTTAGACGGGGTAGTACTAAAGCTTGCACCGCGGCGCGGTCGCTGAACCGGTTCGTGCGCTTTGCGCTGTGGCTTCTTGTCCTGAGCAGGCGAGTCTTGTTGCTTCTTAATAGCTGCTTTGGGAGTGGACTCTGCCTTGCTTTGTTGTGCGGCGGTTGGCTTAGCGGCAGATTCTTGGGCTGCAGGCTTGGCCTTCGGCGCCTTGGCCGCAGGCGACTTCGAGGTGGACTTAGTCTGCTGCGGCTTTGCGGAAGTGGCCTTGCTTGCCTGGGGATTTTCGGTGCTGGGGCGAGTGGTGCCCTTAGCTGCGGGCTTGGCGGCAGGCTTCGTATCCTTAGGCTTAGGAGCAGCTGGCTTGGCTTCGGAAGCCTGTGCAGGCTTCGTCGGGGTGGTTTTGCGCGCAGGAGCCTGCTTAGCTTGCTTCGTGGACTCGCCGTCCTTAGCGGTGCGATCCTGGGGCTTGCCCTTCGGCTCGGAGGATTGAGCACCCGTGGTGGATTCGGTGCTAGCCGATTTCTGGGGCGCAGAATCCTTTTGATTAGGGGTCTGGGGCGCACTGGTAGAGCCAGCTTTGGGCTGTACTGGCTGGTAGACCGGTGTGCGTGGTTCGTTCGAACGCCCAGGTTTCTTCTTCCTCAGCAGTGAGCGCAAAATTTGCTTCACAAAAACTCCCAAAGCACTACGTATATTTTCTAAACGGACTATTTTAGCCTGCGCACCAGCACTTCTTCCCATGCGGGGAGGAACGGTGCGGCGCGCGGGGCGGAGGCGAAAATTCGAGTCTAAGACTCTTCGCTGTCAAAAAGCTGACGCAGAACTGTCATGACCCCATATTCGGTATTGGGTGGGGCGATGCGATCGGCGATTTCCTTCAACTTTGGGTGCGCATTTTCCATGGCGATGGCGGTGCCCGCCTCGCGGAGGAGCTCGTAGTCATTGAGAAAATCGCCAAAAGCTGCGGTACGAGGCATAGGAACCGAGAGGAGCTCGGCCATGGTTTGCAGTGCTACGCCTTTGTTGACGCCAGCAGCCATGACATCGAGCCATACGGCGCCAGAGATGGCGATATTGTGTTCCGGTACGGCCGCAAGGAGGGGCTGGTGTAGGTGCTCTTCGCTGCCGTCGGCGCAGTAAGCGGCGATTTTGATGATGTCTGCATCTAGTAGTGTATCGAGGTCATCTACCCATTCCACTGACCTGTAGTACTTGGCAATCTCAGCACGGGCCTGTGCATCGGCGCCTTTGTGTACATAGGCGGTATCCGGCGTGCACAGCACTACGGTATGCGGGGTTTCGACAGACTGGAGTGCGGCCATGGCGGCCCGCACGGCTGCGCTGGGCAGGGTAGTGGCGCTAATGACGCGATTATCGTGGACGACCACGGAGCCATTTTCTGCAATGAAGGTGTCCTCGTGCGGAAACATCTCTTGCAGGGTGGCGAGCTGGCGGCCCGAGGCGGGTACTAGGGTGACGCCGAGCTGGTGGGCACGGGTGCTGATCGCGGCGAAATCTGGTGGAAGCTGGCCGTTGCCGTCCAGTAGGGTGCCGTCCATATCCAGGGCGATGAGCTGTGGGAGCAAAATTCCGAACCTATCTGTGAATTGGCTGATGGTGGATAGGTGCATGCGTTCTGTGTCACACTAGGGGTTATGACTAATACTGCACCTATCGTTTCCTCAATCCGTAACCATACCGGAGTCATTGAACTCAACCGCCCCAAGGCTCTCAATTCCCTCACCCCGGAAATGATCCACCTCATTGCGGAATCGCTGGCGCAGTGGCGCGCCAACGATGAGGTGGAACAGGTGCTGTTTACCTCTACTAGCCCCAAGGCATATTGCGCCGGCGGCGATGTTCGCTACGCCCGCGAAGGGGTCAAGGAAGGCAAGGTGGATGAGGTCGATGCCTTCTTCGCCACCGAATACACGTTGAACGGTGATATCGCGGAGTATCCCAAGCCCATCGTGGCGCTCATCGATGGCATCGCTATGGGCGGCGGTCTGGGCATTTCTGCCCATGGCTCCCACCGCGTGGTTACGGATAAGTCCTTTGCTTCTATGCCAGAGATGAATATTGGATATGTCACCGACGTGGGCATGGCCTATGCCGCCCAGCGTGCGGTGGGAACGCGCGGCAAGGCCTCGGCCGAGTTGGCGAAGTTCTGGGGGATTACCGGCTACCGTATGCATGCCGCAGACCTTGTGTGGAGCGGGCTGGCCACCCACTATGTGGCGGACGGCGAAGCCTTTGCTAGTGCGGTTATCGAGCATGGACTAGCCACGGCGCTAGCCCAGCACGCAACCGCACCTAGCGGTGAGGCCCCCTTGGCCGAGCTTATCGACGCCATCGAGGACGCCTTTTCCCACAACACCTGGCAAGACATTTCTGCGGCCCTGGAAAAGTACCCAGAACTGAAACAACAGGTAGAAAAGCTGACCGCGCACGCGTGCCCCACCTCCATCGTGGCGGCCATGGAGCTATTCCACGCCGAGCAGGAGTGCAGCAGCATCCGCGAAGCGCTAGATATGGAGACCAACCTGGGCGCCTATATGTACCGGCGTGGTGACTTTGCCGAGGGCGTGCGAGCGGTTTTGGTGGATAAAACCAACGATGCGGCATTTGAACCTGCCGCGCTTGCCGACGTCGACGTGGACGCCCTCCGCAACGCCCTACACGTCCACCCCGCGAAATGATCCATAGGCGGCGCGGGCGCGATCGGCGTTGATCCATGCGGGAGGGGCCACCGCCAAAGTAGCTTCGGTCGCGGCTGGCGTCGGCTCAGGGAGGTGGAGCTGTGGGGCATAGAGGAGGACGAGGCCCACGCGGGCGTCGGCAAGCGTAGTGCCCGCCAGCGTCCAGATCCCCAAAATGGGCAAAGCTAGGTGCGGTAGCTGGTGCTCGCGCGCCAGCGGAAGCGGAAGGTGCGGGCGCACCAGTTCGGGCACGGCCTCGTCGATGCCAAAGCGCGCTAGGTTTCTTGCCAACCGCGCCGCCGCGGTGTCTTTAAACACCGGATCCGCCCAGGCCCACGTGAACTCCTCGTCCGAAATGGTCGCGATAAGCACCGCGTTGGCTGCAATCTGCCCGCCGCGATAGGACACCGTGGCGGTGGCCTTATCCACATCGAGTTCTACCGTGGCATCTGGGAAGTTTCCCTGGAAAAACATCTGGTTTTCGGTACTTAAGTAAAAGGCGTCCTCCAAGACGCGCGCGGCCGCCAAGCCCGGGGTGATGCTGGAAATCTTGTGTACCTCGGGGCTTGGCTGTTCAAAACGCACCGTGGTGCCATCAGAAAAATGCAGGTAAGGCTCTTCCGCGGTGGAATCCATGTCTAGGTAGCGGGCGAGTGCGAGGGTCGGCCCTTTCTCGTCCATGTCCGCGTTGCTGTGTTGGAGACCGCGCAGCAAGGTCTGGCGAAAGTCAAGGTAGGGGTGGAAATCTACCGCAACGATGGCCACATGCTTGCCCTGCTGGGCGCGTAGCACCGGCATATTGCCCACGATGAGGGAGGCATAAGCAACCATGCGGTCGACGTCTTCGCTGGCCGTACCTGACTGCGGAAGGTCAGCAAAATGCTCGGTCGCAGCGGTAGTCCAGTGCCAGGTGTCTGCGGCGATGACGGCCAGGCGCACGCCACGAAAATCCGCTACGTGCTGCGCGGAGCTTACCCGTACCTCCACGAGCTGGTCGGTGGCATAGCTTCCTTCGCTATCGCCAGCCGAGGGCCCGAGGAAATTGAATTCCACGTCGGTCGCCTTCCCGATGCGTTCGCGAAAGGCAGCGTTGATTCCGGCACGGATAAAGCGGGCATCAGCCGCGGCGCGTTCAATGGAGTGGTAAGCATTCATGGTTGCTCACGATGATACGGGTGCCGGCAGGCATACTCATAGGCGGCTACCAAAGCCTTGGTTGATTCCCGCCAAGAGTAGCGCTCCGCTTCTTCGCGCGCGGCGCGGTCCGCGTACTTCTTGGCCACCTCTTCGACCTCGTGGAGTCGGCCTTCAGACAGCGTGGTGGGATTAAGGCCGAGCCCCAGAAAAGTGTCATTGGATACGTGCAACTCGTTCTCAGCCGACTCTTTGCGTGGATTAGGAACATAGGCTACTTCGGCGCCAGGGATGTTAGCGATGAGCTCCGCCAGGTCACGCACGCGGTGGGTTTGGGTCATTTGGTTAAGGATTTTTACGCGGTCACCGCGCGATGGTGGATTTTCCAGAGCGAGCTCGATGCAGCGCACCATGACTTGGATGTGGCACCGTCAGCAGATAGCCGATGCCGGCTTGCACGAGGAAGCGGTTCAGAACCGTTCCGTAGTTGCCGTCATAATCAAAGCGGTTAATTAGGCGTTCATCCCTTTGGGTCTGGGCGGTGTGGGTGCCCCAGACAATGCCCTGATGCAGGTCGGTGATGCGCAGCTCATCATTTTTTGGCGTAGTAGGCAAAAAGATGCTGGTCCAGGACCTTCGTCATGTGGTAAATCGAGTCCGGATTGGAAGGGTAACGGATTGTGCGCAAAGACCTGTGCAGTGGACCATAGGAAGCTGCGCGTGAGATACAGGTCTGGTGCCCTCGGACGTATCGGCGATGGCGGCAAGGGGCGGTAGACTGACCGGCATGCTCCACGCCGTTAGTTTTGCCCTCCTGGATTCCGTCAATGCGCTACTCATTGGCATCCTCGTGGCCATTGGCATCATCTTGCCCCGCGGCAAGTACCGGCGCATTGCCTCCTTAGTGGTGATAGGAGACTGGATTGGCGTCCTCGCCGCGGCGGCCGTGGTGATGTTTGTGTTGTTAGGGGTAAAAGACCAGATTGAGGCCATTTTGAGCTCACCTATTGCCGGCTGGGTACTTGTCGCAGTCGGCATCGCGGTGGGGTTCGGCTCGTGGCGCTCTCAAGGCCAGCCCAATGCCTTGGTAAATCGGCTGCTCAAGCCGTTGCGTACTCCATCGCTGCTTACCGCGATTATCGGTTTCATTATGGGCGTGGTGCAATCGCTGACCTCGGTGCCGTTTTATTACGGGCTCATGCACCTGGCTACCGAAGATATCGCTCCGGCCGCTCAGTACGGCGGCTTGGTGTGGTACGCTAGCTTGGCTTTGTCCCTGCCCACTATTTGTGGCCTTTTTATTGCGGTGGTGCGCGCGCATCCCGAATCGGCCGCCGGCCGTCTTTTTGCCGCGGCGCGCGCCAATAGCACCCAGGTGGCGCTCTTCGGCGGCTACCTCGTGGCGGTCTTCCTCATCCTTATGGGCGTGCTTTCCCTTTAATCAAAGGTGACCTCCTCCAGACTCAAAGCCACATCGGATTGGCTGCGCGCGCAGTCCACGTACCGGGCAGCATGCGCAATGAAGGCCTGTGACTCTTCCGGGCTGAGCTCGCGGCGCACCTTCGCTGGCACGCCGGCGGCAAGGCTGCGCGGTGGAATGGTGGTTCCTTCCAGCACCACGGCGCCTGCCGCGATGAGCGAGCCGGTGCCAACAGTGCAGCGCGAGAGCAGTGAAGAGGACATTCCCACCAGGGAACCGGCCTCCACATGCGCGGCATGGACCATCGCCATGTGTCCCACCGTGACATCATCTTCTAGTACGCATGGCGTGTCCTCTTCTACGTGGAAGACGCAATTGTCCTGAATATTGCACCTAGCGCCAATGCGAATTGCGCCCACGTCGCCGCGCAGTACGGTGCCATAAAAGACGGAGGAATCCGGGCCGATTTCTACATCACCAATGATGGTGGCATTAGGGGCAATCCACGCACTGCGGTGGATGCGTGGCTTCTTTCCAGCACAGGGCAAAAGCAGCATGCCAGTCCTTTCAAGGAAACTATTCCACCACCACGGCTAGGGCGGGGGAAAGCTCGTAGTCGCCGGGGTAGGGGAGGTGGTCTACGAGGGCGTCGGCAAGCGCGGGCGTAAGCGGAATGACCCAGCCGCGCCGGGGATCTTTGATGGGCAAGGCATCCTTTTTCGCGGCGGGAAAATGCACCGTCGTGGTGGGGGAGGCCAACGTGGCTGACTCGCGGGCGCGGGCTACCTCCAGCAGTACCTCCGCGCCGGGCTGATTAGTGACCACAATGATAAGCGAGCCAGCGGTGTGGATTTCCAGTTTTTCTACCCGTGCGGTGGGGGCGGTGAAATCGGGGTGAGCTAAGCGCGGGGGCTGCGCGCCGGTAAGTCGGGCGAGGGCGTCTTTTAATCCCATAAGCCCTTAGTCTAACCTGACTTAGGTCATGGGCGGGTGAGTAACGTCACTCTTGACACTGTTACCTGGTGGTTTTGTTTGTGGGGTGGGATTTTTCCGCACTAAGTGGGTAGTTCCGGGGTGTTCAGTAGTCTGATTTTGGTGAGTCCTTATATTCGCACCGTCAAGACCGCCTCAGGAGCGATAGCGGTGCACGTGGTGTTCTCTGAACGCAAAAGTGCGAAAAGAATGAAGCATATCGGCTCAGCGCATTCAGAGTCTGAGCTTGCGCTTTTGCGGGCTGAGGCTCAACGCATCGTCGATGGTGACCAACACGCAGTGGACTTCGGCGAGGTTACACACACCCCACCGGCAACAGGCAGCGTTTCCAACCCGCTGCCGGTAGCCGGTCAGCGGGCTGGATATTTGCTGGACTGTATTGATGCGTGTTTCAACGAGTTCGGCCTTGCAGCAGCAAGCGGCGATGATCCGGTGCTTCGTGTTCTGGTGCGTGCCCGGATCATCCATCCCAGCTCAAAGCTGGATTTCATCGAGACTCTTGCCGAGGTTGGCATCACCAGCGCAAGCTACCGCACCATCCAGAGGCGTCTTTCCTCCTTCGCCACCGAATCGTTCGGGGAGATACAAACCCAAGCGTTGGCCCATCATGCAGGTATTGGGCCAGGCGCATTTATCTTGTACGACGTGACCATCTTGTACTTTGAAGCCGATACTCCTGATGAGCTTCGCAAAACCCTATTTTCCGAAGAACGCCGTGTGGAGCCACAAATCCTTGTCGGGCTGCTTACTGATGCCACCGGGTTTCCACTGCATGTGGGCGCGTTTGCTGGCAACTCGGCAGAAACCCACACGATGCTACCGATGATCACACGGTTCCAAGATGCCTACCAGCTCGACGAGGTTACCGTCGTTGCTGATGCGGGCATGGTTTCAGCGGCGAACAAGCAAGCACTCATCGATGCAGGTCTGCACTACATTTTGTCGGTGAAACCTCCACCGTGCCTGAGGTGATTGAAACCTGGCGGCGGGAAAACCCCGGTGAAGACTACGCCCACGGCCAGATCTGGACACAAGCCTCGGCTGGGACAACGGCGCCCATGATTGGCGGCCAGCCCCCGTTGGCGCGGCGAGCCTGGCTGAGACCGTAACGGATCTCGTGGCTGCCGGTGCTAGCCTGCTGGGTGGGTGCTGCCGCGTGGGGTCCACTGAGATACGCCAGCTGCGCGCTTCCATCCTTCGCGCAACAAGCGGTTCCTCTGGACAATAGCGAAGGAATACCAGGACAACCCCAATGCACGGGGGATACAATATTGCTATGAAAAAGTCTTCTTTCCTCGCAGCATGCGCTGCGCTCCTCGTTGCAACTCTGTCCGTACCCGCCGCCAACGCCGAGTTGACCCAGACTGAGCGGGACCAATTCCGTACCGACCCCGTTGGCGCGATTGCCTGGCAGGCCATCAAGGGCTCTTCCGAGTATGTGCGTGCCGATGGTGACACCATGATGGCCGCGTCCTTCTTCTCCATGACTTCGCCGGGCGACGACATCGGCCTGCCGGCCCTGCAGAACTGCGCCGAGCGGGTCGGCTCCTCTGCTCCGGTGGGTGGCGTGCGCTACGTGGCGGCTGCCCTGTGCGCCACCTTTGACCCGACCACACGCGGCGAGGTGCAGCGCGCGAACCTAATGTACGCGCCGCTGGGTTAAACCGCGCTTTATCGAGCCGCACGGTGGTTGCGTCATATTGCGTTGAATCGCGCTGCGTCAGGCATACGATTTGGTGGGATGCTGCAAGGAGGGATGATGCGCAAGCACGTGGTGATCAAGGGAGTCTCGAGCTGCGGTAAGTCCACGGTCGGGGAGTTGCTGGCGCAGCGCACCGGCTTGCCTTTTCGGGATGGGGACGATATGCATCCGACGGCGAACATCTAGAAGATGGCCTCGGTGCAGGCCCTTGACGACGCCGACCGCAAGCCCTGGCTCGAGTTCTTAGGCCGCTTTCTCGCGGACCAGGACGCCGGTGCCATTGTGAGCTGCTCCGCGCTCAAGCGCTCCCACCGCGACATCATCGATACGATCTTTGTGGGCCTGCACGGCTCTTATGAGCTGCTCAAGGAGCGCATGAGTCAACGCTCTGGGCACTTCATGCCGGTCGTCCTTCTGGACTCGCAATTCGAGACACTCGAGGAACTGCAGCCGGGGGAAGCGGGCATCGTGCTGGATGTCAGCGAGGCCCCAGAGGAACTTGCCGCCGCGGCGGCCGAATACTTACGGGGCTAGCTGGCGCTTCCCGACTTAGGTCATGTGTGGGTGAGTAAAGTTTCTCTTGACACTGCTACCTGGTGGTATTTGGCGGTGGGGTGGGATTGTTCCGCACTAAAATGGCCTAAGTCAGGCGGAATCGGGGCGGGCCAGGCGCGGGGACTGCGCGCCCGTCAGCCGGGCAAGTGCATCTTTTAATCCCATGGGAGCCCAGTCTAGTGAGCGCTCACGGTGATGGTGCGGCAGCGCTCCAAGTCGAAGTACACACGCTGCCCGGTAGTGGCAACGCGCTCGCGGGCCACGGACTCATTGTGGGTCACGGCCGTGGCGAGGAAGACGAGCGGGCCATCCGGCTGGCGCCATGTGCCGAGATACCGCGCGCCGTGTTCCTTGGCTAAGGCCAAGGCCTTGCTCACCGCGGCTGGGGTAGGCTCCGTCACCCGCAGCAGCGCCTTCCCGGTGGGGTTATAGGCGAACCCGGTGCGGGGCTGTTGGCCGGTTTCGATATCGAAGGTGCCTTCTTCGTCCGCGAGCAATTGCCGGAAAATGCGCTTCATTGGGCCCAGCGTAGTATGGGGCACCATGATTGACGCCAGCAACACCGCACTTGTTATTGAAGGCGGCGGCATGCGCAATTCCTATACGGCTGCCTGTATGGTCAAGCTCATCGAAGAGGGCGTGGACTTTGGCTGGGTAGGCGGGGTATCCGCCGGGGCATCGCACACCGTTAATTACTTGTCGCGCGATGCCTGGCGCGCAGAAGAGTCTTTTACGGACTTTGCTCAAAGCCCCAGCTTCGGCGGCGTGGGTTCGCTGGTGCGTGGTAGCGGGTATTTCAATGCTGAGTACATCTATGAGCGCGCCGCGGACAAGGATTTGCCCTTTGATTGGCAGGCTTACCGCGAGCATCCGGCCGATATGGTGCTCGCTGCAGCGCGCGCCGATACTGGCGAGTCCGTTTACTGGACGCGCGAGGACGTGCATACCCCCGAGGATCTCTTTGTGCGTGTGCGCGCTTCCTCCACGCTGCCGTTGATTATGCCGATGCGATTTATCGACGGCGCGCCGTACGTGGACGGTGCTTTGGGCTCTTCCGGTGGCATTACCATTGCGCAGGCAGAAGAGGCCGGATACGAGAGGTTTCTGTTTATCGGTACTAAGCCGCGTGGGTATGTGCGCCCTGAGGTGGCGCGCCCAGCCTTTGTCCGCCGCGTCTTCCGCAGGTACCCCGCTATTGCCGACGCCCTCATAGCCCGCCCCGCCCTCTATAACGCGGCCAAAGACCGGCTTTTGGAGTTGGAGCGCCAAGGCAAAGCGCAATTATTTTTCCCGGAAGATATGCAGGTGACCTCCACTGAACGCAACGTACACAAGCTGCGGGCGAACTATCAGGCGGGGAAAGCCCAGACCTATACGGAGTGGCCACGGTGGAAGGAGTTTCTCCTCGATTAGTTCACTATGTGCGTTTGCTGTGAGATGTGCCGCTGCTGGGGGTGGGTGGCCCCTGACGAAAAGGGTCTAAGCAGTAGCGATGCCATTGGTGGTCGTTAAAGAATGTGCCTTTCACGTGGCACTTTGGGGGAAAATGCCTAAAATACTCCAGCGTGTTAGCAATTTTTGATGGAAATATATGGCTGAGCATCTTTTTCATAGTGCTGCTCGGCACGCTATTTGGCATGATCCCCTTCGGTCCGCTGCGCTTTGGCGCGGCGGGCACGCTGTTTGTGGGCTTGGCCTTCGGCTCGTTTATTGACCTAGATAAAGACATCTTAAGCTCCCTACAAGAGCTGGGCTTGGGACTCTTTATTTATATGCAAGGCCTGTCCGCCGGTGAGCGCTTCTTCAAGGGCTTTTCCAAGCAGATGAAGCACATGCTCACCGCAGCCATTGCGATTGTGGTGGCCGCGGGCGCAGCCCTCCTCTTTGGTGGCATGCTCGGGTTGGATACCTTGGCTTCCGTTGGCGTATTCGCCGGTGCCACGACCTCGACGCCGTCGCTGGCCGTTGCCCAGCAACAAACTGGTGAAGAGCTACCCGCCGTGGGCTACTCGCTGGGCTATCCCGTGGGTGTGGCGGTGGCCATTTTGGTTGTGGCATTCCTGCTCAAGCAGAATTGGCCCGCCAAGCACGATAAGGACAATTCTGCCTCCAAGATCTTCCGCTCCCGCACCATTCGCGTTACCAAAGACGTGAACTACGATGACTTGGAAGAACAGTTCAAGGATCACTTTGTTATCGCTACCATTCGCCGCGGTAATAAGGTCCGGGTTGCCGGCGATCGCCCCGAATTGCACAAGGGCGATATCCTGCGCGTTATGGTCACCAAGGCTAAGGCCCGTGAACTGACCCAAATGCTGGGCAAGCGTCAGCCGCAAACTCCGTTCGTAGATAAGCGCCTGGTCATCGAAACCGTGGCTATTTCTAACCAAGATATCGCCGGCCGCACAGTGGAGGAGCTGAACCTGTTCTCTCGCTATGGCGGTCGCATCGTGCGCGTGCAGCGCGGCGATGAGGAATTCTTGGCCAATAATGAAACCCACTTGGCTTCTGGCGATATGCTGGAGCTCATCGTGAAGTTTGACCGCTTGGGGGATATCCAGGATTACTTCGGTGACTCTATTAAGTCCTACTCCGAGCTGAACTGGGTGGCCCTAGGCGGTGGCCTCTTCTTGGGCTACCTGCTGGGCCAGGTTGTGGTTCCGATGCCGGGTGGCGCCTCCTTCGAGCTGGGCTTCGCGCTTGGCCCGCTGATTACGGGCCTTATCCTCGGTGCGCTGCACCGTACCCGCCGCATTCCGTGGCAGGTGCCGGCCTCCATCAATACTGCATTCCAGCAGTGGGGCCTCGTCATCTTCTTGGCGTCTGTGGGCCTCTCATCCGGCGAGGCATTCTTGTCCACCGCCTTCTCCTGGATGGGTCTGAAGTGCATGATCCTCGCCGCTATTGTCACCGTGGTGGTTGCGGTCCTATTCGCTGTAGCGAATCGCTTCATGGGTCAGTCCGAAACCCGTACCTCCGGCGGACTCTCTGGTATCTTCGCTCAGCCGGCCGTGGTCAACTACGCCACGGGGCTGAGCTCCGACTCGCGCATCATGACCGGTTATGCGGCCACCATTGTGGTGGCGCAGGTGGTCAAGATTGCCGTTGTCCCTGTGATGTTGATGGTCTAACACGCAACGGAAAGGCCGCTTCCTAGAACGGGAAGCGGCCTTTTTCTCTGCCGTGTGAAGCTGTGTGGTGTCTAATCCGCCACAAGCGTTTCCATGGTCAGCTCCGGGTGTTCCTTCTCAATGAAGGCGAGCTTCCACTTATCACCAAAGAGCGCGATGAGCTCGCCATCTTGGCGGGTAAAGATTTCCACGCCACGCTGACGGCCGAGCTCTGGGGCGGATTCGGCATCGGTGCGGCGAGCCACGGAATAAGGAATAGGCTCGGTGACGGTTTCCACGTTGTATTCGAACTCCATGCGGGCCTGCATGACCTCGAACTGCATGGGGCCCACTGCCGCCATGACCGGGGAGGCATCGCCACGCGCCTCGTTCTTGAGAATCTGGACCACGCCCTCGGCCGCTAGCTGCTCCAGGCCCTTACGGAAGGCCTTGTACTTGCCCAGCGACTTCGCGCGCAGAATGCGGAAGGCCTCCGGCGCGAACTGCGGCATGGGCTTGAATTGCACCTTCTTGCCGGAATAGATGGTGTCGCCAGGGGCAAGCGAGCCAGCGTTTACCAAACCCACGATATCGCCCGGATAGGCGGTGTCCACGGTATCGCGCGTGCGGCCAAAGACAGTCAGGGCGTACTTGGTGGAAAAGCTGCGGCCGGATTGGGCGTGGTTGACCTGCATGCCGCGCTCGAATTCACCGGAGACCACGCGCATAAAGGCGAGATTATCACGGTGCTTTTGGTCCATGCCGGCCTGGACCTTGAAGACGACGCCAGAGAAGTCATCGCTAATCTCGCGGACCTCATCAATGGCGCTGGTGGCAGCCTCAACTGCCTTTGGGTCGGAGTCGCGCGAGTGCGGAGCCGGAGCGATGGCGCACAGGGTATCCAGAATCTGGTGCACGCCAAAGTTCAGCATCGCAGAAGCGAAGATGAGTGGGGAGGTCACGCACTGTTCAAAAAGCTCCTGGTCATGCAAGGCACCATCGGCGGCAAGCAGCTCGGCTTCCTCGACAGCGGTCTCCCACACGTCTTCTTCCTTCTCACCGGCGGCATCCGGATCGAAGTGTTCCTCCGGGGCGATAGTGGAACCACCGGCAGTGCGGATGAAGTGGATATACTCATCGGCCTCGCCATCATCGTTGATGTGCGCCAGGCCGCGGAAGTCACCGGCAATGCCTACCGGCCAGTACAGCGGGGTAGGCTGCAGTTGGATTTCGTTGACGATTTCGTCGACAAGCTCCAAAGGCTCGCGGCCCACGCGGTCCCACTTATTGATGACGGTAACGATAGGCAGGCCGCGGGCCTTGCACACGCGGAAGAGCTTGAGGGTCTGGGGCTCGAGGCCCTTGGCGGCGTCGATAAGCATGACTGCCGCATCCACCGCGGTGAGCACGCGGTAGGTATCCTCTGAGAAGTCCGCGTGGCCCGGGGTATCAACCAGGTTAATCATGTAGGGCTCGCCTTCGTGGCCCTCCGGCGCATACTCGAACTGCAGCGCCGAGGAAGCCACGGAAATGCCACGGTCCTTTTCCATATCCATCCAGTCAGACACGGTGGACTTGCGGTTGCCCTTGCCGTGGACCGCGCCGGCCTCATTAATAACGTGTGCGTGCAGCGCCAGCGCCTCCGTCAGCGTGGACTTACCAGCATCCGGGTGGGCGATAACGGCAAACGTGCGGCGGCGCGAGGCCTCAGAAGCGACAGAACTCATGCGGCATAGTCTAGTGGTTTCGCGCTACCACTCCACATTGAGGCGGCGCCCCAAATCATCAAAGACGCGGCGAGCCACCGACAGCTTCTTCGCGATGGGGCGCTGCAGGCCAAGTTTGCGCTTGTCGTTGTAGTATTCGCCGGATTCAAAGTGGATTCCCTCGGTGCCCGTCAAAAAGTAGGCGAGGTTATCGCCGCCTTCGGCAGGCTTGCCAAAGGTCTTGCCAATCAGCCCGGAATACATCTTGGACATCATGCCGGTAGAGGACTTGGAAAAGTCAGTGGCAAGCACGCCAGGGTGGAAGGAGACCGCGGAAAGCCCGTGGGCATCAAAATAACGGGTGAGCAGGATATCGCCCAGCTTGGCATTGCCGTAGGCGCGCTCGGGGCTGAAGTGCTCCAGCGTATTGGGATCGTTCAGGTCAAAGTTGGACATGAGGAAATTAGCTAGCGAAGCCGTCTGGACCACGTTTGCGTTATCCGCGCGCAGCTTGTCCCGTAGCAGCGAGGTCAACAGGAAAGGCGCCACCACGTTGACCTGCCAGGTGCGCTCAAATCCATCGGCGGTGGTAGACGGGCCATCAAAAATGCCGCCGGCATTATTACCCAGGGCGTGGATATGCTCTAGGCCTTCCAAATCCTGTGCCAAGCGGCGAACTTGGCCTAGGGATTCGAAGTCCGCCAGGAAGTACTGGCCTTCGACTTCCTCGGCCACCGCGCGGGTCTTTTCCGGATTGCGGCCGACGATAACCAGGTTGTCTTGTGGCCGGGTGCGGTGCAACTGACGAGCAGCCGCGGCCCCCAACCCGCCGGATGCGCCGGTAATCACAATGGTCTTGGCAGTGCTATTTGGCGAAGTCATAGCACCAATCCTAACCACCCACCGAGGGCAGCGCCGGCCAGCAGTTTCCCTGCGCCTTAAGCAGGTCTATACTTCCGCTGGTGAAACACTTGCTTTCCATACGGCAGTGGGGCCCGGCGCGTTTGACCGCGGCTGGCTTCCTCGTGCTGATTCTGGTGGGAACGGTTTTGCTTATGCTGCCGTTCGCTGAGGCCGGCACCGCCCGCGCTTCCTTCCTGTCTGCCCTGTTTACCGCTACGTCTGCGGTCTCGCTTACCGGGCTTATCGTGGTGGATACCGGCAGCTTTTGGAGCCCGGCCGGGCAGGTCATCATCTTGGCGCTGATCCAACTAGGCGGCCTGGGCATCATGTCGCTCGCCTCGCTATCCGGCCTGCTATTTACTGGCCGGATTAGCTTCAAGGCGCGCAAAACCGGTGCCTATGAGGGGCGCCCCATTGCCCCCGGTGGAATCCGCAAGACGCTGATTTTTACCTTCGTCTTTACCGCGGTGGCTGAGACCATCATCGCTGTCATTGTGGCCGCACGTTTGATGATTGGCTATGGGCACTCCTTTCCGCGAGCGGTGTGGGAAGGTATCTTCCATGCGGTATCTGCATTTAACAATGCCGGCTTCAGTACCAATAGCGATAACCTGGTGCCCTTTGTTTCTGATGCCTGGATTTTGCTGCCTTTGGCCGCCGCCTTAATCGGTGGCGGTTTAGGTTTTCCGGTGTGGGCGGAGCTGGTGCG
Organism: Corynebacterium sp. MSK150; assembly: GCF_030229215.1. Classification (NCBI taxonomy): domain Bacteria; kingdom Bacillati; phylum Actinomycetota; class Actinomycetes; order Mycobacteriales; family Corynebacteriaceae; genus Corynebacterium; species Corynebacterium sp. MSK150. The sequence goes on from NZ_JASPHM010000005.1 coordinate 51,505, forward strand.
GTTGGTACGCCGCGATCGCCTTGTGGTCCACCGCATTTCCATTACCGCCCGCATGACCCTAGCGGCCACGACCGTGCTCTTGATCGCCGGCGGCGTCTTTTTCGCGTGCATGGAATGGACCGGGCTTTTATCCTCGATGTCGCTGGGGGATAAGCTGCTCAACTCTTTCTTTGCCAGCGCGTCCCCGCGCACGGCGGGCTTTAACGCCATCGATTATGGCCAGGCACATCCCATTACTCTGATGGGCACCGACATTTTGATGTTCATCGGTGGTGGCTCGGCCGGTACGGCCGGCGGCATCAAGGTCACCACCGCCTGCGTGCTCTTGGCTGCCATGGCCGCGGAGTTTTCGGGCCGGGAAACCACCACCATTGGCCACCGCAGCCTTCCGCGTTCGGTGACCCGCCAGGCCCTAGCCCTGAGCTTTGCCGGAGTCATGGTGGTCACACTGGGCGTGGCGGCGCTGCGCTTTTTTGATCCGGAGTTTAGCGGTGATCAAGTCTCCTTCGAAGTTCTTTCTGCTTTCGCTACTGTGGGCTTGTCCACCGGAATTACCGCAAGCCTGTCTGCGCCCTCGCAGATAGTGCTGTGCCTCATCATGTACTTGGGCCGCGTTGGCCCAACCACCTTGGTAGCAGCGCTGGCGGCGAAATCCGTCAGCCGGCGCTATAGCTTCCCCGAAGAAAGGCCGTTCCTTGGCTAATATTCTCAAGGCGCTGGGACGCACCCGCGCCGGCATTGATATTCCACCCGTCGTCGTTATTGGATTAGGCCGATTTGGCTCCTCGCTTGCTCATGAGCTGATGGCCAATGGGGTTGAGGTCCTCGGCATCGACTCCAACGAAAAGCGCGTGCGCGAAGAAGCGCCCTACCTCACCGAGACCATTGCAGCCGATACCACCGACCCAGAGGCCTTGCGCCAGCTGGGCGTGGAGGAGGTCGAGCGCGTCATCGTCGCCATCGGCTCCCACTTGGAAGATTCCATCCTCACCGCGTCCAATCTGGTGGAGTTGGGGGTCAAAGACATCTGGGCCAAGGCTGATTCTGAGGCACACGCGCGTATTCTCAGCCAGATTGGCACCCACCATGTCATCCGGCCAGAGCGTGATACCGGCCGCCGCGTGGCTTACCTGTTGGGCGGGCGTTTCCGTGATTTTGCGGAGATTGCCACCGATTATGGCGTGACCCAGATGGCCGTGCCTAGCTCATTGGTGGGCCGGCCGCTCGACCTTTCTGCCATCTGGCGCACGCACCGCGTGCAATTGGTCTCTGTGCGCCGTGCGGAAGGGGAGTGGGCCCCGCTTGCCGACGCCACCGAGCTCACCCCCACCGATTTCATCGTCGCCGCCGGCAGCCCCAAGGCACTAGAAAAATTCTCCCAGTGCTAGCGCGAGTGGATCTGGTTTTGGGCCTTGCCTAGCCCATCCGTCACGATGAGGCGGGCGGCCTCGGCCGCGGTGGCGATGGCGTCATCAAAGCCTGCGCCCGCATCCACGGGGCCCAATACGTAATCCGGAATGGACGAGCCCTTGGGCGGCCGGGCAATACCAATGCGCACGCGCAGATAGTCGCGGGTGCCTAAGCGCTCGGTGAGCGACTTGAGGCCGTTGTGCCCGTTTTCATTTCCACCCTGCTTGATCCGGATCTTATTGGCCGGAAGGTCCAGCTCATCGTGGAGAACAATGACGTGATCTGGGGCGATGCCTAGCTCCTGTGCCAGCGGCGCTACTGGATCGCCAGAAAGATTCATAAACGTGCCTGAACGCACGGCAAGTACTTTCTGTCCCGCCCAGCTAAGCGGCGCGACCTGCACATCCATCCCACGGACCGGCTCAAGCACGTCTCCGCCTGCGGCTAACAGATCATCGATGGCCATATAGCCCACATTGTGGCGGGTAGCGACATACTTCGCGCCGGGATTGCCCAGGCCCACAATAAGCCACTCCGCCTCTAGCTCGTCCGGATTGAGGCCTGGTGTGGGTTTATTCTTCGAGCCAAAGAACCGCGCGAAAAAATCTCCTAAAGGTGCCACTGCACTAGCTTCCTCTCTCAGTAAGGTGGGGTGCTATGAGTCAGGTTATAAGCTCCCTTTCCCGTAGCGTAATCCCCGCGCCCATGGCCGGCGGGCCCACCACCCCGGAACTAGTGCGCGCCGCCCATGCCGCCGGCTCTTTTGGCGCCTTAGGTGTGGGCTCTGCGAGCATAGATACTGCCCGCACACAGATTGACCAGTGTGCCGGTATTCCGTTTGGAGTAAACCTCTTTTGCCCACAACAGCCGCTTTCCGGGGTGCAACGTGCCGCCGCACGCGAGCTGGCGCAAGCAGAAAACCAGCCACTGCCTGATCCCGATTACTCCTTTGGCTTTGCAGAGAAGCTGGACCTAGCGTTGCGCGGCGGTGCCCGCGTGGTGTGGTCTATGTTTGGCACCTTCACACCCGAACAGATAGAGCGAATCCACGCCGCGGGCGCAGAGGCCTGGACCACCGTCACCACCCCTGCTGAGGCAACCGCCGCCGCACGTCGGGGCGTCGACGTGCTCTGCGTCCAAGGCCCAGCCGCCGGCGGCCATCGCGGAACCTGGGACTTAGCCGAGACACCCGATTCCCGGGACTTGGAGGAATTGGTGTCCGACGTGCATACCGCAGCCCCTGAACTTCCTCTAATCGCCGCTGGCGGCCTGCGCACTGCAGACGATATAGCCACCGCTATGTCCTGGGATGGCGTCGCCGCATGTTCCTGTGGTTCCGCATTTTTGCTCACTGAAGAGGCGGGAACGAGTGACTACAACCGGCAGCTACTGCGCCGTGGTGGGCAGACCGTGTCTACCCGTGCTTTCTCGGGCCGCTTTGCTCGTGGACTAGAAACTCAGTACACCCGCAGTCACCCCAACCTTCCACCGGTTTATCCGCTCTTGAACCCTGTGCTTAAGGAACGCCGTGCGCAGCACGATGATGCCGTAGCTTACTGCCTCGTAGGTACCGACGTGGCAAAAATTAACGGGGGTACTGTGGCCAACATCCTGAACGATCTATGCCAAAACCCACACTAGTAAGCGCTAATATTTATGTTTGAAGATTTAATGCCACCCCCGTGACAGAAAAGGAATGAATTACGTGACTGCGAACGCACATGTTGGCCATGATGATTGGAACGAGCGCCTCGAGCTGGCGCAGCAGATGATTCCGCTCATCCACCAGCTGCACCGCAACAATAACGTTGTCACCACCATCTTCGGCCGCCCACTGGTGGGACAGACCGATATCGACATCATCAAGTCTCATCGCTACGGCCGCCGCATTGCGCAGCGCCACCTGTCCACGGCGGAGACCCTGCCTATCCTGGTGGAATTGGCAGACATGAATCTGGGTGCCGCTAGTGTGGACCTCGGCCGCTTGGTCCTGGGGTGGGAAGAATCCAACGAGGAAAACCTCCGCATGTACTTGGAAGGCGAGCTGTGCGAGATCGTCGGTGCTGGCGTTGACCTAGAGACCACTGACGTCGTCCTTTACGGCTTCGGCCGCATCGGACGTCTGCTGGCCCGCCTGCTCGTCGCCCGCGAGGCAGCATACGGTGGCGTTCGCCTGCGCGGCATCGTCCTGCGCAAGAAGGGCGACGGTGACATTCTCAAGCGCGCTTCCTTGCTGCGCCGCGATTCCGTTCACGGTGCGTTCAACGGCACCATCTCTGTGGACGAGGAAAACGAGGTTATCTGGGCTAACGGCACCAAGATCCAGATGATCTATGCCAATGATCCCGCCGAGATCGATTACACCTCCTATGGCATCAATAACGCCATCTTGGTGGACAACACTGGCGCATGGCGCGACCGCGAGGGTCTGTCTCAGCACCTCAAGGCCAAGGGCATCTCCCGCGTGCTGCTGACCGCACCGGGCAAGGGCGATATCAAGAACATCGTCTACGGCATCAATAACGACAACATCAGCGATGAGGATCAGATTCTCTCCGCTGCATCCTGCACCACCAACGGCATTACCCCTGTTCTCAAGGTCATCAATGACCGCTACGGTGTAAACCACGGCCACGTGGAGACCGCGCACTCATTCACCAATGACCAGAACCTCATCGATAACTACCACAAGGGCGATCGTCGCGGCCGCGCTGCAGGCCTGAACATGGTGCTTACCGCTACCGGCGCAGCCAAGGCTGTGGCTAAGGCTCTGCCGGAATTTGAGGGCAAGCTCACCGGCAACGCCATCCGCGTTCCTACCCCGGACGTGTCCATGGCCGTGCTCAACCTCGAGCTGTCCAAGGAAGTAGAGCGCGATGAGGTCAACGACTTCCTGCGCAATGTCTCTTTGCACTCCGACCTGCGCCAGCAGATTTCCTACATTGCCTCTCCAGAGGTTGTTTCCTCTGACTTCATCGGCAATACCCACGCCGGCATCGTCGACGGCGTTGCTACCATCGCCTCCGGCAAGCACCTGGTGCTGTACGTGTGGTATGACAACGAGTATGGTTACTCCAACCAGGTAGTACGCATCGTAGAAGAGCTGGCGCACACCCGCCCGGTTGTTCTGCCGAAGCGCGTATCTCCTTCTGAGCTCTAAGTTCACCTAGCTCTAGCCCGCGGTTTCCGCGGGCTTTTGCCGTTTTATCCTTGTGTTCCGGTGCTGGGCCGATATTGCGGCCGCGTTGTTGACTCAAAACGGACCGAAGTGCCGGATATCGTGGCTGCTTTGTAGCGTTTCTACCCTGTGGGCCGCAGAGCAGTAGTCCGTAGTAACCGTGCGGATGCCCATGAACCAGCGACAGCAATCAACAACGTCAAAAGCGCCGCGACGGTGTAGCGTCCAGGAGAATCGGCATTCATCGGCCACACTGGAAAGGCAAGGAGCCACAAGAAGGTCTTGGCTAGTACATCACCGCCGAGGGTTACGGAGACTATCGTGCCTACGATAGTGAAGGCGAGCGCGCTCAAAATACCGAAAAGCAGCACGATAACTAGGGAAACTACTGTGATGGCAAAGCCCACCCCCACAGCCAGAGGCAACTGTGCTGCTGCGGCCGTGGCAGAACCACCAGAGCAGACCATCGCGAGCGATGCGGCAGAACACACGAGCACAACAGTGCCAAGTAGCCACAAAAGGAGTGCGATTGGGCTATAGCGCGACTCAATATAACTGAGAGGCCACGAGGGCGCGAGAAGGGGCCACACCATCACGGGAAGGATCCCCGCACCTACCGGTAGCAATAAGAAGAGGAAGAACCCTTCTACATAGCTAGGCGAGTAGATAGCGGAGAGGAAAACCAGAGCCAGTGCGGTTAAAGCTAGGCAGGCGATGAGTGCGGGGCTCAAAGCGGCACGATGAAGTCCGCGCACCGCGCCCAAAAGCCGGGAACGAGCGGCGGCACGAGGTATAACTGCGGGGGTCCAAGTTCCAGCAGCGGTAGTTGGTGCGGCAGTAGTAGCAGGTGCCTCCGCGCGGCGGAGCAGAGAAAGAGGTCGTATGCGGCGAGGAGTAAGGATTGCGGCGCAGGCACCGACTACCGCCAATAGGAGACATAGCACCGCAGCGGGCAATGGACTTTCATGCAGCAGCGGATCTCCCGGATCGAGAGGAACGGAATTCTGATGAATGCGCAGTGCAGGAAGTAATAGCCGCAGCGGCCATGCTGGCGGGAAAGCCCACCACGCATTGCCTTCGACAATGCTCGGTAAAACACTAACTACCTGCCAGACAATACCTGCAACGAGCGCGGCGGCAAGACCACAACGACGTGCACTCGCTGCAGCGAGACCGGCGATACCGATGGCGCCCAGGAAGGAATAGACTCCAGCTACTAGTAGCAGTTGATGGTTCGCTCGTCCTTGAAGTGCGACCACTGCCCAGGAAACTCCGAAATTCAGGAGATGGAAGGCCGCAAGGCTGGCGAGTATGACAAGAAAGCGGGATGCCTGTTCATAGTGAGGATTGACTTTCCGCCACAGCGTACCGCCGCTCCGGGTACGGGCCTCTCGGTGTTCGGGAATAGTGGCAAAAAGCGCAATGAGAGGTGCATACATGCCCGTGATGAACATGGACTGCCATCCTAAGACGCCAGTAGCGTCCTTCGCGGAAGAAGCAAAGGAGGAAAATAGTACGGTCATCACCACGAGCGGTATGGCTAGGAGCGGGAGCCATTGCAGCGCGCTACCGCGGCTGCGCAGGAGCTCGGCGGAAAGGTAGCGCTTAAACATGGCGCTCACCATCCGGAGACGTCAGGCGGAAAAATTCTGCTTCAAGTTGACCACTAGGAGCCAAGTTCTCCAGTGCGCCGGAATAGCGAATGGAACCCTCAGCAAGGATGGTGATGTCTTGGGCTAGATGGACAATCTCGCCGAGCTGATGTGAGCTCACGATTACGGTGTGGCCGACAGAAGCAAGCTTTTGCAAGAGGTGCCGCAGTTCTACAATGCCTTGCGGATCAAGGCCATTTTGTGGTTCATCCAGCACAAGGATTTCTGGATCGCCTAGGAGAGCCTGGGCCAAGGCGAGGCGTGCCTTCATACCGGTAGAAAAAGACTTTGCCTTTTTGGAACCAACTTCGCTGAGACCGGCGATGGAGAGCACGCGGTCGACCTCAGCCTCCGGCAGCCCGAGCAATCTAGTATGTACGCGAAGATTGGCTGCAGCAGAGAGATGCGCGTAAAAGGCAGGGCCGTTGACGGAGGCACCAACGTGGTCGAGGACTTCACGAGACCAGGGAACGCCATCTACTTTAACCATCCCGGAATCGGCGGAGAGCAGGCCTAAAAAGATCGAAAAGAGCGTAGATTTTCCGGCGCCATTGCGTCCCAATAAGGCGTGGACGCGACCAGGCGCGATGCGAAAATCTACGTCGCGCAAAACCATGTGAGGCCCAAAAGACTTGGAGACGTGTTCAAAGGAGACTTCATAATTCATACTGCGTAGTCTCGCGCGCTGGGACGCGAATATCTTCCGCCCACAAGACGGACTTTGCAGCGAACATCTCCTACCGTAGTAGGAGACTAGGCAATTCCAGCGCGCTGAGCCAGCAAAACTAGCGCCACTCGGTCGCGTGCGGCAAGCTTGGAAAGTAGCGCCGAGACATGTGTCTTTACCGTCGTGTCAGCGATGACCATCTCGGCGGCGATTTCAGAATTCGTGGCCCCGCGGGCGATGAGCGAAAGTACCTCCATCTCGCGCCGGGTAACCAGGCTAAGCCCTTGGCGTTCCTGCGCGCTCAATTGTCCACGGGTAAGGGCGGTGCGGTAGGTCTCCAGGACCGGTCCAGTTACCTGAGCAGCCAGTACCGATGCGCCCTTGGCGACGTCCCGGACAGCCCCCGCCAGCACCTCCGGATCGGCATCTTTGAGCAGAAATCCATGTGCGCCAGCGGCGATAGATTGAGCCACCAAATCGTCTTCATTAAACGTGGTGAGCATGATGACGCGGCAGTCAGGGACGCGAGAAAGGATTGCTTGGGCCGCGGCGATACCGTCCATTCCCGGCATTCGGATATCCAGGATGGCTACATCAATGCGGTGGCTCATCGCCGCGGTGACGGCATCTGAGCCGGTATTGGCGGTGGCCACGACCTCAATATCATCCTGTGCGTTAAGGATGGTAGACAATGCGGCAACAAGCATCGCTTGGTCATCGGCGAGCAGGACACGAATCTTAGACACGGCTTTCCTTCTGCAACGGTAGCTCGGCGCGCACGATGAACTTTTTGGCATCGCCCCGGGTTTCTAGATTTCCACCCAAAGCGTGAGCGCGTTCTGCAATGCCAACAAGACCCACACCGCTGCCGGGCACTTGGCTGGCAGTTGGGGAGGGGTTGGTAGATTTAAGGGCGATCTGGGCGACGTCGGCTAGCACTAGCTCTACTTCCACCCGTGTACCGGCTCCTTGATGCCGCAACGCATTAGTTAGGCCTTCAGAAATGATGCGCACCAGTGCCAACTGCGTGAGTGCTGGAACTTCGCAATTTTGCGGCAGGCGGGCCGAAATGTCCAAGCCTGCCGCGCGGAAGCCATCGATGATTCCCTCGATGTGCTCTAACTGCGTGGTTGGCTTCAGTGTGGTGGGACCAGTGCTGCGCAGTGCCGTGACGATGCCGCGTACCTCTTCCAACGCAGAATCTGCACCATCGCGAATGCTGGCCAGCGCTTCCTCGGCAGCTTTAGCGTCTGATCGCCCGGCAATGATTCCAGCATTCGCCTGAACCTTTATCAAAGTTAGGGAATGGGCCAGAACATCATGCAACTCTCGTGCGATGAGCAATCGCTCTTCCTCTTGGGCTTGGTGGAAACGCTTTTGGGCTAGGCGCTCGCGCTGGCGTGCCAAGTCGAAGTAGCGTGCGGCGGCGAAGTAGGTGGTGCCCAAAACAGCCCAGTGCACGACCAACATGGCCAAGTAGCGGCGGTCCAGTTGGTAATGCAAAACGAAAGACTCCGGATCTATGCGCCACATGATTGGCGAAATGAAGGAGCCAAGAATCGTTAGAGCCAGTACCGTGCGGGGAATAACGCGGCGCGTGACATAGCGGGAGGTGGCATACACCGCCATGGGTGCAGTCAGGGCCCAGGGGGTAAGCCCTAGATTGGTGGGCAGCTGGCTCATCCAAGCCACGGCCCATGCCGCGAGCAGCACAATAAAGCCCGTGGCGCTGAGCACGGGACGGCTCCGCCAGACCCACATAAATGGCAGGAATAGCAACGATAGACCTGCCTGAATACTCTCAATTATGCTGGGATTCTTCGCGGCAGAAATCACATAAAACAGCGCAATGAGCACCGCCACCGCAGTGAGGATTTTATCTCCTAAACGCGCTTGCGCGACGGTGTCAGTGCTCATGAATGAAGATAGTAATACAGCCGGTGCTGCTACTTCTTCTTATCCTTCTTCTTGCCCTTCTTGGACGTCTTCTTCGCTGTCTTCTGTTCGGACTTGCGCTCAAGCTTTGCAGCGACGTCCGGAACGTAGCGGAACTCTTCGCGGGCAGGGCGTTCATAGGTTTCGCCATCGGAATCCGGGCGCTGCGGAATTTCCGGCATCTCGTGCTCGAGTTTCTCGTACGGAATGGTGCTCAGAAGGTGCGAAATGACGTTAATACGGGAGCGCTTCTTGTCTTCTGATTCCACGGTGTACCACGGCGCGGTTGGGGTATCGGTGTGGATGAACATCGCATCCTTGGCACGGGAGTAGTCCTCCCAGCGGGTAATGGACTGCAGATCCATAGGGGAGAGCTTCCAACGGCGCAGCGGATCGTTGCGGCGGGATTCAAAGCGCTTAATCTGCTCCTCATCAGAAACAGAGAACCAGTACTTGCGCAGCATGATTCCGTCTTCGACCAGCATCTGCTCAAAGGTGGGTGCTTGGTGCAGGAAGCGGACATATTCCTGATCGGTGCAAAAGCCCATGACGCGCTCGACACCGGCGCGGTTGTACCAGGAGCGGTCAAAGATGACGATTTCGCCCTTGGTGGGAAGCTTTTCCACGTAGCGCTGGAAGTACCACTGGCCCTGTTCGCGAGAGTTGGGAGCGGGCAGCGCCTCGATGCGGCAGGTGCGCGGGTTGAGGTACTGGGTGATGCGCTTGATCGCGGAGCCCTTGCCGGCGGCGTCGCGGCCCTCCATGATGATGACTACGCGGGCGCCGGTTTCAACGACCCACTGCTGCATGTCCACGAGCTCTGCTTGGAGGCGTTCGAGCTCCTTTTCGTAGGCCTTCTTGTTGAGTTTCTTAGGGGCTTTACTGCTTTTTGTGCTCATTAATCCAGCTTAACCGGCGCAAGCGGCTGGGATGAAAACGGGACCGCCCACTTTGGAGTGAGAACCTGGGCACAGCTTAGGAACAAGTACAGCCGGGGCCGCAGCCGGGTTCGCCATAGCGGGTGGTATTGGAAATATGCCCCAAGCCTTCGATGGCGATGGTGACGTTCTGACCGTCCTCGATAAATTGCTGCGGGGTGCGGGCAAAGCCCACGCCCTCCGGCGTGCCGGTAACGATGACGTCGCCCGGATTGAGCGGATAGAGCTGTGAGCAGAATTCGATGAGCTCAGCTACGGAAAAGATGAGGTCATCGGTATTATCGCGCTGCCTTTCCTCACCGTCTACGGTCGTGGTGAGGACAGCTCCGGACCCCGGTGACCACTCATCCGCGGTGGTAAGCCAAGGGCCGAAGCCGGCGGTGCGATAAAAGGATTTACCGGCATGGAACTGGCTAGTTTGGCGCTGGAAGTCACGCAGCGTGTAGTCATTCATGATGGCGTAGCCGGCCACATAATCTAGGGCCTCGTCGCGGTTGACGCGGTGGGCGCGCTCGCCGATGATGACCGCCAATTCACCTTCATAATCCAGCTTCTGTGTGCCATATTCGGGAATGGAGACATCATCATAGGGGCCGGTGAGGGCATCGGCGAACTTGATGAACAAGGTGGGATGTTCGGGGAACTCGCGTCCCATCTCGCGGATGTGCTTGGCGTAATTGAGTCCAACGCAGATCACTTTGCCCGGAGTTGGTACGACGGCTTCCAAGTCGGCATGGTCAAAGACCACAGGTTCGCCGGACAGTTGGGCGGCCTTGCGCCAATCCTCGCTGCGCAGCAGCTGGCCGACGTCTTCATAATCCAATTCAACACCCACGTTATCGCCGTCGATGCGGATAGCGGAAGTGCCAAAGCCAGTGCGTAGGGTAGCCAATTTCATGGCGACTATCCTACGCGCAAGATTTCCTCGACCGCGTCGGCGCAAAGGATGGGGATTTCTGCCTTTTCTTGCTTTGCCCAAGGCTTGAGCACAAACGACGCAGGGTCCATGCGCCCGGGTGGGCGACCGATTCCTACCGAAAGGCGCTGGTAGTCCTTGGTGCCCAGGGACTTTGTGGTTGAACGCAACCCATTGTGGCCATGGTCGCCGCCACCTTTGCGGAGCTTAATGGTGCCGAAATCGAGTTCTAGCTCATCGTGAACAACGATGATGTCGGCGGCAGAGAGATGAAAGTATTGGGCCAAAGCCTTGATCGGACCGCCGGAGAGGTTCATATAGGACCGAGGCTTTGCGCAGATAATCTTGCGGCCGCTAGCTATGCCCTCAGCGACTTCGGTGTTGGTCTTTTTGTGTACCGAAAAGCTGCTCATGAGCTCTCCTGCAAGTTCGTCTGCCACATCGAAGCCGATATTGTGCCGGGTGCCTGCGTACTTGGGGCCGGGGTTGCCAAGGCCTACTACGAGAAGTGGAGTCACGCGCTCAATTGTCTCATAGGCCGAGAGAAAAAACGGCAAGGCCGCCGTGAGAAGCGAATCTCACGGCGGCCTTGCGTGTGAAGGGGAGGGGATTACTCCTCGGAGTCGGAGGACTCTGCGCCCTCGTCGACGGACTCGGCGCCAGCGTCAGCGCCGCCTTCCTCAGCAGCCTCGGCTGCTTCCTCGAGCTCCTCATCAACCTCAGGCAGGGAGATGGAGACGATAACGGTGTCTTCCTCTGCCACCAGGGTGGTGTCTTCCGGCATGGTGAGGTCGGCAGCGGTGACAACTGCGCCGTCCTCGAGGCCCTCGATGGAAACCTCGATCTCCTCCGGAATGTTCAGTACGTCTGCCTCAACCAGCAGTACGTCAGCATCCTGGATGTGCATGGTGCCTGGGGCCGGCTCGCCGGTCAGGGTCAGCGGAACCTCAACCTCAACCTTCTCGCCGCGCTTAATAGCCAGCAGGTCAACGTGGTCGATGTCGAAGGTCAGAACGTTCTGGTCAACGTGCTTAACCATGGTCAGGTACTGCTCGCCGTCAATCTCCAGCTCCAGAACGGCGTTGACGCCGTTGTTGCGGACGAGGGACTGGATGTCCAGCAGCGGAACTGCGAAGTGGACCGGCTCCTGGTGGGAACCGTAGATGACGCCTGGGACCTTCCACTCGCGGCGCAGGCGGCGTGCGACACCCTTGCCAAATTCGGTACGTGCTTCAGCCTTGATTACTGGGCGCTGTGCCATGCTTGATTCTCCTTAGTTAAAGTAGTGCGGCGCGGCCAACGCGATAAAAACGACGAAAGCCTGCCGATGGACGTCTTGGACGAGTCATCGCAGGCGTATATAAAAAGCAACATGCTCTAACTTCAATCGCGTCGATAACGGCTTCCTCATCCTGAGGTCGCCCTCGCCGAGACTGAGTTAGATTAGCACGTGCGCCAGGGGCAAATCAAAAGCCGCCGAGGGAAATCTCGGCGGCCCTGCGCTTAGGCGCGGTCGAAAAGGGTGGTCACGGAACCATTCTCAAAGATCTCGTGGATGGTCTGTGCCAAAAGCGGTGCAATGGACAGCACCGTGAGGTTGGACCAGCCCTCGGTGGACTGCGGGAGGGTATCGGTGGTGATAACTTCCTCCGCGCCGCACTCGGACAGGCGCTCGCGGGCTGGGTCGGAGAAAACGCCGTGGGTGCAGGCGATGATGACCTTCTTCGCACCGGCGTCCTTCAGAACGCGCACGGCGCCGGCGATGGTGCCACCGGTGTCAATCATGTCGTCGAGAAGCACGCAGTCCTTGCCCTCTACATCGCCGACCACGCGGTTGGACACCGTCTTATTAGCCTCAGTGTTGGAGCGGGTTTTGTGCACGAAGGCCAGCGGGGCATCGCCCAAGTCGTGGGCCCACTTTTCTGCCACCTTCACGCGGCCTGCATCCGGGGAGACCACGGTGATGTTATCGGTGGCGTACTTGGACTTGATGTAATCGGTCAGGATGGGCTGAGCGTGCATGTGATCGACCGGGCCATCGAAGAAGCCCTGGATCTGATCGGTGTGCAGGTCCACGGACACGATGCGGTCCGCACCAGCAGTTTGCAGAAGGTCTGCCACCAGGCGGGCGGAAATTGGCTCGCGGCCCAGGTGCTTCTTGTCCTGGCGTGCATATGGGTAGAAGGGCAGGATGGCGGTGATGCGCTTTGCGGAGCCGCGCTTCAAAGCATCGATCATGATGAGCTGCTCCATTAGCCACTTGTTGAGCGGCTGGGTGTGAGACTGCATTACGAAGCAGTCGGCACCACGCACGGACTCTTCAAAGCGAATGAAGATTTCGCCGTTGGCGAAGTCGCGGGCGGTGGTAGGAACCAGATCAGTCTTGAGCTCCTTAGCCACAGCCTCCGCCAACTCTGGGTGTGCACGCCCAGAGAAGAGTTTCATGTTCTTGCTGCTACCAGTTACCTTGCCAGTCATGGGAGAATATGCCCCTTACTTTTCGTTGTCCTGCGCACGGGCTGCGGCCTCAGCCGCGGGAGTACCCGGACGCTTCTTTTGAACCCAGCCCTCGATGTTGCGCTGTTTGCCACCGGAGACTGCGAGTGCTCCCGCAGGAACATCGTCTTTAATTACTGTACCCGCACCGGAGTATGCGCCATCACCGACATTGACCGGAGCGATAAACATTGTGTCAGAACCGGTGCGCACGTGGCTGCCGATGGTGGTGTGGTGCTTGTTCACGCCGTCGTAGTTCACAAAGACGGAGGAGGCACCGATATTGGACTGCTCGCCCACGGTGGCATCGCCGATATAGGTCAGGTGCGGAACCTTGGAGCCGCGGCCGATCTGGGCGTTCTTTGCCTCTACGAAGCCGCCGAGCTTTCCGTCCTCTCCCACCACGGTCTTCGGGCGGATATAGGTAAACGGGCCGACCTTAGCGTTGGTACCAATGACGGAATCGCTGCCATGGGTGCGCACGACAGAAGCGCCTTCGCCCACCTGCATATTGGTCAAGGTGGTGTCGGGGCCAATCTCGGCGTTATCGGCGATGCTGGTAGTACCCCACAGTTGGGTGCCTGGGTAAATAATGACATCGGAGCCCACGGTGACGTTGACACCAATCCAGGTGGTCTCCGGATCCACGATGGTGGCACCGCCGCGCATCGCCTTTTCAACCATGCGGCGGTTGAGCTCTCGGCCGGCAGAGGCGAGCTGCACGCGGTCATTGACGCCTGCGAGTTCGGCCGGATCCGCTGCTACGTGCGCGCCGACGCCGTGTCCTGCGGTGCGGGCAATCTCAAGGACATCGGTGATATACAGCTCGCCTTGGGCGTTATTGGAGTCGAGCTTCTGGAGGGCTGCGGCAAGCACGCGCCCATCAAACGCGAAAACGCCAGAGTTGACCTCGTCGACCTTGCGCTGCTCTTCGGTGGCATCCTTTTGCTCCACGATGGCAGACACGCTGCCGTCCTCGCCGCGAATTATGCGGCCGTAACCGGTCGGGTCATCGAGGCGCATCGAGAGCACAGTGACCGCGTTGCCTTGCTCGGTGTGGGTGGCGCGCAGGCCCTCGATGGTCTCTGGGGTAAGCAGTGGGACATCGCCGTTGGTGACAATGACAGTTCCCTCGAAGTCCGGAATCGGCTCCAAGCCGCAGGCCACGGCATGACCGGTACCCAGCTGCTCCTCCTGCACCGCCTGCAGTACCTCGCAGTCCAGCTCCTGGGCGATGGCATCCACGGCGGGGGAGACCTGATCGCGCTGGTGGCCCACCACCGTCACGATGCGCTCCGGGTTGATCCCGGCCGCAGCGTGCAGAGCGTGGCCGAGCAAGGTGCGCCCGCCAATCTCATGCAAGGTCTTCTGCTTGGTGGACTTCATGCGGGTGCCGGCGCCAGCCGCAAGGACGACGACAGCACACGAGGTTGTTGCTACCACGGGTTATTGAGCTCCTGGGGTCGAGTCTGATTCTTATCCGGACTACATCCTATAGCCCAAGTGCGATTTATGTGTGAGAAACCTCTTTCAGACCGCGGGCGCGCCACACGCCGAGGAAACCAATGAGGGCAAGGAAAAGCAGCGCTGCCTCGGGGCCGGCCAGTGCCACCACGGAGGAGATGCCACCGACGATAAGCAAGATAATGCCCATCATCGTATTGGCCGCACCTACGTACTGGGTGCGCTTATCGCCGCCGGCCATATCCACCACGTAGGTCTTTCGCGCCACGCGAATGGCCGTGTGCGCCAAGTTCACAGCAAAGAAACCAATTGGCATGACCCAGGCATTGACCGCATCCGGTGCCCAGTGCGAGCTGGCGACCAAAAGCACCAGCACGACGGAAGCCACGGCCGCGCCCACGGCCATGGTGTTTTTAGAGGACTTATCCGAATACACCCCGGAGATGCGCCCGCCCACCAGGGAGGCTAGGCCGGAAGCAAGCACAAATCCGTAGAGCCCGGAAAGGTTGCTGCTGAGCAGTACAATAAAAGAGGTAGATAGCGCTGAAACGAGCAGCAGTGCGCGGACGATGACGAAGTTGCGAAATTGGCCGTCGCTAGTAAAAAGCTGCCAGGTATCTTGCCACCAGCGCTTATCGATGCCCCCTTCGGTTTCCTCTGGCACCGGCTCATCCACGCCCGAAAAGACCCACGCGGCAATGGCCCACGTGGCCGCACCAATGGCGAGGACCGTGCCCATCATGGGAATGCTGAGCTCGCCCAAAAAGTAGAGGATAATGCCGGTCAGCAAAGTGGCGCCGCCACCAAGGGCTGCCGCGCTGCCGGTCACTCGACCGCGCGCACCCTTAGAAATGGTGCGCGCCTGCACGTCCTTGCCCGCAATCGAGCACAGCGCGCGGAAGAGGGAAAGAGCCGCCAAGGCCACCAGCACCACCACACCCAATACCGCACCGCGGGTAAAAAATGCCGCGAGCGCGATGACCGCGGCGGATACCGCTTGGCCCAAAGAACCGATAATCCACAGGCGCTTGCGGGCCCTATGCGTAGTCACCCACGGGGTCAGCGCCGCCTGCGGCAGCATCGAACCGGACTCGCGGATAGGGGTGAGCAGACCGGTAAAGAAGGCAGGCACTCCGGCCGCACTAAAGAGCGCAGGCAGCACCGTCTTGGCAGCAACAATCTGATCGCCCAAATTTTGCAGGCCATTGGACCAGATGAAATACCGGGCGTTGGATTTAGACATGAGAAATGCGATCTTTCAGAGAAACGAGTTGGTTAAATAAGAGCCATGCTGACACGCCGGAGAGTAAAACACGGCCGCAGTCACGCCGAAATTCTACCCGCGCGGCAGGAGGCCTAAGAATCATGCACGATGTCGATCCCCTCATCAATTCGCTGTACCAAGCCTTCGATCTTCTCGGCGTGGTTTTGAACGGCATCATTGGCGGCACCCTTGCCCGCCGCCGTGAATTCGACATCGTGGGCTTCGTGTTCCTCGCCCTCTTTTCTGGGCTGGCCGGTGGCATGATCCGTGACATGCTCATCGGGGATGGAGCAGCGGCAGCGATCTCAGACCCGTGGTACCTCGGCCTTGCTTGCTGCGGTGCACTCATCGCATTCCTCATTGATCTCAAGGGCAAGGCGTGGGAGCTATTCCGCGAACACGGCGATGCCATCATTCTCGGCGTGTGGTCCACCACCGGCTGCGTTAAGGCGCTCACCCACGGCATGCCCCTTATTCCCTGTGTCTTCCTGGGCGTGCTTACCGCAGTGGGCGGGGGAATGGTACGCGATATTGCCTCCGGGGAAATCCCGTCTATCTTTGGCGGCAGCCCCTTGTATGCCGTGCCCTCTATCCTCACCGGCATCGTCATGGTTACCTTTGCCGATTACGGACAGTTTGCACTCGGCATGGTGGTCGCGCCGATCGTCGGCAGTGGCATGGCCATCGTGTCCTATTGGCGCGGCTGGGTCCTGCCCCGCGCCGGTGTAGCCCCCGTTAACTACACCGCCGCCCAAGTGGCAGCGATTGCGAAGAAAGCCGAGCTGAAAGGCTTTCGCCGCGGCAGGAAGAAAAACTAAAAAAGCTTCCCCACCAGGACTCGAACCTAGAATGACGGTACCAAAAACCGTAGTGTTGCCGATTACACCATGGGGAACCACAGCAAAAGCTGTAGGCATAGCGTACCTGACGCCCCCGGGTAAATCACAAATTGCGGGGCAAAGGATAGGGTAGAGGGCATGGCTCGACAAAGGATGACCGGCCGGGAACGCCGCGAACAACTCATTTCCATCGGACGCGCCGCATTCGCTGAACTAGGGTTTGAAGGAACTAGCGTCGAAGAAATTGCGGCACGCGCCGGGGTGTCCAAACCCGTAGTCTATGAGCACTTCGGGGGTAAAGAAGGCCTCTACGCGGTGGTCGTGGACCGCGAGATGCTGGCACTGGAAAAAGTCATTACTGATTCCTTGGAGACTGGAAGCTGGCGCGAGCGCATCGAGCAGGCCGTCATGGCCATTTTGACCTATGTCGAGGAAGAAACTGATGGCTTTCTCATCCTGGTGCGCGATGCCAAGCCCGGCGATGAACGCAGCTTCTCCACGCTGTTGAATTCCGCGGTGGGTCAGGTTTCCTATATCCTGCGAGAAGCATTCGAGCACCGTGGCATTGACCCAGATTTGGCGGATATTTACGGCCAAGCGCTGGTGGGAATGGTATCGACCACCGCGCAATGGTGGCTGGATGAGCGCACCCCGGACAAGGAAGTCGTCGCCACGCATATTGTCAATCTATGCTGGAATGGTTTGTCCGGTATGGAAGTAAAGCCCAAGCTAGGAGGCAAATAGATGGCGACCCCAATGCTGGCCGGCCTGCTTAAGGTAGCGGCCTCAGATCCCAAGCTCAAGGGCATGATTTCTTATGTGGGTGAAGACCTCCACATCACAGGCTTGGATCAGTCCCGGCCGTGGGCCTTGGGTACCTTGGCGCATCACGCCCCAGTGCTCGTGGTAACCGCTACGAGCCGCGAGGCTGAGGACCTCACGGCGGAGCTTACGGCGATGCTGGGGGAGAAGGTAGCCATGTTCCCCGCCTGGGAGACCCTGCCGCACGAGCGCCTAAGCCCCGGCGTAGACATCATTGGCCGCCGCGCCGAGGTTTTGCACAACCTCGATAGCCTGCAGGTCATCGTCACCGCCGCCCGCGGCCTGTCCCAGCCCATCCTCAAAGAAGTAGAAGGCCGAGCTCCCGTCCACCTTGAAGAAGATCATGAATATGACTTTGATGAGGTAGTCCGCGAGCTCGAGTTCCGCGCCTATAAGCACGTAGACATGGTGGCTAAGCGCGGCGAGTACGCTACGCGCGGCGGCATCATCGATATTTTCCCCACCACGCTGGATTATCCGGTCCGCGTGGAGTTTTGGGGCGATGAAATTACCGATATCCGCCAATTCTCCGTAGCTGACCAGCGCACCATCCCGGAAATCGAGGTGGGCCGTGTAGACATTTTCCCTGCCCGGGAGCTGCCTATTACGGACGCCATTGCCAAGCGCGCGGCCGATCTCGCCGTTAAGCACCCCGGCAATCCCGCCTTGGTGGAGCTGCTGACCAAGGTAAGCGAGCACATCCCTGCCGAAGGTATGGAGGCGCTCCTACCCGCGCTTTCCGACGCCCCCATGAGCACCCTTCCCGAATTCTTGCGCCCCACCACCCACGTGGTGATGGTCGGTCCGGAAAAGATTCGCCGCCGCGTGGCAGATCTAGAAAAGACCGATGCGGAATTCCTCGCCGCCGGTTGGGAGGCCGCGGCCATGGGTGCCGATGGCCCGCTGGCTACCGAAGGGCTCGATACCGAGGCATCCAGCTACCGCTCCTATGAGTCGCTCGAGGTCTCCATAAGCGAGGCCGGCCTGCCCCTGTGGACTTTCTCCCCACCGGGAATGCTCGCCGCCCCGGAAGAGGAGACCCTCCCGCTCGAATTCGAACCAGGGCCCACCCCGCGCGGCAACATCGAAGAAATCGATGCCATGATGGCCCAGCTCCTCGCGCACACCAACGCCGGCGGCCGGGCGGCCTTCATCGCGCCGGCGCAAGGTGCCATCAAGCGCATGGTGGATCGCTTCGCAGAAAAGGGCATCCGCACCAAGGTGGCTAACCCTGGCTGGGAGCCCACCGCCGGTGAAGTCACCCTCTACCAAGCACTAAGCCACGCCGGCCTGGTATTTCCCAAGGTGAAAAAGCCTAAGGATGCCGAGGCACTCCCACTGGTCGTTGTGACCGAGACGGATCTGACCGGTAACCGTGTAGGAGATATCGCCGAGGCGAAGCGTCGGCCCGCCAAGCGCCGCAATAAGGTTGACCCACTTGCCCTCAAACAGGGCGATTTTGTGGTGCACGAGACCCACGGCATCGGCAAGTTCCTCAAGATGGCCGAGCGCACCATCCAGTCCGGCGATGAAACCAGCCGCCGCGAATACATCGTGCTCGAGTACGCGCCCTCCAAGCGCGGTCAGCCCGCCGATCAGCTCTGGGTGCCCATGGACTCGCTGGATCTGCTCAGCAAGTACACCGGTGGCGAATCGCCTCACCTGTCCAAGATGGGCGGTTCCGACTGGAAGAACACCAAGAAGAAGGCGCGCGCCGCCGTGCGCGAAATTGCCGGCGAGCTCGTCGAGCTCTACGCCAAGCGCCAGGCTGCACCGGGGCACCAGTTCTCCCCGGATAATCCGTGGCAGGCGGAGATGGAGGATAATTTCCCCTTCGTCGAAACCGAAGATCAGATGCTGGCTATCGACGCCGTCAAGCACGATATGGAGTCCACCGTGCCGATGGACCGCGTCGTCGTCGGCGATGTGGGCTACGGCAAAACCGAGGTGGCCATCCGTGCCGCCTTCAAGGCCGTGCAAGACGGCATGCAGGTGGCCGTCCTCGTGCCCACCACGCTGCTGGCGCAGCAGCACTTTGATACCTTCAGCGAGCGCATGACCGGCTTCCCCGTCAAGATTGAGGTGCTTTCGCGCTTTACCTCACAGAAGGAAGCCAAGAACATCTTCAAGGGCCTGGCCGATGGCAGCGTCGATATCGTCGTCGGCACCCACCGCCTCCTCCAGACCGGTGTGCACTGGAAGAACCTCGGCCTCATCGTCGTGGACGAGGAGCAGCGCTTCGGCGTGGAGCACAAGGAACACATCAAGGCGCTTAAGGCCAGCGTGGATGTGCTCACCATGTCCGCAACACCTATCCCGCGCACCTTGGAGATGTCCATGGCTGGCATCCGCGAGATGTCCACCATCTTGACCCCGCCGGAAGACCGCCACCCGGTGCTGACCTACGTTGGCGCTTACGAGGACAAGCAGGTAGCCGCGGCCATCCGCCGCGAGCTGCTGCGCGATGGTCAAACCTTTTTCATCCACAACAAAGTCTCTGATATCGAAAAGAAGGCCCGCGAGCTGCGTGACCTGGTACCGGAGGCCCGCGTCGTCGTCGCGCATGGACAGATGAACGAGGAGGTGCTCGAACAGACCGTCCAAGGGTTCTGGGACCGCGAGTATGACGTTTTGGTATGTACCACCATCGTGGAAACTGGCCTGGATATCGCTAACGCGAATACCCTCATTGTGGAAAACGCCCACCATATGGGCCTGTCCCAGCTGCACCAGCTGCGCGGGCGCGTGGGCCGCTCCCGCGAGCGCGGCTATGCTTACTTCCTTTACCCCAAGGGAGCTACGCTCACGGAAACCTCCTATGACCGCCTGGCAACTATCGCTCAAAACAATGACCTTGGTGCCGGCATGGCCGTAGCCATGAAGGACCTGGAGATGCGCGGTGCTGGTAACGTGCTCGGTGCCCAACAGTCCGGCCACATTGCCGGTGTGGGCTTCGATCTCTACGTGCGGCTCGTGGGCGAGGCGGTCGAGACCTTCAAATCGCTCGCCCGCGGCGAAGCCCCCACCGTTACCGATGAGGGCCCGAAGGAAATCCGCATCGATCTCCCCGTGGATGCGCATATTCCGGAAGGCTATATCGACTCCGAGCGCCTGCGCCTGGAGGTCTATCGCAAGCTTGCGGCTTCGCAGAATGACGATGATCTCAAGGCCGTTATCGAGGAAATGGAAGACCGCTTCGGCCCGCTGCCGCAAGAGGTCCTGCGCTTGCTTTCCGTTGCTCGCCTGCGCCACCAGGCGCGCCGCGCCGGTATTTCCGATATCACCGTGCAGGGCACCCGCATCAAGTTCCACCCCGTCGAGCTGCCGGATTCCAAGCAGGTGCGTCTCAAACGCCTATACCCAGGCTCCAGCTTCCGTGCGGCGGCGAAGGCAATCAACGTGCCGTTCCCCAAGGCAGGCCGCAATGTCACCTCGCCGAAGCTGCGCGATACCGAGCTTATTCAGTGGGCGGCGGACTTCCTAAGCGCGCTTTTCGACGTCGACCCCATCAACGTCAGCGGCGCCCAGCCCACCTCGAACGTGGTCAGCGTAGGGGAGTAGCTAGAGGGTGAGCCAGCCGGTGCTCAAGCCCCAAATGGCGGTGGCGGCACCGGCCAGGACAATGGCCACCACGCACCACTCGAAGGTATTGAAGATGCGTTCCTTCTTCCACAGCCGGGTGCCGACATACGGAATAAGTCCCGGCACTACGGCCAATGCGCCGAGTAGGACGTAGACGAGGTCGGCCGCATAAATCAGCCACAGGGAGTAGATAAACGCGAGCAAAGAAATGACCAAGTGCTTGCGATTTTCCTTGCGGCTCACCTCTGGTCCGGAAAGGTCGAACTTGATACCCGCCTGCGGGTGAGACAGCCCCTTGCCCCGCAGCGCCAAGAGCAAGAGGTACAGGGAAGAGAAGATATAGGGCAGCAAGTACATGATGGTTGCCAGCTGCACCATGGCGTTATAAGACGCCTCGTTGAGGTAAAAGACGATGATGAACAGCTGGATAGCCATCGTGGAAATCAGCTGCGCTACCCACGGCGCACCCGCCACGTTAATGGTGCCAATGCGGCGGGGAATGAGGCCGTCGATGGCCATCATTACGATGGGCTCGGCGCACAACATCTGCCAGGAGACGTAGGCACCCAAAACCGACAAGCACAGTCCAATAGACACCAGTGCGCCGCCCCAAGGTCCGATGACCTCGGTGAGCACGGATGCCATGGAATTATCTGGCAGCGCGGCCAGTTCTTCTTTGCTCATCACGCCAAAGCTCAGGGTAGACACGGAAACCAGCAGCGCCAGCACGGAGAAGAAGCCGATGACGGTCGCGCGGCCGACGTCGGTGCGCTTAGAAGCCTGCTTGGAATAAACGGATGCGCCCTCCACGCCAATGAATACCCACACGGTAAAGAGCATGATTCCCTGAACCTGCTCAAAGACGCTGGCCTCAGAAGCGCGTCCCCAGAAATCCAAGGTGAATTTATCCCAGCTGAACCCGAGGAACGCAATGAGCACCACAAAGGCCAGAATGGGCACAATCTTGGCAATCGTGGTGATGAGGTTCATGAACGCGGCCTGCTTAATGCCGCGGGCAAGTACCGCAAAAATGCCCCAGGATAGGAGGGAGACGGCGATGGCGGAGGTCCAGTAATGGTCGGCGTCGAAAAGCGGCAGGTAATGGCCCAAGGTATTGAAAAAGAGGGTGGCATAGCCCACCTGTGCCATAACGGAGCCCAGCCAGTAGCCCCAGCCGGAGGTAAAACCAATAAAATCGCCGAGGCCGGCACGCACGTAGGAATAAACGCCAGAATCAAGGTGCGGCTTGCGGCGGGCCAGAATTTGAAAAACAAACGCCACAGAGAGCATGCCGATGCCCGCTACCAGCCAGCCAATAAGCATCGCGCCTGGGCCGGCAACGGAGGCAATGTTTTGGGGCAGCGAGAAAATGCCCGCGCCCACGGTGGAACCGATAATCAGCGCGACGAGGGTCCACAACGTCACGGAGTGGGATCTATTCTGGCTGGAGGTCATTGGCCTAAAATACCTTGAATAGCCCCATTATGGGAACTCGGGCTAGACTTTGTGCACATGACTGTGCTGTTGCTCGATGAACGCTGGCCCACCATGATCCCCATGCAGGCGCACGGGAAGCTGCGTGGCCCTGTCCACTTCACGGGTGAGGTACCCGTGTCCGTGCGGTGGAATTTTTCCGATCTGCTGGTAGGCGAGGACGCCACCGGCACCTTGGTAAGCACCGACGAACACGATCCGGAAACTCGCGCCCGCCTTGCTAGCGGCGAGTCCGTCATTCGCGCCGAATCCCTTGCGGATCCCATCATGCAGGCGCGCCAGACCATGGCCATGGCGCGGCGCATTGGGGAGTGGGAGCGCGAGCAAACCCATACCTCGCTCTTGCCCTATCTTGAGGAGGAGTCCGCCGAATTCGCCGCGGCCGTGCGTAACCGCGAACCGGAAAGCGAGATGCTGAAGGAATTGGGCGATGTCTTCCTCCAAGTACTCTTCCATGCGGAAATCTCTACCTTTTCGCTTGACGACGTCGCCCAGAGCTTCCTCACCAAAATGCGCGCCCGCGCCCCATACCTCTTTGATGGCACCACGGAGATTGTCGACGTTGACACGCAAGAGAGGCTGTGGCGCGAAGGCAAGGGAATGTAGGATGACTTCTCATGAAGAGGCTGCTGCAGATATTCGGGGGCTGCGGGGTGGCCGTAGCCGTGATCATCGCGTTGGTGGCATGGCTGTTGACGGGGCACGGCACTTCCCAAGAGCCCGTACCGGAAAACATTCCGCCCGTTGAAGGCAAAGAGGTCGCGCACATTGACGTCAACGCCCCCGGCCGCACCGCGGATAAGCTCACCTACTGGGCCTCTGACCTAGCTGAGCAGACCGGTATCCCACCGGCCGCCTTGCGCGCTTATGGCAACGCCGAACTCATCGCTCAACAAAAATGGCCGAATTGCCATCTGCGCTGGAATACCCTTGCCGGCCTAGGCTACGTGGAGACCCGCCACGGCACCTACAACGGCAATTGGTTTAAGCCCTCCAAGCTTGACGACGCCGGCTACCCCCAGCCACCCATCAACGGCATCGCCCTCGATGGACTAAACAATACGGCGCACACCCCAGATACCGATAACGGCAAAATCGATGGGGATTCCGAATATGACCGTGCCGTTGGCCCAATGCAATTTATCCCGACTACATGGGAATCGGTGGGCGCTGATGCTAACGGCGATGGGAAGGCAGATCCCAATCAAATTGACGACGCCGCAGTCGGCGCCGCCGGACTTCTATGCTTTGGTGATAGAGATCTCTCTAACCCAGAACAGTGGGAGGAAGCAGTCCTAAATTACAACCAGTCCAGCGAGTATTTGCATAAAGTTGCACGTGCCGCCAATGCCTACTCGGTTCCGCAAAGTGCCAAGTAGTGTCACACAGCAGAGTTTTCTGCAACAATTGAGAACGTAGCTGGGCCGGCTGGTCCAGAGCGAATTTATTTACGAGGAGTGAAAAACAGCATGGCCGATATCATTCACACTTTCGCCCGCGAAATTCTTGATTCCCGTGGCAACCCAACCATTGAGGCCGAGGTCTTCCTTGATGACGGCGCCCGCGGTGTTGCCGGCGTTCCTTCCGGTGCTTCTACCGGTGTGCACGAGGCTCACGAGCTGCGCGACGGTGGCGAGCGCTACCAGGGTAAGGGTGTTCTGAAGGCTGTTGAGAACATCAACGAGAAGATTGCCGACGAAATTGCTGGCTTCGAAGCTGACGACCAGCGCCTCATTGACCAGGCACTGATTAAGCTGGACGGTACCGATAACAAGTCCGAGCTCGGCGCTAACGCTATCTTGGGCGTTTCCATCGCCGCAGCCAAGGCCGCTGCAGAGTCCGCTGCACTGCCTCTGTACCGCTACATCGGCGGCCCGAATGCTCACGTACTGCCAGTGCCGATGATGAACATCCTCAACGGCGGCGCACACGCTGACTCCGGCGTTGACGTCCAGGAATTCATGATCGCTCCGATTGGTGCGGAGTCCTTCGCCGAGGCTCTTCGCATGGGCGCCGAGGTCTACCACGCATTGAAGGCAGTGCTGAAGGACAAGGGTCTGTCCACCGGTCTGGGCGACGAGGGCGGCTTCGCTCCGTCCGTTGACTCCACCAAGGCTGCTCTCGACGTCATCGTGGACGCCATCAAGAAGGCCGGCTTCGAGCCAGGCAAGGACGTAGCACTCGCACTCGACGTTGCTTCCTCCGAGTTCTTCAAGGACGGCAAGTACCACTTCGAGGGCGGCGAGCACACCGCTGAAGAAATGTCCAAGGTCTATGAGGGCCTCATCGACGAGTACCCGATCGTCTCCATCGAGGATCCGCTGCAGGAAGATGACTGGGATGGCTACACCGCCCTGACCGCCGCAATTGGCGAGAAGGTGCAGATCGTTGGCGATGACTTCTTCGTCACCAACCCTGCTCGTCTGCAGGAGGGCATTGAGAAGAAGGCTGCCAACGCCCTGCTGGTTAAGGTCAACCAGATCGGTACCCTGACCGAGACCTTCGATGCTGTCGAGCTGGCTCACCGCAATGGTTACCGCACCATGATGTCCCACCGCTCCGGTGAGACCGAGGACACCACCATTGCAGACTTGGCTGTCGCTCTGAACTGCGGCCAGATCAAGACCGGTGCACCGGCTCGTTCCGAGCGCGTAGCTAAGTACAACCAGCTGCTGCGCATCGAGCAGGAGCTTGGCGACGGCGCAGTCTACGCCGGCCGCTCCGCATTCCCGCGCTTTAAGGCTTAATCGCCTCCTTTCGTAGCGCCCTCGCATTGCCGCGGGGGCGCTTTCGCATGTCTAGGTATTGTTGCCAGGTTTGCTTCCAATTCATGGTTCGCGGTGCCAAAGGACCCTCCGCTCGGTCAATTTCGAAGGTGCCGTCCGAAAAGAGCCAGGCGACGTCCCCAGTGATGGGATCCATGATGTAGCGGGCCCTACCATCGGTCTTCACATTGTGGTGGTGCTGACAAAGGGTGACAAGATTATCGACACTCGTCGGCCCGCCGTCGGCATACTCCACCCGATGATCAAGCTGGCAGTAATGCGCCGGCATGGAACACCCCGGCCAACGGCACGTGGCATCGCGACCGTGGACCCATGTCCTGATTTGCTCGGTGGGGACGTAGGATGATGTTTCTTCTGGGCACAGCTCGCGAGTCATCGAGTAAGTGCTTAAGTGTTCGGTAAGGACGCACCATCCCGCCGACGGAATATATACCCGAGAAGCATCGTCACCCGCTGCATAGGTATTGATTACTACTTTTGTCTGGGTGCGATTAAAGATCAGCGCCTCCAAAGCCTCTGACTTAGTGATGTTCTTCTTTCGCGCTGCCTTATCGATGTGCCGTGAAATAGCACTGGCGGTTGCTTTATCCGTCTTCAGAGTGATGGTGGCTTGGCCTTTGGAATAAGAAATGGAAACGGAGCGCTCGATTTCCTTCTCAATATCTGGTTTGAGAATGCCATCGATGTAGTCGCGCAAGAATCTACGGATTTCAGATTCCGTGGGTACATGCTGAGCAGGTTCCTTCGGGGTGAGAAAGTCTGCAAGGGCGGCATCGACTAGTTGGATGCCCTCGGCGTCGTCGCCAAGCGGGGAAAGCTCGGCATCGATGACGTGCAGTCGCGGGAGGTCTAGAATCCAATGTTCGGTTTGCACTGCAGTGGTTAGGGGCAATTCACGCATGCGCAGGTGAGAGCGCAGTGCGGATAAAACGCGCCAGTAGCTCAAGCCCACCCGTTTAGCTAAAGCAGCGGTAGTGCATTCGACATCGTCTTCTAATCCCGGAAGTACGGATTGGTATAGCTGCCAGGATTGAATGCGTTGGAGCATGCCCAAAACGCAAACCGTATCGTCGAGGTTATTGGTAGAAAAATAAGCTTTCTTTAGTGGTGCGTCGCTGGCTGTCACGGAAAGTTCCCCCTCTGGAATAAATCGCACACCCAATCGAATTTCTGCCCTTAGTATAAGCCGCCCTGCTGGCTTGCGCAAGCCTCGAAACGAAAAATTGTGCGAAACTCCGGGAGAGGTTTAGTAGCTGAAAATTTTGTCAGCCACTGCTTCGAGTTCCTTATCGTCATACTTGTCACCGCAGGTGGCGAGGGAACCCACGCCAGCCATGTACATGGTAAAAAGCTTATCTGGAAGGGGAGAAGCCGCTGATATCTCAAGCTTTTCGTAGACGGGAGCGTATTTCCTGTCAAACTCCTCAAGGTTAGGGACGAGTTCTTCAGATGCGCTGTCGCCATGGGTTAGCAAATACTTGGCGTCGTCTAGGATTTGCTCATTCTCGCAGGCAACAGCTCCAGCCTTTTTCAGGGTCGTGGCATTGACCTCGTAGCTTGTAGGGCCGTCGTCCTCTTCGGAAGCCCCAGCGCCGAACACGTCTAGGTAAAAGTCCGGGATAGTGCCGTGTTCTTTTATATGGTAAATGAAGCCGCTTTTGGTATTGAGGTCGTGTTTTCTGCTTGTGGTGGTGGGGGTTTCGCTGCTGGTAGGGATTTCGCTAGTGGGGGATTCCGCTTCGCTGGTGGCTTCTTCTTTGTGGTCGGTCGAGCTGCACCCAGCAAGTAGGGCGCCTACGGCGGCTAGAAGGAGGAGACGCTTGAGTGGCATTACTATTCCTTAAGTGGGGAATATGATTCGAGGTTCTAGCTGGAATGGATGGCCTCAGCGACCTCTTCCAGTTCCTCATCGCTGAATTCATCGCCGCAAGACATCACGGCACCGAGTGGGGACATCGCTGCAGCCATGATCTTGTCATTGTCTGGTGCGTCATCGGGGATGTTCAGTGCTTCAAAAACATCACTGTATTTACCATCAGAGCCGTCGACCGACGACATTACTGCTTCCCCAAATTTGTCGGTGTTGCCTCGGAAATACTCCTTTGAGATGTCGAGCAATTCATCATTCTCGCAGGTAGCTTCGCCGGCCTTCTTGACGGAGTCCGCGTTGGTTTCAAAGGTCTCGGGCTGATCGTCTCCCTCGAGCTCGTCAGCATCATGGTTGATGTAATCGTCCGGCAGGGTCTTATACTCCTTGAGGTACTCGGTCATGCCGTCGGTGGTGTTCAGGTCGTAGCCATCACCGTAGACGGGATATTCGCCGTCTTGGGCGGAGGGGCTGCAGCTGGCGAGGAATAGGGTTGCGGTGAGAACGGGGAGGATGCGCTTGAGGGACATGAAACTTCCTTCCTGGAGGTAGAATTTCCTTCAGTGTATCCAAATTGCGCGTGCCACGTCCCTGTTACAGGAGTGACGGCGCTAGGATTAAAGACCTATGGCACGCGAAAAGAAGACGCAGCGAAACCGGAGCCGAAACAGGGTTCCGGTGGCCTCGCGTGCTGCGGATATCCGTAAAGCTCAGCGTGCACAGCTGAAGCAGAAACAGAAGCCGGATCGGATGAGCATTGCCGGAGTAGGCGTGATCGTTGCCATCGTGCTTGTGGTTTTGTTTGCTATCGCTATTCCGCTGCGCAATTACTACCACGGCCGGTCCGAAATTGCCCGCCTCCATGAGTCAATCGCCGCCAAGCAGGATGAGAAAGCTGCTTTGCTGGAGAAGATTGATAGATATAAGTCCGATGAGTACATCAAGCAGGAGGCGCGGCGCCGATTCGGGGTCGTCGATGAGGGCGAGACCGCCTACCGCATCATTGACCCGCAGATAAAGCCAGATGACCAGCTCACTACAGATGGTCAGAAGGAAGAAGATTCCCGCGAATGGTACGAGGTTTTGTGGGATTCCGTGGCTGAGCCCCCTGAGGAGGAAGCTCCATCCGAGCAGGTAAATCATCTTCCGATTGAGCCGGCGCCGGAAGAGAACCCGGATGTGCGATAATTGTCCGCATGACCGTCACTGATGCAGATATCGCTGTAGTAACTGAGCAATTGGGCCGCACTCCACGCGGGGTCCTAGAGGTTTCTTATCGCACGCCGGATGGGCAGCCCGCGGTAATTAAGACGGCGCCCAAGCTTGCCGACGGCACCCCATTCCCCACCCTCTACTACCTCACCGACCCACGGCTTACGGCCGAAGCTTCACGCTTGGAGGTCGCCCACGTGATGAAGTGGATGGAAGCCCGCTTGGGTGAGGACGAGGAATTGGCTGCCGACTATCAGCGCGCCCACGAATATTTCTTGGCCAAGCGCAATGATATTGAAGACCTTGGCACCGATTTCTCCGGTGGTGGCATGCCCGATCGAGTCAAGTGCCTGCATGTGCTCATCGCGTACGCGCTTGCTGAAGGCCCACAGCATTTCCGATTGGGAACTGAAGCGGTGGCCATGGCCGCTGACCACGGCAAGCTTCGAGGCTCTGCCATCCCGCAAGATTGGCCCAGCGTAGAGGAACTGGGGATTGACCTGGCCCAATTCGATTTCTCTAATGCGGAATAGGAGGGCTGCTATGACTCGCGTTGCTGCGATTGATTGCGGTACCAATTCGATTCGCTTGCTCATCTCTGAAATTCAGGATGACGGCAAAGTTCGCGATATTACCCGCACCATGGAAATCATCCGCCTGGGAGAAGGAGTCGATGCCACTGGCGAAATCGCCCCTGCGGCCCTAGACCGCGCCCGCGTGGCCTTGGAAGGCTACGTACGCCAGATGAAGTTTGAGAAGGTCACCCGCGTGCGGATGGTCGCTACCTCCGCTACTCGCGATGCCAAGAACCAACAGGAATTCTTCGACATGACCGCTGAGTTGCTCGGCCAAATTCAGCCTGGCGCACAGGCCGAGGTCGTCTCGGGCGAGGAAGAGGCTCTGTTGTCCTTTAATGGTGCCGTGGCCGATGTGGAGCCAGACCGCGGGCCATTCTGTGTCATCGATCTGGGCGGCGGTTCGACCGAGTTCGTCGTAGGCACGGCCGATGGCGATATCTTGGGCACCCACTCGGCTCGCATGGGGTGCGTCAGGCTAACCGAGCGCATTATGCGAACAGATCCGCCTACCGAGTCGGAGATTGAGATCGCTTCCGAGTACGTCGGCGAGCGCACGGCAGAAGTGGAGAAGATAGTACCTATTTCTAAGGCCCGTACCATCGTCGGCTGCGCAGGCACTTTCACCACTCTTTCTGCATTGGCTCAGGGCCTTGAGCGCTACGACGCCGATGCCATTCACGGGTCTGAACTCCGCTTCGATGCCCTGCGCGTGCTTTTGCAGCAGCTTATTAGCCTGCCTTCCGACGTCCGCGCCCTCAACCCCGTCATCCACCCCGGCCGTGCCGACGTCATTGGTGGTGGGGCGATAGCCGTCGAAGGCATCATGCAGCTTATCGAGCGAAATTGCGATGCACGCAGCTTTTTCATCAGTGAAAAGGACATTCTCGACGGCATTATCGCTGGTCTGGCTGCGGAGGGTACCCCTCGTTAACTCCCGTGGGGTGAGGTGGCCTAAAATATTCCTTGCCCTTGCCCCCATAGCCCAATCGGCAGAGGCAGTCGACTTAAAATCGATTCAGTGTGGGTTCGAGTCCCACTGGGGGCACCATTGTGAAGTCTCGAGACATCGTTCCGGTCGGTGTCCCGAGACTTTTCTGTTCATCAGGTCTCCACAGACTTTTTGCGGAAGCTACCCACAAAGCTTCTAGCTAAATGGAAAGAATATGGAACTTTATGGGGTGGTGTTTCGTTGAATGGGGTGAGATAGCTAATTTGTACCTCTCTTAGAAAGGACAACCGTGCGTTCAAGCAATCCGGTAATGAGTTCTCTGACCGAAAATAGTAGCCGCCAAAATTCTGGTTACGCGGACGTATCTACCCGTCCCATGACCGTGGATGACGTAGTGACCAAGACGGGCATTACCCTCGGCGTTATCATCGTCGCCGCAGTCATCAACTTCGCCCTGGGAATGCTGGTAAGCCCAGGTATCGCCATGGCCTTGACCCTGGTCGGTGGTATCGGTGGCTTCATTACCGTGCTCGTTGCCTCTTTTGGCAAGAAGTGGGGTTCTGCTGCAGTCACCCTGATTTATGCCGTCTTTGAAGGCCTATTTGTCGGTGGGTTCTCCTTGATGTTCGCCAACGTCAACTTCCAGGGCGAGGGCGGTATGGCCATCATTGGCCAAGCGATTGTCGGCACGATTGGTGTATTCATTGGCATGCTGATTGTGTACAAGACTGGCGCAGTGAAGGTGACTCCGAAGTTCACCAAGATCCTTTTCGGCCTGATTGCCGGCGTTGCTGTCATGGCCCTTGTTAACTTCTTGGGCGCGATTTTCTTTGACTTCAATCCACTGCGTGATGGTGGCCCGATTGCCATCATCTTCTCGCTCGTCTGCATCGTTCTTGGTGCTCTGTCCTTCCTGACTGACTTTGATCAGGCTGACCGCATGATCCGCGCCGGTGCTCCCTCTAAGAACGCTTGGGGCGTGGCTCTCAGCCTCGCAGTTACCTTGGTCTGGCTCTACACTGAGATTCTCCGTCTGCTGAGCTATTTGCAGCGAGACTAACTGACCCTTTTGTATTGGCCCGCACTTCGGTGCGGGCCTTTTTGCTGCCGAGCATCGCTTACAAACGTGTAATTTCTGGGGTAGTACTGGGGGATAAAGTGCGGGTTTAACCTTCATTTGGTCTACAAAACCACTCACAGAGGTGATACAGCTAATGAGCAGGAAACTTCGCCTTTTGAACGTTATGGATGTGACATATGGGACAAATAATTTTGTTAAATTGCCGTTAACCTTTGTGGTTGCGTAGAAAATTCTTGGAGTCTCATGCATGCTGTGTACCGGAACGGGAAGTATGAAGTGAAAAGTTCTCTGTTTCACTTTTCTTGTTCCTCTCGTCAGGAAGTGAGTGCGCGAAGGATTGTTGTGAAGCGTCAGGTCACCGTAGCAACGTTGATGGTCAGCAGCACAGTTTTGTTGAGTAGCTGCGTTGCGGACATCGGTACGAGGAGCGCGTCAGAGGAAACCACCAAGGTGGACGAGGCTGGCGGCATTAGTTCGGCCGACGGTGCAGGGGGAACCAACGGGGGCCAGGGGGATGATGCGGAAGGCAATCAGGGGGAAACGGTACACACCAATGGCGAGAAGAATGCGGGCGGCGCCGGCCAACCGGGGGAGGCCGGCGCCACGGGGTCGGGAGACACTTCCGGCGTCCTACCGCCACTGGGGGAATTCGATCCGGCAGACCCGAGCTTCGAGCTTTTTGATCCGTGTACGGAAATTGCGGGTAACAAATTAGAAGGTATTGGGTTGAAGCCTAGTCCACTTGACTACCGAAAGGACTCGGGGAGCACTTTCTGTAACTTTGAGTCGAATGGGACAAATTTTTCGGAGGGTGTTCTCGTTTCGCTGGCCAGTGATTCGAATTCAATAGATACTTTCAATTTGAATGAGGAACTCCAGCATAAAAGTCGTGGGGTGGAAGGCAAACAAATACAGATCTATAGATCGGAAATATTCGGAGAAACCCAGTGTGACGGATATGTTTCGACTGAACGAGGAACAGTAATCGTCGGCGTAAATGACATTGGCACCCAGTCAACCACTAAAGAGCGGTGCAATCTTACAGCTTCATTAATAAAACAGCTTAGCTAAATTTGGGGGAATAATGCGCGTAAGCATTTCAAGTATTCGCAGAACGACGAGCAGCATCGGGGATCTCTTTCGTAGATCACAGGAATTAAGAAACAATGCCAATAGCCCGCTAAATGCAAGTTTTTCATCAGTATCTGGAATTGATCACGTAGGCGATGTTCACGAACGTGTGTTGGATAGTGACCCGGGATCTGCAAAGCAATCGCTATTGAATTTTGCGGCACAGGTTGAGTGGCTTTCTGATTCTTTGGGGCGGGAGGCTCGAGGATTTCAGGCGCAGGAGGACGCGAATAGTCGGGGAATGGAGATCGCGGATGCGGGTGGGGATATTGGCATTGAGTCGATGCCGATTATGAACCAGCCTGAGCCGGGGTACAGCCCATTTGGGTTTTCCATGCCGGTGGTGAATGTCGGTACGGACATTGTGAAGCTGGCTACGGACCTGATGTCGACGCAGATCTGGAATGTGTCGGAGGCGAATGCGCGGTGGAGCTCGTTGGCATCGGAAGTCGACGATATCGTTAGCGGGTTACAGGAAGCAGCCGGGTCTTTGGAAGGCGAGAACGACAGTGAAGCCACGTCGAGGGCGGCGGCAAAGATTAGGGAAGTGGCGGCGTCGGGAAGCCACTTTGTAGCAAATGCCAAGGTAATGGGGGAGAAGCTAACCGGATTCCACGCCAAGCTGATGGGCATGCAGCCTACTGCGATGGCCATGGCGATGGAAGTGATGGCCATTCCAGAACCGGTCGAGCGCGAGATTGCGGAAAAGGCCGCATTGGCCGCATTGCAACCTGACTTGCAGCGCTTCGCGGTAGAGGCAATGCCGTACCAGCACGCTTTGATGGAACAATCGCCGGCGTCGGGTGGCGGCGGTGTCGACGCGGGCCTTTCCGGAGTTGACGGTGATGGGCAGCGCTACACCACCGATGCCGTGGTATGGCCAAAGAAGATTGCGGAAGCGATAGCGCGAGGTGATTTGGGGCCGGGGAACTTCGACGTCGTCAATGGCAATGTGGACGGGCTAGAAGCAGTGGGGATGAGCCCACAAGAAATTAATGATTTTCACCAGCAGATGCATACTAGCGGCAGGAATGCGCTGGAAAAGCTTGGCCTGGGAGACCAGGTAGCCATCGACGGAAATGAAGTGTCCACCCAAGGCGCATCCATGCCGGGTGTAACTGCGCCTAACGGGGCGATAGGGCAGGTTCCTGGTGGTACAGCGCACCCGGTTGCCGCAGGAGCACATGCAGGCGCGCTTAATAACAGCGGTGCGATATCGCCGACAGCTACAGCGCAGTCCCCCAATACTGGGATGGCGCCGATGATGGCAGCCGGACGGCCCGGGGATGCAGGCCGAGGCGTACTCGGCGGTCAGTCGCCACGAGGCGGAATTGGATCCGCCGCAGGAAAGGTAAGTGGCAGCGCCGATATTGCGCGTGCCGGAAGAGGAGCGCAGTCGGGCCACCACTTTGGACGAGGAGCCGGAGCGCCCTACGCCGGTGTCGGTTCAGGCGTGCGCGCTAGCCATAGCAATGCATTCGGCGGTGGTTCGGGTATGCGGCCCGGCGTGGGTGGCGGCCTTGGTCTTGGAACAGGCAGCAGTGAAAGTGCTGCGGCATCGCGCGGTGGCAATGCAGGTCGCTCAACCGGAGGGGCGCGAGCCTATGGTCCAATGATGGGGATGCGCGGAGGCAAAGATAGTGAGAAAAAGCGCGTAAAGTCCGTCACCACGCAGGTGGAACGGGATCCAAATAAGCGGGACCTCCTGGGAGAGCCGCCCGCTGTCGTACCCGGTGTCATCGGGGATTGGGTGCGGGAAGTGGACCCAGAAAAATAGCATGAAAAAGGGCCGAGGGAATCCCTCGGCCCTTCAAGCCTTATTACTGCTGTGGCAGTTCGGTGGCGGTACCGTTCAAGTGCGGCTGTGCTGGCTCTTCTGGAACACCGGACTGGACTACAGGTGCTTCCTCTTCAATAACGGTCTCGGGTGCGGAAGAGCTGGTCTCAGCATCCTTCTGCATCGGGGCCTCACCGGTGAAGGTGGAGGCATTTTCTACCTTGGAATCAGAATCCTGCTGGTTAGGTGGGTGGCAAGCAGCGAGGGAGAGGCCAGCGGTGAAGACCAGGCCAGCGGCGGCGAAACGGGAGAACTTCTTCATGGGGATGTGCTCTTTCTCCAGAGTGGTATGTGGTTAAAAGTTTAGGACTCGCGTGGAGCAGCGGCCTTAGCAGAATCATACGGCGCTGCGGATTCGATGGTGACCGAAATGGTCTTGCCATTCGGAGCGGTGTACTCGCGGGTCTCGCCCTCTTGTGCGCCAAGGATGGCAGCGCCCAGCGGGGACTGCTCGGAATAGGTTTCTAGGTCCTTGTTATCGGAAGCAGCGGCGCGGGTACCGATGAGAAAGGTCTCCTTATCGTCCTTGTCACCATTGTAGTAAACGTGAACTACGGAACCGGTGTGGGCGACGCCCTCCTGAACAGCACCGCGCTCGGTGGTGGCATTCGCAAGAACCTCAGAAATCTGCTTAATGCGGGCCTCTTCCTGGTCCTGCATCTCACGTGCGGCGTCGTAACCGGCGTTCTCTTTGAGGTCGCCTTCCTCACGGCGCTCGTTGATCTCAGCCGCGACTACTGGGCGGTGGTCGATGAGCTCCTGCAGCTCGGCCTCGAGTTTTGCCTTGGTCTCTGGGGTGATGTACTGCTTTTGCTGCTCAGCCATTCTGCAACCTTCCGTAGATAGGAATTGTGGTCAAAGCCCCTGCTAATCCCTGGGGCTATAAGTAAAAATGGAACCGGGCATATGCCCAGTTCTAGGCGCTACAAATCCTAGCACACGCGGCTAGCGGCTTTCCGCGTAGTCAGGGTTATCCATATCCAAGTATTCGGGGATATTGCCGGAACAACCATAGGCCCCGCCGGCTACGGCACGAGCGTTGGTCGGGACGTCGACAGCGATGCGCTGGGTTTCGTTTCCGCCCGCGGGAACAGGGAATTCGCGGCGGCCCACTTCGGACTTGGAGTAGTCAAATGCCTGGACAATGCAATAAGCATCTTCATCGGTGTGATTGCGGGTGACATCGACCCAGACGCGGGTGGAATCATCGCTCAAAACCTCCTGGGTCACGATGGACACCTGTGCGTTCACGCGCTCCTTTTCCTGGAAGTACCGGAATCCGAAGAAAATAAGCGCGATAAAAATGGCGACAAAGATGAGCACCAGCGCCCTATTAGTCCAGCTACCAGAGTTCTTTTCAGAGGAGCCGCGGGAGCCGTAGCGAGCGGCTGAGCGAGATTTTCCGGCGGAAGTCATAGCTTCCACTCTAGCCGAGGACCACTGTTTTCCAATTATCTACTAGGATAATCATCTGTTCAAAGAACCTAGATTAATAAGGGGATGGATTTTCAGTGAGCGATTTTCGCCTACTAGCTATCCACGCGCACCCAGACGATGAATCATCTAAGGGTGCTGCAACCACCGCGCGCTATGCCGCAGAAGGCAATGAGGTTTTGGTGCTGACTTGTACCGGCGGCGAGCGCGGCGATGTGATTAACCCCGCCATGGATCGCCCGGGAATCAAGGAAAAGATGGGCGAGGTGCGCCGGGAAGAGATGGCTAACGCTGCGCGGGCGCTGGGCGTACAACATCGCTGGCTGGGCCACGTTGATTCCGGATTGCCGGACCCGGTTGAAGGCAAGACTATGGAGGAATTGCTGCCGGAGGGCTGTTTTGCGTTGCTGGGGGAGGACACCGTTGCGCAGGAATACGTCCAGGTTATCCGCGAATTTCGTCCACACGTCATTGTTACCTATGACGAAAATGGTGGCTACCCGCACCCAGACCACCTAATGGTGCACCGAGCTTCCATGATCGCGTGGGAGAAGGCGGGCGATGCCGAGTACCACCCAGAGCTAGGTAAGCCGTGGGAGCCGCTGAAGCTCTACTACTCGCACGGCTTCGTCTACCAGCGCATGAAGATGTTCCATGATTTGCTGTTAGAAGAGGGGAATACCAGCCCCTATGGGCCGATGCTGGCGCGCTGGGATACCACTTTTGGCGATATCATGGCGCGTGTAACCACCCAGGTGGAATGCGCGGATTACTTCAGCAATCGCGAGGAGGCTTTGCGGGCGCACGCTACGCAGATCGACCCGGCGGGTGCCTTCTTGGCGACGTCGGTGGAGGTACAGCAGCGCCTTTGGCCCACCGAGGAGTTTGAGCTGGCGAAGACTCGCGTTTCTACCTCCCTGCCAGAAAATGACCTTTTTGCCGGCATCAAAGAGGAAGAGGAGGCCTAAGACATGAGCATGTATGGCTCTTTCGTGCTTGCCGCACATGACGTATTTGTACTCGCCCAAGGAACCGAGGGCGCCGAAGGCGGCCCAATGGGCCCTGAATTTGGCAAAGCTTCGCCCATTGGTCTGCTGATCTTGGCGCTTATGGGAGTTGCGGTGTTGTTTGCGGGCTGGAATTTCCATCGCCGTTACTCACGCTTTCGCCGTCGCATGATGTTTGCGGAGGATCACGGAATCGATCCGTTCGATGAGGAAGCCGTGGATGAGGCGATGAAGGAAGCCGGCATTTACGATAACCGCAAGAAGTCCATTTTCTAGGCGGATAGACTGATGAGCGTGAGTTCTCTCAAGCAGCTGGCCTACCCAGCTTATGAAGCGCGTCTGGCGCACCTGATCAAGGGCAAGCCGCAGCCTAAGCACATCGCCATCATGGCCGATGGCAATCGCCGGTGGGCGCGTGAGGCTGGGTTTACCGATATCAGCCATGGTCACCGCCAAGGCGCGAAGAAAATCGGAGAGATGATTTCGTGGTGCCGCGATACCGATATCGAAGTGGTCACCATTTATTTGCTGTCCACGGAGAACCTGAAACGCAGCGAGCACGAAGTAGAGCTGCTCTTTGACATCATCTCGGACGTGGTCACGCACCTATCCCATAACGACGTCGGCTGCCAGGTGCGCTTGGTCGGCCACCTCGATCTACTCCCGGATGATGTTCGCCAGCGCATGGTGACGGCGGCGGCGGAAACCGAGGACAATACGGGTGTCATCGTCAATGTGGCGGTGGGCTATGGCGGGCGCCAAGAAATTGTGGACGCCGTGCAGAACTTGGTGCGTGCGGAAGCAGAGAAGGGAACTACCGCAGCGGAGATGGCGGACCGCGTCACCGCAGAATCCATTGGGGAGCACCTGTATACCAAGGGACTTCCGGACCCGGATTTGGTGATCCGTACCTCTGGTGAACAACGCCTGTCGGGCTTTCTCCTGTGGCAGGCCGCGTACTCCGAAATCTGGTTCACGGATACTTACTGGCCAGCATTCCGCAAGGTGGACTTCCTTCGCGCCTTGCGGGATTATTCCCAACGTTCGCGCCGCTTTGGCAAATAGGCTCTAGAGCTTGCGCATTCGCACCTGTTCTACCAGGTGATGCGAGCCCTTTTTGAGCACGAGAGAGGCTCGCACACGGGTGGGCAGGATATTCTCCACCAAGTTCGGCAGGTTAATGGACTGCCAAATTTCGCGGGCTTGGGCGCGGGCTTCCTCATCGTTCATGTCTGCAAAGGCAGAGAAGTGGGCGTTGGGCTCCCGGAAAGCGGTGTGGCGCAGAGTAAGGAAGCGGTCGATATACCACTGCTCGATATCGTCGGTGCGGGCATCAACATAGACCGAGAAATCAAAGAGGTCCGCCACGGTCAACGTGGGGCTCGTTTGTAGCACGTTGAGCCCTTCCAGGATGAGGATGTCGGGCTGGTGAACTTCTTGGTACTCACCGTCCACAATGTCATAGGTGATGTGGGAATAAAGCGGTGCCTTGACAAATGGCTTTCCTGATTTTACGTCCGTGACAAAGCGGAGGAGTGCGCGCCGGTCATAGGATTCCGGAAATCCCTTGCGCTGCATGAGGCCGCGTTCCTTGAGAGTCTTGGTGGGGAAGAGGAAGCCGTCGGTAGTAACGAGGGCCACCTTGGGGTGGGACTCCCAGCGTTGCAGCAGCACCTGAAGGAGACGGGCGGTGGTGGATTTTCCCACTGCCACAGAACCGGCCACACCGATGACAAAGGGAACGTGCGTCGGAGGATTGCCTAAGAAGGATTCGGTAGCCGTGGTGAGCTGCTGGCGTGCCATGACTTGCATATGGATGAGACGGGAGAGGGGGAGGTAGACATCAGCTACCTCGTCTAGGTCGATGCGGTCTCCTAGGCCGCGAAGTTTCTCCACCTCGGTTTCCGTGAGCACCTGAGGCATGGATTTACGCAGTTCACGCCAGGTCTCGCGGTCAAAATCTAGGTAGGGACTCGAATCCAATGTGCGCGCCATGGCTCTATTGTCGCACTTGCATAATCCGTGGGTAAAAGTATGCCCCCTAAGGCTGCATGGCACGATAAGATATGCAGCAGCCCATACCGCATGATTTTGAGAAGGGGACCACACCTTTATGGCTTCTTTTACCTCTGACCTCCGCGACCTCGATCCGGATGTATTCGGCGCAATTCAGGGAGAGATTTCCCGCCAGCGCGAAACCCTGGAAATGATCGCTTCTGAGAACTTTGTGCCTCGCGCCGTGCTCCAGGCACAGGGCTCCGTGCTCACTAACAAGTACGCCGAGGGCTACCCGGGTCGCCGCTACTACGGCGGCTGCGAGCATGTCGACGTCGTGGAGGACCTAGCCCGCAACCGCGCTAAGGAACTCTTTGGTGCGGAATTCGCCAACGTTCAGCCGCACTCGGGTGCGCAGGCGAACGCCGCGGTGCTTTCCACCATTGCTGAGCCTGGCGACAAGATTTTGGGCCTGTCCCTGGCTCACGGCGGCCACCTTACCCACGGCATGAAGTTGAACTTCTCTGGCAAGCTTTATGATGTCGCCGCCTACGAGGTGGACCCAGAGACCATGCGTGTGGACATGGATAAGCTGCGCGAGCAGGCGCTGAAGGAGAAGCCGAAGGTCATTATCGGCGGCTGGTCTGCCTACCCGCGAACCATGGATTTCGCGGCCTTCCGTGAAATTGCTGATGAGGTCGGCGCTTACCTGTGGGTAGATATGGCCCACTTTGCTGGCCTCGTTGCTGCTGGCCTGCACCCGAGCCCAGTGCCTCACGCGGATATCGTGTCCACCACCGTGCATAAGACCCTGGGTGGTCCGCGCTCCGGCATGATTTTGGCCAAGCAGGATTATGCCAAGAAGATCAATTCCAACGTCTTCCCGGGCCAGCAGGGCGGACCGCTGATGCACGTGGTCGCTGCCAAGGCCATTGCTATGAAGATTGCCGCTACCGAGGAATTCAAGGAGCGCCAGGAGCGCACCTTGGAGGGTGCTCGCATTCTGGCAGAGCGCCTTACCGCAGAAGATGCCAAGGCGGCTGGCGTGGACGTGCTGACCGGCGGCACCGATGTGCACTTGGTCTTGGCGGACCTGCGCAATTCCGAATTGGATGGACAGCAGGCAGAGGATCTGCTGCACGAGGTAGGCATTACCGTTAACCGCAATGCTGTACCGAATGACCCGCGTCCGCCGATGGTCACCTCCGGCCTGCGCATTGGTACTTCTGCGCTAGCAACCCGCGGCCTCGATGCCGAAGCTTTCACCGAGGTTGCAGATATTATCGGTACTGCTCTGGTGCAGGGCAAGAATGCCGATGTAGAGGCCCTGCGTGCTCGTGTGGACAAGATTGCCCAGCACTACCCGCTGTATGAGGGCCTCGAGGACTGGAAGCTGGTCTAGTCCTTCACCTCATGGCCACGGGCCTGCGCCATGGTGGCGCGGGCCTGCTGGAGCCATTCCGGCTGCTCTTGGAGGAGCTGATTGATTTCCGCTGTGGTCAGCGGCTTATCCATATCGTTCTTCTTGAGCGCGGTAACAGAGATGCCCAGCTTATGGGCAACCTCGGGGCGGGGATGGGGGCCTTCGCGGCGCAAGGTTTGTAGCCACTCGGGTGGGTTATGCTGCAATTCGCGCAGCTCTTCGTGGCTAATGGCACTATTTTGGAACTCGTCCGGCGCGGCGGGCAGGTAGATGCCTAGCTTCTTCGCCGCGGTTTGGGCACGCATGGCGGTGCCGGATGGTTGCTTTTGTTCTTCAGTCACGCTTTTACCGTAGCACTTTCAGTAGACTGTCCTCTATGCTGCGCTTAGCTTTTGCCACCGGTACAGAACCTGGAAAGTGGTTCCGCCGATTCGAGGAAAATACTGCTCATGGTGGCTTGTACACCGTTGATGCGGACGATGCGCTAGCCCCGCTGGTAGCCGGCGAGGTGGACCTAGCCCTTGCGCGCTTGCCGGATGCGCGGGTGGATGAAACCTTTCATGTGGTGCGACTTTATAAAGAGGCTCCTGGCATTGCCGTTCCCAAAGACTCAGTCTATGCGGAGGTGGGCGAGGAGCTTGCGCTTGCCGACGTCGCCGATGAACACCTCAACTACCGCCTCGCCGATTCCGGGCTTGTCGATGTCCCCGCAGTCCGCGACGCCCTGCAGGTAGTGGCGGCCAATGTGGGAATTGCGATTGCGCCGCGGCCCCTGTTGAAGGTCCTGAGCAAAAAGCAGGTGGTGCCGTTGAGTCTTAAGGACGAGTCCGTGCCGGTGACGGAGATTGCATTGGTGTGGCGCAAGGACGATGACGGGGAGGCAATTCAGGACTTCGTGGGCGTCGCTAAGGGCCGCACGGCGCGTTCCTCCCGCCAAGAGAAGCCGAGGCGCAGCGCCAGGGAAAAGGCGAAGGCGAAGCAGGCGAGGAGAAACGTTAACAATTCGTTACAAAAGAAAAAGAAGGCCCCTAAGCAGCGCAAACGTAGGTAGCCCTTTACTGTTTGCTGTCTACTTCCTGTCCGGGTGGGTGGCACCAGCTTGGAGTCGTCGTTACGGTGGGCGTCGTTCGTCATGAAGGGCGATTTAACAATACATTTAGAATTAACTTACTTTCTTGATGAAAGGATGATGCAGTAATGCAGAAGATGACCCGTCGCATCGCAGGTG
The DNA here is from genome assembly GCF_030229215.1 of Corynebacterium sp. MSK150. Classification (NCBI taxonomy): domain Bacteria; kingdom Bacillati; phylum Actinomycetota; class Actinomycetes; order Mycobacteriales; family Corynebacteriaceae; genus Corynebacterium; species Corynebacterium sp. MSK150. Next base: position 92,690 of record NZ_JASPHM010000005.1, read on the forward strand.
GTTTTGCAGCCGCAACCCTGTCCGTTGCTCTCGTAGCGTGCTCCGATGCCGAGGACGCAGCTAACGACGCTAAGGATTCCGCCGGCTCCGTAGCAGCAGACGCTACCGACGCTGCTGGCTCCGCTGCTGCTGAGGCTACTTCCAATGATGACGCGGACGACAATGATGACGCCGACGATGCGGACGCTTCCGACGACGCCGACGACAAGGACGGCGCTACCAAGTCCATCGCTACCGCTAACGGTGACGTAGACGTTCCGGCTGATTTCGCTTCCGCTATTGAAGAGAAGAAGGCTGAGTGGGGCGACGTAAAGAGCATCGAGCAGGGTGACGATGATGAGTTCCTCGCTAACTTCGATAACGGCAACCTGCTGACCTTCGACGACGATGAGGGCGCTCAGCCTATCGTCGGCAAGATTGCTGAAACCTGGAAGGAGCAGGGCGGCCTGGACTCTGAGGTAGGCCTGCCTAAGGCTGCTGAGGAAAAGGCTGCTCAGGGCAAGGGCTGGACCCAGCAGTTCGACGATGGCGTAATCTCCTGGATCCAGGACGAGAGCGGCAAGTTCACCTCTTCCGTAGAGAAGTAAAAAGCTCCTTTAGAGCTCCTCCCTCTGCAGCATGTGCTGCGGAGGGATTTTTCGTTTTCTTAATGTTCATCTTGCACCCATGTAATTTCAACCTTCGGTGCCTACTTTGGGTGGCAACCCCGGGGATTCGGGGTGATTCGGAAGAAGTCTGATCTACCGCACACTAAGGGAGAACCCTGCCATCATGTCTCGTCCCTCTGTACTTTCTACTCCGCTTGCCGCTACTGCTAACACCGTCGCTACCAAGACCTATGTAGTGGATACTTCGGTCTTGCTGTCTGACCCTTGGGCCCTGCGCAAATTTGCAGAACACGATGTGGTCCTTCCCGTTGTAGTTATTTCTGAACTAGAAGGAAAACGTCATCACCCGGAGCTTGGCTGGTTCGCCCGCCAAGCTCTTCGCTTTTTGGAGGAGCTGCGCGCTACCTATGAGGCCTTAGACCAGCCGGTTCCCGTCAACGTGGATGGCGGCACCCTGCGCGTGGAATTGAACCATCAAGACCAATCCTTGCTGCCTACCGCGTTCCGCGGGCCAGAAGGCGACCACCGCATCTTGGCGTGCGCTCTCAACCTTGCGCACGAAGGGAAGGACACCGTGCTGGTCACGAAGGACGTGCCGCTGCGTGTAAAGGCCGGTGCGGTAGGCGTGCAAGCGGATGAGTACCACGCCCAGGACGTAGTCTTGACCGGCTATACCGGAATGGCGACGGTGCAAACTAGCTCGGATGTCATCGATGCCCTCTATCGTGATGGGGAAGTCACGCTAGACGGCGTCGAAACTGGCAAGGGTACTGCCGTGGAGGATCTGCCGGTGCACTGCGGCTTGACCTTGGCGGCGGGTGCGCAATCCGCGCTGGGTCGCATGAGTGCTGATGGCGTGGTCGAGCTCGTACGTGGTGATATCAATGCCTTTGGCCTTCAGGGACGCTCCGCGGAACAGCGTATCGCTTTGGATTTGCTGATGGACCCAAACGTAGGAATTGTCTCCATCGGTGGCCGCGCCGGTACCGGCAAGTCGGCACTTGCGCTGTGCGCCGGTTTGGAGGCTGTGCTCGAGCGCGGCGAGCACCGGCGCATTGTGGTCTTTCGCCCGATGTATGCGGTGGGCGGGCAGTCGCTGGGATACCTACCGGGCACTGAATCGGACAAGATGAACCCGTGGGCGCAGGCCGTCTATGACACCTTGGAGGGCTTGGTGTCTGACAACGTTATGGAAGAGGTGCACGAGCGCGGCCTCATCGAGGTCTTGCCACTAACACATATTCGCGGTCGCTCGCTGCATGATGCTTTTGTCATCGTGGATGAGGCGCAGTCCTTGGAGCGAAACGTCTTGCTTACTGTGCTTTCCCGGTTGGGGAAGGGCTCGCGAGTAGTTCTTACTCACGATGTGGCACAGCGCGACAACCTTCGCGTGGGCCGGCACGACGGAGTCCAAGCAGTGATTGAAAAGCTCAAGGGACATGAGCTTTTTGCGCATATTACGCTGCAGCGTTCTGAGCGCTCTGCCATTGCGGAGCTCGTCACTGACCTATTGGAAGGCGGCAACTAGTTCGAGTTCGTTCGCGTTTGGCGATCCTTATGCGTACAGCGTGGCGAAGCTGGGCATAGCCCAGTAATAATGTTGTATATGAGCGAGAACGCTAAGCAGACGTCTTCGGACGACAAGAAGAAAGATTTCCGCATCCGCCCCTTTACCGCGGCGGACTACCCGCAGATGCGAGAGATTTATGAACAGGGGCTCAATACTGGGCACGCTACCTATGAGACCCGATCCCTGACCTTTGAAGAATTTAAAGCTGGCAAGATCATGCCTTCGGTGCATGTGGCCGTTGAAGCAGATGATGATTCTAAGGTCTTGGGGTGGGTTTCCGCGGCACCGGTATCTACCCGCACCGTCTTCCACGGAGTAGTGGAGGATTCCATCTACCTAGGAGCCGAGGCACAAGGACGCGGCATTGGCGGCGCACTTCTAGACCGCCTGATCGAGGTGTGCCAGGACCTGCACAAGTGGGCCATCCACTCATGGATTTTCCCTGAAAATGCAGGTTCTGCGGGGCTGCACAAGTCGCGTGGCTTCGTGAAAGTAGGCACCTACTCGCATATGGCGAAGATGACCTACGGCGAGCTTGCGGGCCAGTGGCGCGATACCGACGTATATGAGCTGCTTTTGCCCAAGCCGGAGGAAAAGAAGCGGTAGCTTCCCCAGCGCATACAAGCCCCTGCTCGAACCACACTCGTGGTAACGATGGCAGGGGCTTTTTGCTGAGGCCTTAGAACGAGGGAAACGCTACACTGCAGGAACGTCCCAGGTGCCAAACCAACGCTGAGCTTGTGAGCGCATTTCCTCGCTCAAGCGGCTAAAGCGCGGGATCGGGGTACAGTGCGCGCGGGCTTGCGCCACGCCTCGATGGGACCGGCCTGGATTTCCAACGCCGCGTGAAGGCCGCCGGGGCATAGCCGAGGGCGGATTCAATGGGGGCGTCGGCAAGCGGGAGTGCATCGCGCAAGGCGTGCAGCTCTCGGCTTGTGGCCTGTACTTCTGCAGGTGAAAGTGACACTAGTCAATCGTTTCCTTCAAACGCTCCTCGCGCAGTGGCAGGAGGAGGATGAGGGCGACGATAACCAGCGGAACCATCAGGGCGATGACCGGGGTCAGGCCATCATTATAGGAGTTGAGGATTGCTTCCTCGATGGGCTGAGGGAAGGAGGCAACCAAATCCGGGGTGAGGCTATTGGCACCGCCATTGGCATCGCCAAACTTCTCCGCGTAGGCGGCACCCTCCGGTCCCATCTTCTGGAAAGCTTCGGGCATGCGGGTGGCCATCTCATCCTTCATATTGTGGATGAACATGGAGCCAACCAGGGACGCACCCAGTGCGGAACCGATCTGGCGGAAGAAGTTATTCGCCGCGGTAGCCGTACCCACCTGGGACAGCGGGAAGGAGTTCTGGACGATGAGCACGAGGACCTGGATAACCATGCCCAGACCGATGCCGAAGACCAGGAATTCGCAGCCCAGCTGCGTCAGAGAAGTCTCCACGGAGAGGTGGGACATCCAGAACAGGGCACCGGCAGTAATCGCCAGGCCGATGATGGGGTAGACCTTGTAGTGACCGGTGCGGGCGATGATAAAGCCCACGCCAGTGGAGGTACCGATAAGGCCCACCATCATCGGAATCATCATGAGACCCGCCTTGGTTGGGGTCAGGGTGTGCACCATTTGCAGGTAGGTTGGCATGTAGCCCAGAACACCGAACATTGCCAGGCCAAGTACCACGCCGGAGAGGGTGGTCAGGGCCATGTTGCGGTTCTTGAACAGGCGGACCGGGATGAGCGGTTCTTTAGCGTGCAGCTCCACAAAGACGGTGATGATGGCGCCGATGATGGTGATGGCACCCAGGGTGAGGATCATGGAAGAGCCCCACTCGTACTCGGTGCCGCCCCAGGTGGTCATGAGGATAAGGGAAGCGGTGGTGATGGCGATGAAGGTAGCACCAAGCCAGTCAAAGCGCTTCATATCGGCATCACCCACGCGCAGGTGCAGCACGAGGGTGCACACGATGATGGCGAGGATGCCCAGCGGAATGTTCATCCACATGCCCCAGCGCCAGCCTGGGCCGTCGGTGAACCAGCCGCCGAGGACGGGTCCGAGAACCGAGGACAGGCCAAAGACACCGCCCATGATGCCCATGAACTTGCCGCGCTCACGGGAAGAGGTGACCTCGGCGATGATGGACTGGGAGGAAATCATCATAAAACCTGCGCCAAAGCCCTGCACAGCGCGGGCGATGATCAGCAGCGTCATGGAGTCTGCAAAGCCGCCGAGGGTGGAGCCCACAACAAAGGTGGCGATACCGCCGATATAGAGCCACTTGCGGCCCAGCATGTCACCCAGCTTGCCGGAAATAGGCATGGCGATGGTCATGGTGACAAGGAAGGCGGAGATGACCCAGCTCATGTGGTCGACGCCGCCCAGCTCACCAACGATGGTTGGAAGAGCAGAAGAGAAGATCATTTGGCCCAAAGAGCTCATCAGCATGGTGAGCATCAAAGCCGAGAAGATGAGCCCGAGGTTATCGGCTCGGGTTTGGCCCTGCGAGGGGGCCTTAGTAGCCGTATCTACCATCGCATTCCTTTCATAAAATCTGTTATTAGCGTGAGGGAGGTATCGAGTCGCGCGTCGAGGTCTTCGCTGCAATCTGCATCGGGGGATGCCATCGCGAGCCACAGTGCCTCGCGGACGAGGCTGGCGATGAGCATCGCCTCGGTGCTCGAGGAGCAGCTATCGAGGACGCGAAGCTCCGGTTCTGAGGTGAGGCGTTCTTCAATGAGGTCAATAAGCTCAATGGATTTTGCCCGTTTCCGGCTTATTGCCGCCGCGGCCGCATCAGGATCATTAGAGATGCGCTTGCGGCGGTCCCGGATGGTCGGGTTGATGTGGTGGCCTTCCATATGCTGCCTGACCAACTGGAGGACGAGTCCTACCATGCTGGTCGTTGGCTCAGTGAGGAAGAAATCCCGCATCTCCTCCGTAAACTCGGTGCTTGGAGCACCTAGTACGGCGGATTCCTTAGAGTCGAAGTAATTGAAGAAAGTGCGCCGAGAAATACCGGCTACTTCGCAGATCCTCTCAATCGTGACCGCGCTAAAGGATTGTTCATCCACCAGCTTCGTGGCGGCATCCTCAATGCGCAGGCGAGTCTCGAGGCGCTTCTGCTCGCGTAGTGATAATTCTTCTTGCACGCCAGGCAACTTTACACTCAGTGCAAACTTGCACCAAGTGCAAAAGTGGTGATTTTAGAGGTGCGTTTCCCCTAATGTGTGCTAAGCCATAGCGCTTGTCGACGCCCCTTACCCCAGACATGCAAAACCCCGCCCGAGTCTTGCCCGGGCGGGGAAGCGGTGCGGCGATTACTTAGAAGTTATCGCGGTCGCGGTTGGTCATGCTCAGCACGTTGAGGCGCTTATCCAGCTCCTCCTCGGTGAGGTTCTCGCCGTCGACAAAGCCCAAGTCAATAACGGCTTGGCGGACGGTGATCTTCTCGTGCAGGGCGTGCTTAGCCGCCTTAGCTGCGTTCTCGTAGCCGATGGCAGAGTTGAGCGGGGTCACGATGGAGGTGGACGACTCCGCAAAGTGCTTCATGCGCTCCTCGTTGGCCTCGATGTGATCGATGCACTTATCGGCGAAGACGCGGGAAGCATTAGCCAGCAGGCGAGCGGACTCGAGTACGTTGCGCGCCATCATCGGGATGAAGACGTTGAGCTCGAAGTGGCCCTGAGCACCGCCGAAGGCTACGGCTGCGTCGTTACCCACCACCTGGCCCGCCACCATGGTGACGGCCTCTGGGATAACCGGGTTGACCTTACCCGGCATGATGGAGGAACCCGGCTGCAGGTCCTTGAGGTGAATCTCGGCCAGGCCGGTCAGCGGGCCGGAACCCATCATGCGCAGGTCATTGGCAATCTTATTGAGGGAAACAGCAATCGAGCGCATGGCGCCGGAGAATTCCACCAAGCCATCGCGGGCAGCCTGTGCCTCGAAGTGGTTTTCTGCTTCCTTCAGTTCCTTTACACCGGTGAGCTTCTTCAGCTCCTCGGTGACCTTGGCGCCGAAGTCAGCGGAGGTATTCAGGCCGGTACCGGTGGCGGTGCCGCCGATGGCCAGCTCGCCCAAGCGCGGCAGGGTGGCCTCAATGCGTTCGATGCCCAGCTCGATCTGGCGGGCGTAGCCGCCGAATTCCTGGCCCAGGGTAACCGGGGTGGCATCCATCAGGTGGGTGCGGCCGGCCTTGACCACATCGGCGAATTCCTTGGCCTTAGTGGTCAAGGATTCGTGGAGGACCTTCAGGCCTGGGATGAGGTCATTAACAGCAGCTTCCGTAGCAGCTACGTGCGTAGCGGTGGGGAAGGTGTCATTGGAGGACTGTCCCATGTTTACGTGGTCATTCGGGTGAATTTCCACGCCATTGTTATGTGCCAAGGAGGCAATAACCTCATTGGTGTTCATATTGGACGAGGTACCGGAACCGGTCTGGAATACGTCGATAGGGAAGGCGTCATTGTGCTTGCCCTCGGCGATTTCGGTGGCGGCAGCAATGATGGCATCGGCCTTATCTGCATCCAGCTTGCCGGAATCCTTATTTACCTGGGCGCAGGCTGCCTTGAGCAGGCCAAGGGCGCGAATCTGCGCATTTTCCAGGCCACGGCCGGAGATAGGGAAGTTGTCTACTGCGCGTTGGGTCTGTGCACGCCACAGGGCATCTGCAGGAACTTTAACTTCGCCCATGGTGTCATGTTCAATGCGGTATTCAGTCATGTGAAGATCACCTCAGTTAATTGGGTAGTGTGTGCTTTCCAGTATGGCGGAGAACCAAAAGAAGGGCCGCCTTCGGGGGTGAACCCTACTTCTTGGTTGGCGTGTCGTAGTCCACGACGGAATACTCCTGCAGCTTGGACAGCTTGTGGATGGAGTCGATATAGCGGATGGTGCCGGACTTGGAGCGCATGACCAACGAGCGGGTCGTAGCACCGGAATTGCGGTAGGAAACACCACGCAACATGTCACCATTGGTCACGCCGGTGGCAGCGAAGTAGCAGTTCTCAGAGGAGACTAGATCATTGGTCTTGAGGACGCGGTCCAAATCATGGCCGGCGGCGCGGGCCTTTTCTGCTTCCTCTTCATCCTTCGGCCACAGCTTGCCCTGGATCTCGCCGCCCATGCAGCGCATCGCGCAGGCGGTGATGATGCCCTCCGGGGTGCCGCCGATGCCCATCATCATGTCGATGGAGTTCGAATCCTGGCAGGTGGCGATGGCGCCAGCTACGTCACCATCCATGATGAGGCGTACCTTGGCGCCTGCGGCGCGAATTTCAGAGATGAGCTGTTCGTGGCGGGGACGGTCAAGAACCACCACGGTCAGATCGGTGGGGCGAATATTCTTCGCCTTTGCCACGGACTGGATATTCCATTCCACGGACTCGTTGATGTCGATAGCGCCAACTGCCTCGGGGCCAACGGCAATTTTTTCCATGTAGAAGACTGCGGAAGGGTCATACATGGTCCCGCGTTCGGCAGCCGCAATGACGGAGATAGCGTTGGGGCGGCCTTCTGCCATCAAACGGGTACCGTCGACCGGGTCTACCGCGATATCCATGGCGGCACCCTCGCCGGTGCCTACCTCTTCGCCGTTAAAGAGCATGGGGGCCTCATCCTTTTCGCCCTCACCAATGACAACGACGCCGTTCATCGCTACGGAATTGATGAGCTTGCGCATGGCGTCGACCGCCGCGCCATCGCCCTCATTCTTCTGGCCGCGGCCTACCCAACGGCCGGAAGCGAGCGCTGCTGCCTCGGTGACACGAACCAGTTCCATTGCCAGGTTGCGGTCAGGAAGATAAGACGTATTTTCGGACATGTGTAGTGGTTGCCTTCCATAGTTTTCTCATCGAGGGGTGTTCCCCTTGATGCTCTACCTTTCCATTCTCGCACTTTTTTGCTCTAATGGGTTCGATTTTGCGCCCCATTTGTGGGGGATTGACAGATCTTTCGGGGCAAAAGGGGCCGTGTGGCTTTTTGAAAGCAGGCCGTGCGATACTAAGGCGCGTGGCTGCAGAAGAAAGACCAAAGATTTTTGAAGGCGCGAAGGACATCTCCCTGTCCCTCGCCGTCGTGGTGATTATGATGCTGCTCGCCGTGGGAGCGACCGGCCTGTGCTCAATTAACTCCGAAACTCAGCAGGGAGCGGTGCAGGAAGTGGATGAACAAACCTTCCTAGACACCCAAGCCCGCGCAGGGGTCGGTGCAATTCGCAATCCCGAAATGCCGGAGGGTTGGGAGGCCAATGCTGCCCGCCGCGTAGATATGGGCGGCGAGAACGCCACCGTGGTCAGCTGGGTGACCGCTGACCAAGGGTTTGTGGAATCTACGCAGACGCAGGTCGCGGCCGATAAGGCAGGCGAGGCGTACGATGCCAACTACCGCGGCATTGAATCCGCCCGCGAGGTCAAGGGGCACCAAGTGCGGGTGCTAGAAAGCGACGATGATTCCGTGCGCCGCCTGTGGGTTACGGATTTGGGCGATGCCCGCCTCATCATCTCCGGCGCCGCGGACGACAGTGACTTTGAGGCTGCTACCGCTGCGTTTATCGACGCCGCACCTATAGCCGAAAAATAACCTCGCCCAAGCCTTCTTCCGCGGCGGTGGCGCTAAGTCCGTCGCCGGCCTGGGCAATAACCTCCGCCAAAGCCTCCGCATCCAGGCCGCTGAGGCGTGTTTTTCCTGCAAAGACATCGATGCGCTCGCGCTGCGAGCGCTGCGGATAAATGGCAATCTCGCGTACTTTGTCGTCCGTAAAGCGCAGCACCACGGATTGGGAGAAGTAGCTCACCTCATTATCGTCGCGGGTGTGTGCAGGGCCGAAGAATTCTTCTACGAATTCTCGGGAGTCTCCCGCCATGATGGAACCGGCGGCCGCGGATTTCGATACAAAGTCCACGCGCTCGCCTGGATACCCATAAATCTGCACTACTCGTCTCCTTCAGCGTCTGCGTCCTCGGCCTTATCGAGCGCGTCTTCCACACGCTTCGCCGCGCCGTCGAGGTGCGCCTCGCACGCACGGGCAAGGGCCTCGCCGCGCTCCCAATACTTTAGCGACTCATCCAAGCCCATCTGCCCAAGCTCGAGAATCTTGACGGTTTCAATGAGCTCATCGCGAGCTTGCTCATAGCTCAATTCTTCTACAGGGGTAAAAGCATCCTGGCCTGGCTGGCCGGTACCAATGGTGTCATCGGACATGATTTTCTCCTCGTCTCGTGATTAATCGGCGGCCTGGGAGGCCATAGAAACTGCGGTAATAGATCCATCGCCCACGCGAATGCGCAGTTGAGCGCCAGGCGGGGATTGCTCATAAGAGGTGACAACCTCGGGCCCGGAACCGTCCTTGGGCACTACCTGGACAATGGAGTACCCGCGGGCGAGAGTCGCCGACGGTCCCAATGCTGATACACGGGCGCGCAGCGATTCCACGTGGCGGGTTTCCCGCTCCACCATGACTTCAATCTCTCGCCGCATGGTAGCGCGGGTGCGCTCCACCTCTTCGCGGCGCGCACGGATAGGGGTCATCGGGTCTGCCATGACAGGCCGGGAACGAATGTTGTCGAGGCCGCGCCGTTCCCTTTCCACCCAGCCGCGCAGCGCGGCCGCCATGCGAGAGCGAGCCTCTGCGACGATGGCGCGTTCCTCGGCCACAGAGGGCACGACGCGCTTTGCGGCGTCGGTAGGCGTGGCAGCGCGCAGGTCGGCGACGTTATCGAGCACTGGGCTATCCGGCTCGTGACCAATGGCGGAGACTACTGGGGTGCCTGCCGCAGCCACTGCGCGTTGCAGTGCTTCTTCCGAGAAGGGCAGCAGATCTTCCACGGAGCCGCCGCCACGGGCGATGATGATGACGTCTACCTCAGGGTCCGCATCAAGCTGCTGGAGGGCATCGATAACTTCCGGCACGGTATTCGCACCCTGAACCGCAGTATTGAGGACGCGGAACTGCACCGCTGGCCAGCGGTCATGGGCTACCGCCATCACATCCCGCTCTGCAGCAGAACCACGGCCGGTAATCAGCCCAATTTTGTGTGGCAGGTAGGGGAGAGGCCGCTTGCGTGCGGGATCGAAAAGGCCTTCAGCAGCCAGCTGTTGGCGCAGCTTTTCAATGCGAGCAAGCAGATCGCCAATGCCCACATGGCGAATTTCGGTGGTCCATAGCGAAAAGGATCCGCGTCCCGCGTAAAAGGCGGGCTTACCGTGGACAATGACGCGGTCGCCGTCTTTCAGCGGCGCCGATAATGACTGCAGCATCGATGATGGGCAGGTTAACTGCACGGACTTTTCCTGCTGTACGTCACGCAGAGTGAGGTAGGACAGCTTCCAGGTGGGTTTGAAGTTGATTTGGGTCAACTGACCCTCTACCCACAGGTAACCCAGGCGCTCGATCCAGCCCTTGACTTGGTCATTGACCTTGCCAACGGGCCAGGGAGTATCCGGAGTATTTGCCGGTTGATTCACACAGCCTCCCTTTCTTCAGTCTGCCGTGTTCTTCCGTCTAGTTTAGGGGCCAGCGCAGTTGATTGTCCCGCTCGGGGTGGCCAGAAAGGTGACGTTAGGCCCCGCTATTGTTTTGCGTAGTGTTTCGATACTCTGGGAGCCATGACTGATGGTAAAAATGTACTTCTCGCGGCCCCGCGCGGATACTGCGCGGGCGTGGACCGCGCGGTCGAGACCGTAGAAAAGGCGCTGGAAAAGTACGGCGCGCCCATTTATGTACGCAAACAAATCGTGCACAACCGTTACGTCGTAGAGTCTCTGGCAGAACGCGGCGTCATCTTCGTCGACGAGGCCTCTGAGGCTCCAGAAGGCGCCCACCTAGTCTTCTCCGCCCACGGCATTTCCCCAGCCGTGCGCGCAGAGGCAACGCAGCGCAAGCAGCTTACTTTGGACGCCACCTGCCCATTGGTAACCAAGGTGCACAAGGAAGCCCAGCGCTTCCAGCGCGATGGCTACCACATCCTCTTGGTTGGCCACGAAGGCCACGAAGAAGTGGAAGGCACCGCCGGCGAAGCTCCTGAGGTCACCCACCTCGTGGATGGCGTCGAGGGCGTCGCCAAGCTGCCAGAGTTCCTGCAGGATGAGAAGCTTATTTGGCTGTCCCAGACCACGCTATCGGTGGATGAGACCATCACCATCGTCAATAAGCTGCGCGAGCGCTTCCCGCACCTGGAGAACCCGCCTTCAGACGATATTTGCTACGCCACCCAAAACCGCCAAGAATCCGTCAAAGCCATCGCCCCACAGTGCGATCTGATGATTGTGGTGGGCTCTAAGAACTCCTCCAACTCGGTGCGCTTGGTTGAGGTGGCGCTCGAGGCAGGCGCCAAAACTTCCCACCTCGTGGATTTTGCCAAGGAAATCGACGAAGCCTGGCTGGAAGGCGTCCAGACGGTCGGCGTAACGTGTGGTGCTTCGGTACCTGAGTTGCTGGTACGCGAAGTACTGGAGTTCCTGGACGAGCGTGGTTATAGCGACGTAGAGCAGGTAACGACTTCTACCGAGACGATTACCTTCGCCCTACCGCGCGACCTGCGCCCAGCACGCACCTAAGTAGCGTTGGCCTATACGGCAGTTAAAACTAAAGAAAGGCCCGGAAACGGGCCTTTCTTTGTGCTTTAATCCTCGTCGTAGAGGTTATCGTCCCAACCTTGCTTGGGCTGTTCCTTCTCTTTCTGAGACGCCGGAACCGAATCGCCAGCGCGCCGGGCAGGATCCGGGCGCAGTGGATTGTTGCGTTCCTCTTGTTGCATTCGGCGACGCTCTTCACGGTCGCGACCACGTAAGCGATCCTTGGGCGCGGGGCGTGATTTCTTCAACGTGTGCGAGGCGCGGGCGCGCTGCGGAGCGACTTGAGACTGCTTGGAGTTCTTTGCCGGTTTATCGCGCGCCATCAAGTCTGCAACCGATAGGCGCTCCTCGCGGTTGCGTCGGTCTTGGTCGGCGTCGGCTCGGCGGGAAGCGGTTTCCATTTCGGCGGTGCGCTTGGCCGTCTTGCGGTAGCGTGCCCAGCGCAGCCAGGCGATGATTGCCGCGCCCACCAGGGCAATGAGGAGCCACAGGAACCTCTGGACAAGGGGGAAAGCCGCGGTGACGATCGCCGTCTTGGAAAACGCCGATGCGCCCTCTGGCAAGTTGGCCTTGGTGATAAAGAAACCGGCCACGACCACCGTTATGGCATACACAATGGGGATAGAAGCCACGGTGAGGAAGAGCCCCCGTTCTTCTACGATGAGCGCCACCAGCAGTGAGCCGATGACGAGGAACGCGAGGTAAGCCCACCCGATGATACCCATGAGGATGGAAATCAACGCGCCCGTGAGCAAGATTGCCGCGAGCAGCCCAAGACCCTTGCCCAGCGAGATGCTGGGGAGGCCGGAGCTTTGGGCGGCGGAGGACTTTCTTTGCTTGGCTTGTGACACGTCGGAAGATCCTACCGGTTGCCGCCGGCCCATGGCTATTTCCACGCACGAAAGCGGCGGATTTATAGTTCCGAATTCCCGCGCGGCCAGGTATCAATAGGCAAGGGCTCCCGCGGGGTGCGATCCGTGCGGCCCGGGATATCCATCTCATGCAGTTTGCGGGCGGTGACGCCCACGCGGGAATCGAGCGAGGAAAGCGTGGCGTTATAAGCCTCGACTGCTTTCTCCAGGTTATGGCCCACCTTGCCGTAGTGATCAGAAAGCGTATTCAGGCGCGTATACAGTTCGCGCCCCAAGCGCTGGACCTCCTTAGCCTTGGTGGAAATGTCTTCCTGGTGCCACCCCATGGCCACCGTGCGCAGGAGGGCAAAAAGCGAGCTGGGGGTGGCGATCACTACATTGCGTTCAAAGGCGTACTCAATAAGTTCCGGGTCCACCGATAATGCGGCATCAAGGAAGGGGTCTGCGGGAACGAAGAGGATAACGAACTCGGGCGTTGGTTGAAACGCCTCAATATAGTTCTTCTGCGATAGTGCTTGGACGTGGCCGCGCATTAAATGCGCGTGGCGGCGGAGGAAGCCGGCGTGCTCTTCCGGGTCATCGGTTTCCAGGGCGTCAAGGTAAGAGGTAAAAGGAACCTTGGCATCGACGATGATGTGGCGGCCACCGGCCAAATGGATGAGCATGTCAGGGCGTACGATGCGCCCGCCCAATGGGGCGGAGACCTGGCAATCAAAGTCCACATGTTTGGTCATACCGCCGAGCTCAACCACGCGCTCCAATTGCACCTCGCCCCAACGGCCACGCACATTGGGTGAGCGCAAAGCGGTCACTAGTTTGTCGGTGCGTTCGGTCAGGCGGGAGGAGGTGCGGGTCACCGCCTGCACCTGACTGGAGAGGGAGGCGAGCAGCGCGGTGCGGTCTTCCTCAATTTCTTGGAGCCGAAATCCCAAGCGGTCCATGGCCTTTTCTAGCGGTTGGAGTTCGGCTTGGCGGCGCTGCGAGTCTTGCAGCGCGCGGTGCTCGGCGCTCGGCGCGGAGCGAGTAGCGGAGTAAGAATGGGCCAACCAGCCCATTACCGCGCCGAGGATGAGGCCGATAAAAAGTAGCAGCACGGGCAAAGTGGAAGTCATGGCTTCCAGCATGGCACGCGCTGCCGACACGGCCCACTATTTTTTCGAATCTCCGTTCAAAAGGCCTTCGAAGGCGTCGCGGGCGCGGCGCAGGTTTGCGCGCATGCCGGGCTTTTCATGTTCTTTGGGGGTGGACTCCACGTTGAGGGCGGCGTCGAGGGAATAGGAATCGCCGTCCGCAGAGACGTCGGCAAACGCGCCTTCTGGGGCTGCATAGTCCGGCATCTTGAGCCATGCTTCGCGCTTATAACGCCCTTGGTCTTCGGTGTAACGGCCGATGAGATAACCAGCAACGGTAGAAAAGTCCAGATCCGCGGCGGTCTTTTCGCCCGACTGCAGCTTCATCATGTCTTGGCCGTAGCGGTAGGCTACCGCAAACATAGCGGCCGTCGGAACCGCGAGGAAGCCACCTATCAGGCCAAAGAGAGCTGAGCCTACCGTTACGGAAACCAGGACGATGACCGGGTGCAGGTCCATCGCCTTGGACTGCAGCCATGGCGAGAGAACATTGCCTTCCAGCTGCTGGACCAGCAACACCAGGCCGAGGACGAGCAGAGCCTTGGTTACGCCAAGGGAGACCAACGCGATGGTGACGGAGAGGGCGCCGGCCACGATCGCGCCGACGAAGGGGATGAAGCCCGCGATAAAGGTGATGATCGCCAAAGCCATGGCCAGCGGAACGCCGATAAGGGCGAGGCCGACGCCGATAAAGACGGCGTCGACAAGCGAGACAACTGCCTGCGCGCGAATGAAGCCGCCCAGCGTATTCCAGGCGCGAGTAAGTAGCTCAGTAAGGTGCCAGCCGGCGCGCTTGCCCGTGGCATCGCGCAGCCAGGGAAGGAACTTAGTGCCGTCCTTCAGGAAGAAGAAGGTCAGCACCAGCACAATAAAGAGGGTGACCAGGATCGATGTGGCCGTGCCGATGCCGGTAAAGACCGAGCCTGCGATGGCGCCGGCACGTTGCTGCAGCCAGGACGCCGCCTCGTCAATGTAGCTACTCATGTCATCGCTATCGAGGTTAAGCGGTGGGCCCTGGGCCCAGAGTTGCAGGCTTTGGATGCCGGAGACCGTCTGCAAATACAGTGACCGGGATTGCCGCATGAAATCTGGGGCAACAAACGCGATGAGGCCGCCGACAGCCGTGAAGGAAACCAATATGGTTACGGCGGCTGCCAACGCAGCGGGAAGGCCAATATCGCGCAGTTTCTTCGCTACTGGTGCCAGAACGGTGCAAATAATAAGGGCCAAAAGTACCGGCAAAAGCCCCTGCCAGAAGTTGCCCAGTAAACGGTAGAGGGCGTAGAGGAAAACGCAGATGATGAGCAGCCGAACGGCCCATAGGGATGCGGACTTAATCACCTCGCCGGCGATGACCGAGCGGTCAACCTGATCGCCTGGTGGATGTGGGGATACATCCTCCAGCTTGCTGGTGTCAAAGCTTTCATCAAACTTATCGCCCAAGCCCGCCTGGGGGTCATCGGGCAGCGGTTGGTTATCAGAATTCACCCCACCATCTTGCCTTAAAAGAAGGCGGGTGCGTTAGGATTGGCCCCGTGAGTCTTACACTAGGAATCGTCGGCCTGCCCAATGTGGGCAAGTCCACTTTGTTTAATGCCCTGACCCGTTCCGAGATCCTGGCGGCGAACTACCCGTTTGCCACCATCGAGCCCAATGTGGGCCTGGTGGAGCTGCCGGATTCCCGCTTGACCCAACTGGCGGAGATGTTTAACTCTGAGCGCATCCTTCCTGCCACCGTGTCTTTCGTGGACATCGCCGGCATCGTCTCCGGCGCTTCCCAGGGTGAAGGTATGGGCAACGCGTTTCTAGCCAATATCCGCGAGGCAGACGCCATTTGCCAGGTAGTGCGCGCCTTCTCTGATGACAATGTCATTCACGTCGATGGCAAGGTGGACCCGCGCAACGATATCTCCGTTATTAATACCGAGCTCATTCTTGCGGATCTCCAGACCATCGAAAAGGCCCTGCCGCGCCTGGAAAAGGATGCGCGCAAGAATAAGGATTTGGCCGCCGAGGTGGAAGCAACCAAGAAGGCCCAGGAGATTCTGGAAGATGATCGCACCCTCTTCGCCGCGGCGAAGGAAGGCGAGATTGACCTCGCACTCGTGCGCGATCTGCACCTGATGACGGCTAAGCCCTTCCTCTATGTCTTCAATTCGGATGAAGCAGTGCTTACCGACGACGCTAAGAAGGAAGAACTCCGCCAGCTCGTCGCCCCGGCTGAGGCCGTATTCCTCGATGCGCAGACCGAAACCGAGCTGCTCGAGCTAGAAGAAGACGAAGCCCGCGAACTGCTCGAGGCCGTAGGCCAAGATGAGCCGGGCCTAGCCACCCTGGCTAAGGCAGGTTTTGCCACCCTGGGGCTGCAGACCTACCTCACCGCCGGGGAGAAGGAAGCCCGTGCGTGGACCATTAAGCAAGGCTCTGCCGCACCGCAGGCAGCTGGAGTCATCCACACCGACTTTGAGAAAAAGTTTATTAAGGCCGAGATCGTTTCCTTCGATGATCTTGTAGACGCCGGCTCCATGGCTGAGGCTCGTGCGCATGGCAAGGTCCGTCAAGAGGGCAAGGACTACATCATGCAAGACGGTGACGTGTGCGATTTTAAGATCGGCGGCTAATTCCACACCGCTCTGAAGTGGCCCTTTGTTAGAGGGGGAAGGCGCCACCCACTCGCGCGCAAGAGAAGGTAGCGAAGACAAACCTTCCGCGTTACTGTGGGCGGCGCACCCGAACAAAGGAGGTTGCAACATGGCTGAACTAGATAACAAGACCATTGCCATCATCGCTACCGATGGCTTCGAAGACTCTGAGCTGACCTCCCCGTTGGAGGCCGTGAAGAACGCAGGCGCTACCGTGCGTGTCCTCGCCCCAGAGGCCGGCACTATTACCGGCAAGAAGGGTACGGAGATTTCCGTTGACGCCGCTACCGCTGACTCCACTGGCGAGTCTTTCGATGGCATCATTCTTCCTGGCGGTACCGATAATGCTGACCTCATCCGCTTGGACAAGGCCGCAGTAGAAATCGTGCGCAACCACATGAGCAAGGATCTACCGCTCGGCGCCATCTGCCACGGTGCTTGGATCCTGGCTGATGCTGACGCCCTCAAGGGCCGCACCCTGACGTCCTTCCCGTCCCTGCAGACCGACTTGCGCAATGCAGGTGCCACCTGGGTAGATGAGGAAGTCCACTGCGACCAGGGCTTGGTCTCGTCCCGCACTCCAGATGACCTGCCAGCCTTTAACGCCAAGCTGGTAGAAGAGTTTGCAGAGGGCCAGCACTAAAGCTTCACGAATTTAAGCCACGGGAGTTTCCCGTGGCTTTTTTCGATCTTGCGTCGGTGTCACATGCCCTATAAAGTTAGGATTTCCAGAAGGGGAGTAGTTCCCTCGGTTAATTCCGAGATGACTGGTCGACATACTGGCGTTTAGCCCGGCCAGCCAGCGCCCGCAGTGCCCGCGGCCGTGAACGAGACCTTCGGTCCGCAACCGAACCGAAGGGAGAAGTGACTATGTCCTCCATAGGCTCAGAGCAGCGCATTCTTGAGCGCTTCATGCAGCTATCCATCGCCGCCGCTGTGGCTACCATCATCCTCAAGGCCTTGGCCGCTTGGTTTACCGGCTCGGTGGGCTTCCTCTCTGATGCCTTCGAATCCCTCGTGAATCTCGTCGCGGCCGTCGCCGGCTTTTATGCCCTCCGGATTGCCTCTAAGCCGGCCGACGATAACCACCAGTTTGGCCACGGCAAAGCCGAGTATGTCTCCGCCTTGGTAGAGGGCGCAATGATTTTTATTGCGGCCGGCATGATCGTGTACACGGCGATCCAACGCTTCTTTGTTCCGCAGCCGATTGAAGAGCCGGGCTGGGGCTTGGCGTTGTCAACCCTTTCGTCCGTGCTCAACGGCGCGGTGGGCATCGCGCTCATACATGCAGGTAAGCGCTACCGTTCCGCCACCTTGGAGGCGGATGGGCACCATTTGCTTACCGACGTCTGGACTTCCGTCGGCGTCCTTGTCGGCATCGCCGCCGTATTCCTTACTGGCTGGTGGTGGCTGGATCCTGTAGTGGCGCTCGCAGTGGGCATCAATATCTTATGGACGGGCTATAGCCTCCTGCGCGATTCGGTGAGTAGCCTGCTTTCTGAGGCGCTTCCCGACGACGAGCGTCAGAACATTAGGCAGCTCCTAGCTCGGTTGGAGCAGGAACACTCGGTAAACTTCACGGATCGTCGCACCGTGGCCTCTGGCCGCCAGCGGTTGGTGTACCTGACCATGGAGGTGCCAGGGGAGTGGAGCGTCATGCACTCCCACGAGGTTGCAGACGCAGTGGAAATTGCCCTCGACGAGCTTTACCCAGGCTGCAGTGCGTTCATCCATGTGGAACCAGCCGGCCTGGAAAATCGGCGTCCGTACCTATTCCGCTAAGACTTAATCTTCTCAGCTTTCTGCCGACAGCTGAGGTGAATGCGCACTAGACCAATATGTGTGTAGGCCTGTTCGGGTGTACGGTCCTGTATACCGCCTGTGGATATTGGGAGAAAAAGTACACCCTCGTTAAAGAACTCTGTGGGGTAGCTGTCACCGCATTTTGGGGGTGTGGTGAACAGTGGACGATTTGGAGATCGTGAGGGGGTGCGTCTAGGGCACTGCGGGCGAGGGAATCGACATCCGGTTTCCGCAGTTCGGGTGCTTATGGTGCAGATTTTCCAATGTTGCAGAACTGTTACTAACCGTTCTGAGCTGCATGAAGCTTGGATATGGTGAACAAAATCGAGAAAAATCTCCGCTAGCGGTCGAAAAATTTTGATTTCTCCGTATGGTGGTTGTCACAGCAAGCAATTGGAGATTTTCACCCCCACACTCCACGTGGCGGGGTTAGAAAATGTCCTTTTGTTTGGTTGAAGATAGCTATACCAATAGCAGAAAGGATTTACTGACAATGGGTAAGAACATTAAGGACCTCTTTAACGCAACCGCATACGACAAGAACGGCGAGAAGCTGGGCGACGTTAACGAGGTATTCGTTGATGACCAGTCCGGCCAGCCTACCTTCGTTGAGGTTAACCACGGCCTGTTCGGCATGAACTCCAGCCTGGTTCCGCTGCGTGGGCACGACTTCTCCGGCGATAACCTGAAGCTGGGCTTCTCCAAGGATCGCATCAAGGATGCTCCGGAGTTCGACTCCGATAAGCCGCTGACCCCTGAGGCACAGTCCGATATCTTCAAGCACTACGGTCTGGAAAGCGCACACGACGTAACCGACTACAAGGATTCCAACCTTGACTCCAAGCGCGACGTTCAGGCTGGCGCTGACAAGGATCACAACCTGACCGCAGGTGCTGGCGCTGCTGGTGCTGGCGCAGGTGTTGCAGGTGCAGGCGTTGCCGGTGCACACGCTGACGAGAAGAAGGCAGCCACCCACACCACCGACGCCGCTGCTACCGAGCGAAAGGCTGGCGTAGCTGACAACGCTGCGGCTGCACGCACCAACAACGATGGCGAACTCATCCGTTCCGAGGAGCAGCTCAACGTCAACAAGGAGCGCGTGGCCACCGGTGAGGCTCGCCTGCGCAAGTACGTTGTGACCGACACCGAGACCGTCGAGGTTCCGGTTGAGCGCGAAGAGGTTCGCGTCGAGCGCACTCCGATCAACGCTGAGGATGCAAAGAACTACAACGGCGCTATCTCCGGTGACTCCGAGGAAGCTTCCGTCACCCTGCACGAGGAGCGCGTAAACGTGAACAAGGAGACCGTTCCGGTTGAGAAGATCAACCTGAAGAAGGACACCGTTCGCGACACCGAGACTCACACTGAGGAGCTGCGCAAGGAGCAGATCGACACCGATGGTGTTGACGGCCTCAAGAAGTAAAAGCGCATAGCTAAACGCCCGCAAGGATTACCTTGCGGGCGTTTCTTTTTGCCTTTTAGGAGACTGGTTTAAGCCTTGACTCCGATGGTCTCGGCCGAGTCAGAATCCATAATGTGCTTGACGCCGTTCTCGGCAGCATCCCAGGTTGCTTTGTCCTGGATGCCGGCGCGCTTAGCCACGATGGTGGCGCACAGCACCTGTCCGGTGACGTTGAGTGCGGTACGGCCCATGTCAATGATTGGCTCGATGGCAAGCAGGAGACCAACACCGGCCAGTGGCAGGCCGAGCGTAGAAAGCGTCAGGGTGAGCATCACCGTTGCGCCGGTGGTGCCTGCGGTAGCGGCGGAACCGATAACGGACACGAAGATGATGAGCAGGTACTGGGTGAAGTCAAGGTCGATGCCATAGAACTGGGAGACGAAGATGGCAGCGATGGCTGGGTATACGGAAGCGCAGCCATCCATCTTGGTAGTCGCGCCCAGCGGAATAGCAAAGGAAGCGTACTCGGATGGAACGCCCATAGCCTTTTCACTGAATCGCTCGGTAGCTGGCATGACGCCCATCGAAGAACGGGTGACAAAGCCCAGGGAGGTCACGGGCCACACGCGCTTGAAGAAGCCGATGACCGGGATCTTGTTGAATTTCAGTACTGCCGGGTAGACCACGGCAAATACCAGGCCCATGCCGACGTACATGGCCAAGACGAACTTGCCCAGCGAGCCCAGTGCATCCCAGCCGTAGGTAGCTACGGCCTTACCGATGAGGGCCGCGGTGCCAATCGGGGCAAGGCGGATAATCCACCAAAGGATGACCTGAATGACCTTCAGAAAGGACTCGGTAAAGCGCAGGAAAGGCTCAGCAGACTTGCCGGTCTTGACGGCGGCGATACCAATGGCCAGCGAGATGACGAGGAGCTGGAGGGCGCCAAAGCTGAGGGATACTTCGCCGTCGGAAAGCGAGGCGGTAAGGCCCATGAAGTTCTGGGGCAGAAGCTGCTCAAAGAACGCGGTCCACGAGCCGACGTGGGAAGGATCCTGCGCGGTGGCAGCATCGATGCTCGTGCCGATGCCCGGCTTCATCACGACGGCGACGATGATGCCCGTCAGGACGGAGAAGAATGCGGTGATGGCGAACCATACAAGCGTGGAAATTGCCAGGGACGCGGCGTTGGCGACCTTGCGCAGATTAGCGACGGAGGTAACAACAGCGGCGAAGATCAGTGGCGGGATCATCACCTTAAGCAGCTGGACGTAGGCGCTGCCGACGCCCGTGAGCAGGGTGGTCAACCAGCCCGGGTTATCTGGGTCGGTATCCATGCCGGAGGCAATGAAGCCTAGGATAAGGCCGATGATGAGGCCCGCGATGACCTGAGCACCGAATCCCGTGGCCCAGCCGGGAAGCTTGGAGCGCGAAGATTCTTGTTGGGACATAAAGATTCCTTTGAAAATAAAAATGGACAGATCGGACTATTTTCCAGATACTGTCCTGTTCAACTTCAACATCGCTCAGCTTATTCCTTCTACGTCTGTAGGTACAAAGTGCGAGTTATCTGCCGTGGCCGAAACCTCACCTTTCGCGCTCACGGAAAGGTGTTTTTGCGCTGGTTTTAGGGCGCTGGTGAGCGCGAAGGGAGGGGAGCTTGAGCTGTCACATGTCTCCCATTGCTAACTTTAAGTAGCTATTCTCTCTATTTTTCTCAGGAGGAGCATTCATGGGCTGGGTTAAACCCCTCGTTGGCATTTTTGCAGTTGGCGCAGTGGCTTCCGTAGCTTTAGGCGGTGGTGATGAAGATACTGTGGTGGTCAATCGAGTGATCGATGGTGACACCATTGACGTCGACCTCGACGGCGAAAATACCCGCGTCCGTCTACTTAATATTGATACGCCTGAAATCGGCCATAACGGCGAACCGAGTGAGTGCCTCGCGGAGGAAGCCAAGCGGTACTTGGAAGGACGGTTGCCAAAGGGGACGGAGGTTCGGTTGGAATATGACTCCGAGCGGACCGACAAGTACGGCCGCACTCTTGCCGGTGTCTTTATTGACGATGACTTCATTAACGCGGATGTCGCGGCCGAAGGGCTAGCCACGGCGGTTGTATTTGGCGGAAACGACAAGTTTTACGACGAAGTGCACAATGCCGAACGCGGCCCTAAAGACGCTGGCGAAAGGATCTTTGGGGTCTCGGACGAGTGCAAGGTTTCCAGCGATGAGGACATGGCCGAGGCGCTTAGCAGCGCAGAAGCTGCGGCGGCAGCATTTGTAGCTTCCGGGGAAGCTGATAGTGCAGGCTACGAGGATGTACTGGACAAGTCAGCAGCAGCGAAGGCCGGATTAGCGGCTCTGACTCACCGCAAAGATGCTCGAAGCACCTTCCAGAAGGCGGCATATCCGGATGCTCCCAAGGAGATTGCCTCGAAGAAGGAACGCGAGCTTGAAGGGAAGGAGAAGCAAGCCCGCGAAGAGCTCGAGAAATTGGAGGAGGAAGAGAAGCGCGAGAAGGAGCGCCAGGAAGAAGAACGCCGTCGTGCAGAGCAGCGGCAGGAAGAGATTCGCCAGCAGGAGCACGACGCGCCTGAAGTAGAGGTAGCGGAGCAGCCAACGCTTGACGAGGTGGCTGGCTATCAAGCCCCCGAGCAGCAGCCCGCACCTCAGCCGGTGCCGGTGGTCGATAACTACACCGGGTGCCGAGCTTATGGCGGAAACTATGCCATGACGTCAGTAGATAAGAATGGACGTTCATACGCGAAGATCGACTGCGCTACCAAGCAACAGATCGGTTAGGTACCCTCGTCCTTCGCGCTCACGGGCAGGCTCCCGAGTGCTTGGACCACCATTCCCGGTGAGCGTGAGGGAAGGGAGAGAATCTGGCATACACCCTTGCCGCTCACCAAGACTAGAGGGAAGCGCCATTCAGGTGCTGCCGGTGAGCGCGAAGGGCGGGAGTGTCCCGGAATCTGAAATACTGGCGGCATGAAAATCCTCGTAACCGCATTTGACGCCTTCGGCGGAGAGAGCATAAACCCCACAGAACGAGCTCTTCAGCAACTACCGGATCACATTGGAGACGCGGAGCTCGTCAAGCTGGTGATCCCGACGAAATTCGGAGAATCGCTGCGTCGGGCGATTGAGGTCGCGGAGGATTCGGAGGTCGAAGCCATTGTATGTTTGGGCCAGGCCGGCGGGCGGGCACATATCACCCCGGAGCGGGTCGCGATCAACGTGATGGATGCCGATATTCCTGATAATGCGGGTTATCAGCCGGTGGATGTACCGGTTGTGGAGGGCGGCCCGACGGCCTATTTCTCTACGCTGCCGGTAAAGAAAATGGTCGCGGCGGTGGGGGATAGTCCGGCGCGATTGTCGAATACGGCCGGGACTTTCGTATGTAACCAGCTGCTCTATGGCCTCCTGCATCACTTCGAGGGGACGAGGGTGAGCGCGGGATTTGTCCACGTGCCGTATATAACAGAGCAGGAGAAAACGGATAAGCCCATGATGGAGCTAGCGGACATCGTCGAGGGGGTTAAGCGGGCGCTCTGGGCGGTGCAAGCTAGTTAGGGTAGCCTTTGTAGCTTTTTGGCTCAGCTAAATATAGATTTAGGGATATGTCTCGCTTTAGCCCTCTCAACTGGCCGGTTGTGCGCCAGCTGCGCAGTGGCGATCCCTTCGGAAGGGACGTCAATACGCAGTCTCAAAAGAGCAAAGATAAGCATGGGCGCACCGTGGAAGCAGACCGCGTGGTGCAGTCGGTGTGCCCGTACTGTGCGGTCGGTTGTTCGCAGCGCGTGTATGTCAAAGATGACCGCGTCATCCAGGTGGAGGGCGATCCGGATTCGCCCATTTCTCGTGGGCGCCTGTGCCCGAAGGGATCTGCGTCGGAGCAGTTGATTAACTCCGCTACGCGCCTTACCAAGATTAAGTATCGTGCGCCGCACTCGACGGAGTGGCAGGATCTTGATGAAGATACCGCGATGGAGATGATTGCGGATCGTTTCTTGGAAGCCCGCCGGAACGGTTGGCAGGATGTGGACGATGAAGGTCGTGCGCTCAACCGCACGATGGGTATCGCCGGTTTGGGCGGTGCGACCTTGGATAATGAGGAAAATTACCTCATTAAGAAGCTGTTTACCGCCGCTGGTGCGATTCAGCTCGAGAACCAGGCACGCATATGACACTCCGCCACTGTTCCTAGTCTAGGAACTTCGTTTGGCCGCGGCGGCGCAACCCAACCGCTGCAGGATATGGCGAATGCGGACTGCATCGTCATTGAGGGTTCTAATATGGCCGAGTGCCACCCAGTGGGATTCCAGTGGGTGGTGGAAGCCAAGAAGCGTGGTGCACGCATCATTCACGTGGATCCGCGTTATACGCGCACGTCTGCCTTTGCGAATCGCCACATTGGCATTCGCGGCGGCACGGACGTGGTGCTTTTGGGTGCGGTTATTAATTACCTGCTGGAAAATGAGCTGTATTTCCATGATTATGTGGTGGCGTATACCAATGCACCGATGATCATCTCGGAGGACTATCAGGACACCGAGGACTTGGATGGTTTGTTCTCCGGCTATGATCCGGAAACTGGAAAGTACGTCACGGATTCGTGGCAGTACGTGCAAAAGCCGGAGGGTGCGTCGTGGAATGTAGAACGCGATGAATCGCTGGAGCATCCGAATTCCGTCTTCCAGATTCTCAAGCGGCATTACGCGCGCTATACGCCTGAGGTAGTGGAGGAGACCTGCGGTATTGCGCAGGAGGATTTCTTCTATCTAGCCGAGTCGATAGCGCAGAACTCTACACCGGAGCGCACTACCTGCTTTGCTTATGCGTTGGGCTTTACCCAGCACACCTTGGGTGCGCAGTTCATCCGTACCGCAGCTATTTTGCAGCTGCTGACCGGTAATGTGGGCCGTCCTGGATCGGGCATTATGGCGTTGCGCGGTCACGCCTCGATTCAGGGATCTACCGATATCCCGACGTTGTTCCACTCGTTGCCGGGGTATTTGCCCATGCCGAGCGTCGATAAGCAAAGCTGGCCAGAGTTTGTCGATGGAATCCGTAATGAGTCGCAAAAGGGCTTTTGGCAGATTGGTGAGAACTATGCAGTCTCGCTGATGAAGTCCTATTGGGGCGATGCGGCAACCAAGGACAATGGTTGGGGCTATGACCTCATGCCGCGCATCTCTGGCGCGCATTCGACCTATGAAACGCTTATGGCAATGCTGGATGAGCAGGTGGAAGGCTATTTTGTCTTCGGCCAGAATCCGGCCGTGGCGCAGTCCAACGGCGGAATGCAGCGCCGCGGTTTGGCCGCGCTGAAGTGGCTGGTGGTGCGCGATTTCCAGGAGATTGAGACCGCCTCCTTCTGGAAGGACTCGCCGGAGATTAAAAACGGTGAGCTTAAGACCGAAGACATCGGCACTGAGGTCTTCTTGATGCCGGCGGCCACCCACGTGGAAAAGGCGGGCACCTTTACTCAGACGCAGCGCATGCTGCAGTGGCGCTTCCAAGCAGCGCCGCCGCCGGGCGAGGCCAAGAGTGACCTGTGGTTCTTCTACCAGTTGGGCAAGAAGATTAAGGAGCGCCTGCGCGATTCCACTGATCCGCGAGATATTCCTCTGCAGAAGGTCACGTGGGACTATGTGGAAACCGAGGAAGGCGAGCCGAATTCTGAGGATATCCTCAAGGAGATCAACGGCTACTACCTAGAGGGCCCGAAGAAGGGCGAGCTTTTGCCTGCCTTCGTGGAGATGAAAAACGATGGCAGTACCTCCGGTGGTTGCTGGATCTACACCGGCGTGTTTAAGGACGGCATTAATCAGTCCGCGCGCAAGGTTCCGGGTTCGGAGCAAAACGAGGTAGCTCCTGAGTGGGGTTGGGTATGGCCGGCCAACCGCCGCCTGCTCTACAACCGTGCTTCGGCGAAGCCGGACGGCACTCCGTGGTCGGAGCGCAAGAAGTATGTGTGGTGGGACGCTGACCAGGGTAAATGGGTTGGCGATGACGTGCCGGACTTCCCGGCTACCAAGGCCCCGGACTACAAGGCTCCGGTCGACGCCGTGGGCCCGGACGCCCTCGACGGCACCGATGCCTTCATCATGCAGGCGGATGGCCGCGGTTGGCTGTTTGCGCCGTCGGGGCTTTCCGA
Organism: Corynebacterium sp. MSK150; assembly: GCF_030229215.1. Classification (NCBI taxonomy): domain Bacteria; kingdom Bacillati; phylum Actinomycetota; class Actinomycetes; order Mycobacteriales; family Corynebacteriaceae; genus Corynebacterium; species Corynebacterium sp. MSK150. Next base: position 118,460 of record NZ_JASPHM010000005.1, read on the forward strand.
CGGCCCATTGCCCACCCACTATGAGCCGCACGAGTCTCCGGTGCACAACGTGCTATACAAACAGCAGCAATCGCCGACGCGCCTGACCATTAAGCGCCCAGACAACCTGTCGCGCCCAGAGCCAGGCGAGCCGGGCTCGGAGGTGTTCCCGTTCGTCTTTTCCACCTATCGCCTCACCGAGATGTATACCTCGGGTGCGATGTCGCGCCGTCTGCCGTACCTGGCGGAGTTGCAGCCGGGCCTTTTCTGCGAGGTTGATAAGGCCTTGGCAGAAAAGCGCGGCTTGGAAAACGGTAAGTGGGCCACCATCGTCTCGCCGCGCGGCGTGATTGAAGCACAGGTCTTGGTCACTGATCGCATGCAGATGATGAAGATCAATGGTGAGGAGTTCCACCAGATCGGCTTGCCGTATCACTATGGCGAGTCCGATTCCACGGCCGTTGCAGGCGATGGCGCCAATGATCTGCTGGGCCTTACATTGGAGCCGAACGTATTCATCCAGAATTCCAAGATCGGCGCTTGCGATATCCAGCCGGGGCGTCGCCCGCGCGGCGAGGCCCGTGTGGAGATGCTCAAGGAGTATCAGAAGCGCGCGCACCTGAACCTGGATTCCGGCAATGATCTGCTCACCGTGGATGATTCCTTCACCTATAACCCAGAGCCGCAGCAGCCCGCGGATGCGGATGAGCACGGTAAAAGGGCGAGGAAAGCGAAGAAGGTAAGTAAATGACAAATCTGCTGACCGAAAACGCGAGCCGGCATGGCTACGACAAGTACCGCCGCATGGCCTTTTTCACCGACACTTCCGTGTGTATCGGGTGTAAGGCCTGCGAGGTGGCGTGCAAGGAGTGGAACCGCAACCCGGTAGAAGGCTATGACGTCACGGGTGATTCCTATGACAACACCGGCGCACTGGGTGCAAATACCTGGCGGCACGTGGCCTTTGTGGAGCAAAACAATGACCGCATCGAGCAGGCCCGCGAGGAGGGAAAGAATCTCATTTCCTTGGGCATGCCTTCGGTAGGGGCGCAGGACCCAGAGGTTGATACCACCCCGCCGGATACGGATACGTTCCGGTGGCTCATGTCCTCGGACGTGTGTAAGCACTGCACGCATGCGGGCTGCTTGGACGTGTGTCCTACCGGCGCGCTGTTCCGCACCGAATTTGGCACTGTGGTGGTCCAGGATGATGTGTGCAATGGCTGCGGCACTTGCGTGGCCGGCTGCCCGTTTGGCGTCATCGAGCGCCGCGATGACGGCGGTGTGGCGCTGAAGTATGACAAGACGGCCACGGTGGACTACGTGGATAATTCCCATGCCGGCGTGAACGTGTTGAAAAAGCTTAAGCAGCTTGCCCCACAAGGGCCGGACCATACACCAGGCGAGTCAATGCCGATTAAGAACTTGGGCGTCGCCCAAAAGTGCACCATGTGCTACGACCGCCTGAAGCAGGGCGAACAGCCAGCATGTTCTAAGACCTGTCCTACTGATTCCATTCAGTTCGGCCCGTACGAGGAGATGGTGGCCGCAGCCAAGGAACGCGTGCGCGTATTGCACGAGCAAGGCCTTACCGAGGCCCGCCTTTACGGTGCCAACCAGGACGATGGTGTGGGAGGAACCGGCTCCATCTTCCTGCTTTTGGATTCACCTGAGGTCTACGGTTTGCCGCCGGATCCGCGCGTGCCGACGGCCGATTTGCCGCAGATGTATAAGACCGCAGCCAAGGCTATCGGCGGCATGGCGTTGGCCGTGGCTGGTTCCTTCCTGATTGGGGGACGTAAATGAGCAACTTTGATGAATACCGTCCACCGCAGCCGGAGCGCCGCAATCGCTACCGGAAGTTTGACGGTACGAAGCCGAAGAAGAAGCGGAAGCGTCCAGGCGCGGGCGCGCAGGACGGCTCCAAAGAGGAGCGCATGGCGCAGGACTTCGAGTTCTCGTCTTACTATGGCCGACCTGTGGTGAAGGCTCCGCCGTGGGAATGGCCCATCGGCGCCTACCTTTTCTTGGGCGGCGTGAGCGGTGGCTCGGGGCTCTTGGCTGCTGGTGCACAGGCCGCGGGCAATGCGCCGCTGCGGCGCACCACGCGGATCTCTGCCTTTGGCGCGGCGGCCGTGGGATCGGTCTTTTTGATTCTGGATTTGGGTCGCCCGGAGCGCGCATTGAACATGTTCCGTGTCTTTAAGGTGACCTCGCCAATGTCGATGGGCTCGTGGATTTTGTCGGGCTTTGCCAGCGCGGCCGCGCTGCCGGCCGCCGCGGAAGTGGATGCGGCGACCGGTCACAAGCTGCCGCTGCCGAAGTTTGTGCGTACGGCGCTGAAGAAGTCGGCCGGGCCGGCGGGCGCGGTCGCGGGCGTGCTCGGTGGTCCGCTCGCGGGCTATACCGCGGTATTGCTGTCCAATACCTCGAACCCGGTGTGGAATGACATGAAAAAGCACCTGCCGTATGTCTTCGTTTCCTCGGCGGGTGCGGCGTCGTCAGGCCTGGCTATGGTGACCACTCCGGTCGAGCACGCGGGACCGGCCCGTGTGTTGGGTATGGCCGCGGCAGCCAGCGATCTGGTGGCGACCAAGGTGCTGGAGGAAGGCATGGAGCCGGAGCCGCGCGAGGCGCTGCACGAGGGCAGGCCGGGCGCGTTGATGAAGGCCTCGGAATACTTCATCGCGGCCGGCGGTGTCGGTAGTGCAGTGGCTGCGGTGACGAAGTCGCGGGCAGTCTCGGTGGCTGCGGGGCTATCGCTCTTGGCAGGCTCGGCGTGCACGCGCTTTGGCGTGCTGAACGCCGGCTTGGAAGCGGTGAAGAACCCGGATACCACCATCGGGCCGCAAAAGCGCCGGGCGGAAAGGCGCCGGCGCGAGCAGGGCCTCGGCCACGATGTGGTGAGCCCGGACTAGTCCAAGTCCTGCAGGGCGGGGGCGAGCTCCGAGCCGATGTCTTCCATGCGTTGTTGCTCGGCTGCGGAGTCGTGGCCATCACGGTGGAGGTAGTAGTTCAGCGCCACATCGCCCACGGTGGTCACGCAGGTGGTAGACACTGACTCTTCGACCGGCCAGGCGGAGCAATAAAACCGCCTGTCAGCGGCGGTGAACTCGAAGGGGGAGTACTCATTGGCGGGGCGCTGCTGGTCGGCGTTTTGGGCATCGAGGTCGTCGTGCAGCAGCTCTAAGTAGCGCTGCGCTGCCTCATTGGGGTCATCGGGGCAGACGGGTGAGCCCTCGGCCTCATATTTCGTCCCCAGCAGGCTGACCTGCTCCTTATCCTCTGCACGGTAGAGCACTGAGAAGGAATGTTCATCCTTGTCGGTGGAGTGTGGGTCGAGCTTCGACTTGCCGAGCGAATTTGGCAGGGCCTCGCGCACCGCAGCACTATCAACAGGGGAGCATCCGCTTGGCGATGCCCCTTCGGACGAGCACCCCACCAACCCTGCTGCGGCAAGGGTGGTGGAGGAAAGGGCGAGGAGAAAAGGGATCTGTCGCTGCATCTTAGGCCTTGATATAGGCATCGCCGGTGCGCTCGGTGGTGTGGCCGATGATGGGGTAGCCAGGAACTTCGCCGATGAGGAGGAGGCCGCCGGAAGTTTGGGCGTCGGCAAGCAGCACTAGCTCTTCCTCGCTCAAAGAGGAATCGAGGTGTGGGCGCACCCAGTCGAGATTGCGGCGAGAGCCGCCGGGGATGAAGCCCTCCGCCAGCGCCTCCTTTGCGCCTTCGATGGTGGGCACGGCGGAAAAGTCGAGCTCCGCGGCGATGCCGGAGGCTCGGCACATCTTGTACAGGTGGCCGAGCAGCCCGAAGCCGGTGACGTCCGTGGCCGCACGCACGCCCGCCTCCACCGCGGCGCGGGCGGCCTCGCGGTTCAAGGTGGTCATGGAATCGACCGCGGCCTGGGAGACCTCGCTGGTGGCCTTGTGCTTGTTGTTGAGGATGCCCACGCCGATGGGCTTGGTCAGGGTGATGGGCAGGCCGGGTTCGGCGGCGTCGTTGCGCATGAGCTTGTCGGGGGCCACGATGCCGGTAGCTGCCATGCCGTACAGCGGCTCGGGCGCGGTGATGGAGTGCCCACCCGTTACGGAGATGCCGGCCTTGGTGGCTATGTCCATGCCGCCGCGCAGGACCTCGCGCAGCACGTCCAGGCCAAGCTTTTCATTGGGCCAGCCCACCAGGTTAATGGCGGTAACCGGGGTGCCACCCATGGCATAGACGTCAGAGAGCGCATTGGCCGCAGCCACTCGCCCCCAATCGTAGGGGTCATTGAGCATGGGCGTAAAAAAGTCCGCGGTGGAGATAACCGCCAGGCCATCTTGAATCTTTACGGCTGCGGCATCATCGCCATCATCTAGGCCAACCAGCACGTTAGGGTCGGCCTTGCCTATCAGGCCCTCGACGGCAGACTCAAGTTGGCCAGCGGGAATCTTGCAGGCGCAACCGCCGCCTGCGGCGAAAGAGGTGAGTTTAATATCTTCGGTCATATCGCCATTTTACTCATCCCGAGGAACTATTTGGCTGCACAGCAAGGTAGGGAACCTGTGTGTGGCGCGATAGGACATAGGGCGCCGAGGTTTCCACCTCGGAGCGGCATGGTGGAGGTATTGCGTGACAGGTGTGCCGGCACCGGGGAATGCCCGTGTAAGGTGAGCACACGGAGGCGTACGTGTCCTGGTGGGCGCCCCGGTCTTCAAAACCGGTGAGGCCGAGCATCTCGGTCTGGCAGGTTCGATTCCTGTCCGTCTCCGCCACCCGCGCGCAAGGAGGAATGCCACAGTGCCCACGCCCACGCCTACTGCTAGCTCGGATCCCCGCAGGAATATTCCCCGCATGGACGAGCTGCTCCAGCTGCCGGAAGTAGAATCCGCGCGCCAGCGCCTAGCCGAGCACACCATCCGCGCGATAATCCAGGGCGCAGTCACCCAAGCACGCCGCGGTCAGCTGCCGGTCAGCGATATACCCGCAGAAATTGCGCAGCGCCTGGAACAACAGAATGCGCATTCCTTGCGCCCGGTCATTAACGCCACCGGCGTCATCATTCATACGAACTTAGGGCGTGCACCGCTTCCCAGTGCCGCGGTAGAGGCCCTGCACGCCGCTGCCTCCTATACAGATGTGGAAATGGACTTGGGCTCGGGCAAGCGATCCAGAAATCGCGGTGCCGGCGCCACGGCCGCGCTGCTCGCGGCCTGCCCCGGCGCAGAAGATGCCCTCGTGGTCAATAACGGCGCCAGCGCCTTGCTCCTGGCCACCGCCGCGCTTGCTCCCGGCAAAGAGGTCATTATTTCGCGCGGCGAGCTCATTGAGATAGGAGCTGGCTTCCGCCTGCCGGAACTCATCGAGTCCACGGCCACGCGCCTCAAAGAAATAGGGGCGACTAACCGCACACACTTGGCCGACTACGAGCGCGCGCTGGGCGATAACACCGGCGCTATTTTGAAGGTTCACCCTTCTAATTTCCGCATCGAGGGGTTTACCTCCGCAGTCGGGGTAGAGGAACTGCACCGCCTAGCGGTGGAGCACGATACGCGACTCATCGTGGACTTGGGCTCCGGCCTGCTCACTCATGACCCAGCGCTGCCAGAAGAACCAGATATCCAGGCCCAGCTGCGCGCCGGCGCCGATATCGTCATAGCCTCCGGCGATAAGCTACTTGGCGGTCCGCAGGCAGGAATCTTGCTCGGCACCAAGGAGGCGATTGCCGCGGTGAAGAAGCACCCGCTGGCGCGTGCGGTGCGCATAGATAAGTTGCGCCTCAACGCGCTGGAGGCGGCCATTTCGACGCCCTCGAATGCCGTGCAGGACGCCCTCCACCTCGATCGCCAGACACACCGCGAGCGCACGGAATCCATTGCACAGGCAGTCGGGGCAGAAGTGGTGTCTCATGATGGCCGCGTGGGCGGTGGCGGGGCGCCCGAATACCCGCTGCCCGGCTTCGCGGTGAGCCTGCCCGAGCGCTATGCGGACGCGCTGCGCCGCCAGGACCCGCCCGTGGTAGGTCGCGTGCATCAGGGCCGCTGCTTGGTGGATATTCGCTGCGTTCCTGCCGACCACGACGCCGCAGTTATTGCCGCTATTAAGGCGGTGAGCTAGGTGTACGTCGTCGCTACTGCCGGCCATGTGGACCACGGCAAGTCCACCCTGGTGCGCGCACTTACGGAGATGGACCCGGACCGCTGGGAGGAAGAAAAGCGCCGCGGGCTCACCATTGATTTGGGGTTTGCCTGGACTACGCTGCCTTCTGGCGCGGATGTGGCTTTCGTAGATGTGCCCGGCCATGAAAAATTCTTAGGCAATATGCTCGCTGGCGTGGGCCCGGCCCCAGTCGTCCTCTTTGTCGTCGCGGCCGATGAGGGATGGCAGGCCCAGTCCACCGACCACCGCGATGCCTTGCGTGCGCTGGGAGTAGAGCACGGCATTATTGCGCTCACTCGCAGCGATCGCGCCACCGTGGACCGCACCGCAGAAATCCGAACGCAGCTGGCCGGCACCCCGCTTGCCGACGCCCCCATTATCCCCGTATCCGCTCCTACCGGCGATGGCATTGCGGCGCTGCGGCAGGCGCTCGATGAGGTCCTCGCTGCTGTGCCCGTTCCCGATGCACAGGCACCCGTGCGTCTGTGGGTGGACCGCGCCTTCAGCGTGAAAGGTGCGGGCACCGTGGTTACCGGAACGCTCGCGGCGGGCACTCTGCGCGTAGGCGATAGCCTCAAGGTAGCCACGGCTGGTGGGGAAAGGGACGTGGAAGTCCGTGGCCTGCATAGTGAAAATCGCGCGCAGGATTCACTCGGCCCCGTCACTCGCGCGGCCGTCAACCTGCGTGGGGTGGATGCCGCCGGTATCCACCGCGGCGACGTGCTGCTTACCCCGGGTGCGTGGCGCTTAGTGGACCACCTCGATGTCCGCCGCACCTTTGGCGCGGAGCTCGACGGGCTGCCCGATAACCTCGTCGTGCACACCGGTACCGCCGGGGTAGAGGCCCACCTGCGCCCCCTGTCTGCCGATTTCGCGCGCATCAGCCTGGCGCATGCGCTGCCGTTGCGGCTCCTTGATCGCTTCGTAGTGCGCAGCCCTGGTGGCCGGCACGTCGTCGCCGGGGTAGAGGCAGTCGATCTGCGCCCGCCGGAGCTTAACCGGCGCGGTGCCGCCCGCCGCCGCGCAGAAGAGCTCAGCACCCAGCACTCATTCCGTGATCCTGCCTCCTACCTGTGCCGCGTCGGCTTCGCCCGTGTGGATGACTTAGCCCGCGATGGCTTTACTACCGCAGCGCCGCCGCAAGGCATTATCGCCTTCCGCGACTGGTGGATTGCCGCTTCCCAAGTTACGCGATGGAAGCACGCGCTTACCGACGCCCTGCATGCCCACACCGCCGCCCATCCCCTAGCACCGGGAATGCCCCGCAAGGCGGCCATGGACGCCCTCGGCCTGCAAGAAGAAGGCTTGCTGGGCCTTGCCATCGCCGCTGCGAAGGCGGAAAGCAGTGAGGGAGTGCTGCGCCTTCCCGGGCAGCGGGCGGACCTCGGCGCGGCGGAGCGCGGGGTCGCTGCCATCGAGGAAAGACTCAAGGCAGAACCCTTTGCGGCACCCGAAGCAGATGACCTCACGGAGCTAGGCCTGGGGCCCAAGGAGCTTGCCGCCGCCGAGCGCGCCGGGCGCCTCCTGCGCCTGAAGCAGGGAATCGTGCTCTTGCCCTCAGCTCCTGAGGAGGCGCGCCGGCGCCTTGCCGGACTGGAACAACCCTTTACTCTCTCGGCTGCCCGCCAGGCGCTAGGTACCACGCGGCGGGTAGCCATCCCGCTGCTGGAATACCTCGACGCCCAGCGGATTACCCGCCGCGGCGACGGGGGCCAACGCACCCTGCGCTAACGAGGCAACTGTGATCGGTCGCCGCACCTATTTACGGTGATTGCCCCCACGGTGGTGAGAGGTTTCGCGGGCCACGCGCCGGGCCCGCACGCGCGCGGATTCGGAGGAAAAGCGGCCCGGTTCTTCGGCTACCGGCAGTGCACGCCAGCTGAAATTCTGATCGCCCGGGATGGAGGAGACCAACTCCGCCAGCTTGGCGCTGGCCTGCGGTTGTTGTGATTGCTCATTGTGCTGCTGAGCTGGCGCATCTGGCTCAGCGGGTGCAGCCGGCTGGACCTGTGGCCCTTTCGGGCGGCGTGAGCCGGTGGGCAGCGCCGTCACGATGGCCTCGCCGGCAAGCGTGTGCTCCCAGACCTCGGGTTGAGCCGGTGTGGCTGCGGGCGCAGCAGTGGGAATCGCAGGTTGTGGCGCGGGCACGCGCAGCGGTGGAACAGCGGGGGAGAAGAGCTCCTCGGGGGTGGCCTCATCGGCGGGGATATCGACGGCAAGCATGCCGTGGCTCGCATAGGCGCGGGCGGAAAGCCCCGCTCCAGAGCCGCTGGCCGCGGCGAACGCGGCGCGCAGGCCGGGGAACGCAGGAATGTCGCCGATGGGGCCGAGTACCATATCGTCGCAGGTGGCCACTGCGGTGCCGGCAAGGTCTTCCAGCGTGACGAAGAATTGCTGCGTGCCCATGCTCTCCAGCTGGGCGGGCGATAGGTCGCCGGCGGCGGCATCGATCAGCACGCCTTGTCCGCCAGTTAGCAACGCAGTTCCTTGCGGCTGGTCGTTGACCGGCACCATCCACGGCCACAGGCCCAGTGACACGGCAACCTCAACCTCGCCGTCTACTACTTCCACGGTGGCGATCGTCTGCGGCTGTGCGGAGGAGGCCTTTAAACGCTCCAAGGCGGGATACTCCGCCGCCTCGACCTCGTCCAGTAACCCTAAGAAGCCGAAGTCCGAGCGAACGCGCCAGCCGTTGGTGTAGGTATCGGGCTCTAGGGAGACGTCGACAAGCGCAGCGTGCTCTGCCACGCCGGGGATACTCAATGCGGTGCCCAGCACTGGGTGCTCGAGGACCGCAACATGCTCCACACCGAAGTAACTAGTCGCGAGCGGGTATAGCGCCATAGAAAGTCACTCCCAAGGTTAAAGGCCGGTAAACAATGCGTAGCTCATTTTACGCATATGGGGGATAGGGCTGGCGTCAGCTTTATATCCTGCGAGTTTTTATTAATGTATGGACAGCTCTCTTAAAAGTGAAACCCGGAAAACAGAATAGGAGTAGAACCATCTCTTCTTCATCGTCTTCCTCATCCCGCCCTGTGCGTGGGGTAAATAGCTCGGAGGAAAGCAAAAAGCGCACCCGCAACGCCAAGCGCATCCTAAAGGACATTATGTACCCGCATAATATCCACCCCGCGCTGGTACCGGGCGTCTCCATTGAGGACCAGAAGGTCAAGTACGGCGTAGATAAACCGATCCTCTTTGTGGTCGGCGGACTGGTCGTCGCCTTCGTAATCTGGGGTGTGATTGCGCCCGAGCAGGTCTTCGATGCTTCTTCGGCAGCACTCGATTGGGTGATGCGCAATCTGGGTTGGATCTTTACCGCCCTGGCGACGTTCCTGATGTTTTTGCTCATCATCTTGGCTTTTTCGAAGTACGGCAAGATTCCTCTCGGCCTGGATGGGGAGAAGCCGGAATTTTCCACGGTGAGCTGGGCGGCGATGCTCTTTGGTGCCGGTATTGGCATCGGCATCATCTTCTTTGGCCCCTTCGAGCCGCTGAGCTACTACCTTTCGCCACGCCCTGGCGCCTATGAGGCCGCGAGCGATGAAGCGGTGCTGGGTGCCATGGCGCAGGCCGCCATGCACTGGGGCTTTAATGCCTGGGCAATTTATGCCATCGTGGGCCTGTGCGTGGCCTACGTGTCCTTCCGTCGCGGCCGCGTGCCGTTGATGAGCTCCATTCTGATGCCGCTTTTTGGTAATCGCTCCACTGACTCCCTGCCTGCGCGCATCATCGATGGCCTAGCTATTATTGCTACGCTCTTTGGCACCGCTGCCACGCTGGGCATCGGTGCGCTACAGATCGGTCGCGGCGTGGAATTGGTCAGCGGTTGGTCTACCACCGGCAATGCTGCGGCGCTGGTAATCATCGTGGTGCTGTCCATCGGAACGATCTTCTCGGCTGTCTCCGGCGTGGCCAAGGGAATTCGGTGGCTCTCCAATATCAACCTGGTGCTGGCCATGGCGCTGGCCTTGTTCTTCTTCGTCGTGGGGCCGACCGCCTTCTTGGCCAATATGCTGCCGGCCGTAGTGATTGAATATCTCGATGAAATGCCACAGATGCTCTCGGCCAACATGGGCGAGGGGGAAGACATGGTGGCCTTCCTGTCCTCCTGGACCACCTTCTACTGGGCCTGGTGGGTATCTTGGTCGCCGTTTGTGGGTGTTTTCGTAGCCAAGATTTCCCGCGGGCGTACCATCCGCCAGTTCGTGCTTGGCGTGCTGCTTATTCCCTCCGCCATCATTGTTGCCGCTTTTACCATCCTGGGCGGTACCACCATTTGGCTGCAGCGCCGCGATGGCGATATCGCCCCAGATGGCACCATTGATTCCATGCCGGCGGCAGAAGACATCTTTTTCAAGGTCTTGGATCACTTCCCAGGAGCGGAGTGGATGGCGCCCATCGTCATCGTCATGCTGGTGGTCTTCTTCATTACCACGGCTGACTCCGCATCCATTGTGAACTCGCAGCTCACCCAGCGCGGCAACCCCAAGCCAAACCCGGTGGTTACGGTCTTTTGGGTGGTATGTATGGCCGGCATTGCCGTGGTCATTTTGCTTGCCGGCGGCCGCAATGCGCTGCAGGGCCTGCAGAATCTTATTACGGTGACGGCCCTGCCGTTCGCGGTCATCATCGTGCTCATGTGCATCGCGTTGGTGCGCGAGCTGCGCCATGATCCTGCCTCCATCCGTCATTTCTACGAGGACGAAGCGGTCTCTAATGCGATCGTGCGGGGCGTGCGCGATTATGGCGATAACTTTGCCCTGTCTATCGAGCCGACGGACGGCGACTACGCAACGGGCGCGCACTTTAACTCCACTGCAGCAGAGGTGACCGATTGGTACGCGCGCACGGACGAAGAGGGCCGCGCCGTGGGCTATGACTATGAGGCAGGCGAGTATGTGGACAACGATCCATCTATCAAGAATGGCGAGTTCATCTCTCCGGTACCGGAAGATAAGGAAGAAAATTAATACTTGACAATCATTGGCAGGTAGGGTGCTAGCTATGACTTTTAGTACCTTTGCCTTTGCCTTCGCCTTGGTGCTGCTGTCGGGTCTATCGACCTCGATTGGCGGCGCTTTGGCGGTGGGAAGGCGCCAGCCGGGGCCGGCTTTTATGGCCGCTGCACTGGGGCTTTCGGCCGGCGTGATGCTGTATGTCTCCTTTATGGAGATCCTGCCGGAAGGCATTGCGCAGCTTTCCGACGCCCTCGGCGAGGAAACCACCGGCACCTGGGCCGCCGTCGGGGCGTTCTTTGCTGGCATCGCCGTCATCGCCATCATTGACCGGCTCGTGCCGGAGGAGATTAACCCCCATGAGCCGGCCACCACGGCCGAAGAAGCCCGCCGCAAAAAGCTAATGAAAACCGGCGTATTTACCGCTTGCGCGCTGGGCCTGCACAATTTCCCCGAGGGGTTTGCCACCTTCCTTTCCGGCCTGGATTCTAAGGAAGTTGCGGTGCCGGTGGCGGTGGCCATCGCCATTCACAATATCCCGGAAGGCATTGCGGTGGCTGTTCCGCTGCGCGAGGCCACTGGCTCCCGCAAGAAGGCCTTTTGGTGGGCCACCTTGTCTGGCCTGGCCGAGCCGCTCGGCGCGCTCATCGGCTTCGGCCTTCTCTTGCCGGTTATTGGGCCGGCGACGATGGGCATTAGCTTCGCCGCCATCGCCGGCATTATGGTCTTCATCTCGCTGGATGAGCTATTACCCACTGCTGAGGAAACCGGCGAGCACCATCACGCTATCTACGGCTTGATTGCCGGCATGGCCGTGATGGCGGTTTCGCTGATGCTATTTATGTAGCCGGCTATGCAGCCGGGCTACGGCGTTTTAAGCCTCCGCCGGCTGGGCGGAGGTGGCCGAGGTCTTGCCAAAGGAGGCCTTGACCGCCATCACGATGGTGGCAACCACTGTGCCAAGCACCAGGCCGCAGACCATGGACATACCGGTATCTGCCAGCCACGCCAGGGCTCCGTTGGAAATATTTTCGGTCACGGAGGCAATGAACTCGTGTGGCTGATCCATTCCGAATTCGTGCAGGCCTTTGACTACGATGTGGCCGCCTACCCACAGCATGGCGGCGGTACCGATGACGCCGATGATATCGAGTACGACCGGCATGCCCTTGACCAGAGCGGTGCCGATGGTGGAGTTGCCATTGTGGCGCTTATTGAGGGCTAAGCCAATATCGTCCATCTTGACCAAGAGGCCTACGGCGCCGTAGACACCCAGGGTCAGCATGATGCCGACGAAGATGAGGGCGCCGAGGCGCATCCAGAATGGCTCGTTGATGACTTCATTCAAGGAAATGACCATGATCTCAGCAGACAAGATGAGGTCGGTGGTGATAGCGGACTTAACTAGGCTGTCTTCGGCATCGGCGCCCTTTTCTTGGACTGACTCGGTCTCCTTTTCCCGGTGGGGGAGAACGTGGTGCAAGATCTTCTCCGCACCTTCAAAGCACAAGAAAGTACCGCCGCACATCAGGATGGGGGTGAGCGCCCACGGCGCGATCCAGGAGAGGATCATGGCGATGGGCAAGATGATAACGAGCTTATTGATGAGCGAGCCCTTGGTAATGCGCCAGATCATCGGCAGCTCGCGCTGCGGCTTGATTCCCTCAACGTATTGCGGGGTGACGGCAGCATCGTCGACCACCACACCTGCGGCCTTCACGGAAGTTTTGCCTGCAAGGGCGGCCACATCGTCAACACTGGAGGCGGCGGAGCGGGCGATCAGGGCGACGTCGTCAAGCAGGGCAAAAAGGCCACCGGCCATAAATTATCCTTCTGGGGTTAAGGTGATGTTATCGGACCACGTTAAGTGTATCCCCTGATGCGCCAGCCAAGCCATCGCATCATCACCGCTGCGAGTAATGCCCTCGACCGCGGCAAGTGTGGTGTCGATCGCCTTCTCGGCGTCCTCGGCGGAAATCAAGCCGGCGGAGGTAGCGGCAGAGAGTTCATCAATATCGAGCACGGAAATGGGCTCGCCGCGCGTGGCAACCAGATCCACATAAAGGTCGCGGGTGGTCCACACCGCGCCATCGCGCTGGATTTCGGCCACATCAATATAAAAGTCCTGGTGGACGTCTACACCAGGGCGGAAATGGAAGATATTGGCGCGCAGGTTGAGATCGGGCAGCAGCCACGATTCCAGGTAGCCAAAGCGCGGGTGATCGGCGCCGCGAGCCATGTAGAGGCCGAAATCCGTCTCGGTATACGTGTCGACCTCGCGCAGGAAACCCTTGGGGTCGGTATTGGTGTACTCGGCGGTATTAAAGGTCTCGCGCTTGACCGGATGGAGATCCGCCGGCATCTACTTCACCTCAAGGAAGGCGGCGGTGGGGGCAAAATTGCAGCGGGATTCCTGGGTGTTTACGCCGCCAGAAAGCAGTGCGATGACGGTGCCCTTGCCAGTCTGGGCGGTGCCGGACAAGGTGGTAGGGCCGTCTTGATTGATGCCGTTATTATTCAGTGGGGTGACGCCGCTGCGCAGGGTGTCAAGGTTGAACCACTGCACGTTCATCCCGCCTTGTTCGCGTGCGGCCGGTGGGGTGCCGAGGGCGGTGAAGAGGAAGACGGTTTCGCCAGGCTTTGCTCCCGGTGCTGGCATTTCGGTGGGGCCAGGAACAGCGATGGCCGAGCCCATGGCATCGCTGGTGCCGCCAATGCAGTGTGCGGAAACTGTGGGCCAGTAGAACTGGCGGAAGTTCGGGTTATTGCCCTCTGGCATGGCTACGCCGCCCTTGCCATTGCCGCCGCCGGCGAAGAATGCGAGGCCCGACAAGATGGCGTTGCGAACATCCTCGGGAATCCAAGGTTGTGCCGCAAAAGCGCGGATGCGGTCCTGGGTTTCCTGATTGGGGCGGCCGAGCTCGTCCAGCGGGCTGTGGGAGGATGCCTGCTGCACCAAGGAAGAAAGATCCGGTGCGGAAGCCTGCGCTGGGGCGACGAGGGGAGAGGCGAGGCCAATGAGCGCGGCCGTGGCAGCGGCGATATAACCGGTGCGGCTGGACAGGCGCCAGGTGGTGCGGGCGTGGCTCACGTTATCAATTCCTTGGGTGCGGTCTCGGGATGGGCGTTCAAGCCCCATTAGTCACATTTGTAACAATATTACCTACAGTAACGATAGTGATGCTTATGGGAGTGTCAAGTGCATTCGCAATCTATAAGATTTTTCGCCCGTTCTATACGGTGCGTTACGGGGTAAAGTCATCCCCAATGCTGCACTTGGCCCTTTAAGGGGGTATCGTGGGAGCTCGTTCAAGATCAATTTCGCGCGCGTAAGCGCTGTAGATCCTCCGAAGGAGAAACCCACTAGTGAGTAATACCGAGTTCCGTAATGTTGCCATCGTCGCGCACGTTGACCATGGCAAGACCACCCTGGTCAACGGCATGCTGGAGCAGTCCGGCGCCTTTGGTGACCACGGTGAACACACGGACCGCGTCATGGACTCCAATGATCAGGAGCGCGAGCGCGGCATTACCATTCTGGCCAAGAACACGGCCATTCACCGCAAGGGCCTGGGCAAGGACGGCCAGGACCTGATCATTAACGTCATCGACACCCCGGGCCACGCCGACTTCGGTGGCGAGGTTGAGCGCGGTATTTCCATGGTGGATGGCGTTGTCTTGCTTGTCGATGCCTCCGAGGGCCCGCTGCCGCAGACCCGCTTCGTGCTTACCAAGGCGCTGGAAGCCAAGCTGCCGGTTATCATCTGCGTGAACAAGACTGACCGACCGGATGCCCGCATCGACGAGGTTGTCTCCGAGTCCCAGGATCTGCTGCTGGAAATCGCCGCCGGTCTAGAGGACGAGGAAGCTGCGGCTGCCGCCGAGGAGCTGCTGGACCTGCCGGTTCTCTACGCTTCCGGCCGTGCTGGCGTTGCCTCCACCGAAAACCCAGGCGATGGCAACGTCCCAGAGGGTGAGGACCTGCAGCCGCTTTTCGACGTCATCTACAACGTCCTCCCGGAGCCTTCCGCTACCGTCGACGCCCCGCTGCAGGCGCACGTGACCAACCTGGACGCCTCCGACTTCCTGGGCCGAATCGCGCTGCTGCGCATCTACGCCGGCCGCATCAAGAAGGGTCAGCAGGTGGCCTGGATCCATTACGACGAGGATGGCAACCAGCACACCAAGACCGTGAAGGTCGCCGAGCTGCTGCGCACTGTCGGCTTCGAGCGTCAGCCGGCCGAGGAAGCCATCGCCGGAGACATCGTGGCGATCTCCGGCATTTCTGACGTCATGATTGGTGACACCATCGCCGATCCGGAGCGCCCTGAGGCCCTGCCGCGCATCACCGTGGACGAGCCGGCCATCTCCATGACCATCGGCGTTAATACCTCCCCGATGGCAGGCCAGGGCGGCGGCGATAAGCTCACCGCACGTATGGTCAAGGCCCGTCTGGAGCAGGAACTTATCGGTAACGTGTCCCTGCGCGTGCTGCCTACCGAGCGTCCCGATGCTTGGGAGGTCCAGGGCCGTGGCGAGATGGCACTGTCCGTGCTCATCGAGTCCATGCGTCGCGAGGGCTTTGAGCTGACCATCGGCAAGCCGCAGGTTGTGACCAAGGAAATCGACGGCAAGACCTACGAGCCATACGAGATCCTCACCATTGACGCCCCGTCCGAGCACCAGGGTGCTATCACCCAGCTGCTGGCCTCCCGCAAGGGCCAGATGCAGGCCATGGACGTGCGCGAGGGCGACTGGGTACGCATGATCTTCCGTGTTCCTGCCCGCGGCCTCATCGGCTTCCGCACCCAGTTCATGACGGAGACCCGCGGTGCCGGCATCGCAAACTCCATTTCTGACGGCCTGGATGTCTGGGCCGGCGAGATCAAGTCCCGCCCAACCGGTTCCCTGGTGGCTGACCGCACCGGCCAGATCACCCAGTACGCGCTGATGCAGCTGGCTGACCGCGGCAACTTCTTCGTCGAGCCGGGCGCCGAGGCTTATGAGGGCATGGTCGTTGGTGCCAATAACCGCGATGAGGATATTGACATCAACATCACCAAGGAAAAGAAGCTGACCAATATGCGCTCCGCCACCGCGGATGCCACGGTCACCCTTGCTAAGGCACACACCCTTTCCCTGGAAGAGGCGCTGGAGTTCTGTGGCAACGACGAGTGCGTCGAGGTCGCCCCGGACGTTCTGCGCGTGCGCAAGGTGGAGCTTTCCGCTACCGACCGCAAGCGTGCTGCTGCTCGCGCGAAGCAGATGAATAAGTAATAAGCCGCACCCTAGGTGGTGGTGATTGCCGCTGACGTGGCCACCATCGCCGCAACCGCTGCCGCCTCCTCAACTACGGCCTTGACCGCAGAGGAGGCGGTTTTGTCATACTCGACCTCTTTCTTGATCTCCTGAATGCGTGCCCGCATCTCGCGGCGCTTCATTCCCTCCGCATCGTTTTTCAGCAGGGTATAGGCGCCGCTGACCTCGCGGAGGATATCCAGGATGATGACGTCATTGACCGTGGCTGGTCGCTGCGCCTCCAGGACTGCAACCAACCGTTCGCGCAGTTCCTTTTCCAGCTCCAGGTCCGTCATGATGTAGCGGTCGCCGCTAATCTGCCACCACTTGGCCTTTTCCACATCGAGCTGTCCATTCGCGTGGAAATCCAAGGCGATGATTTCCCGCGGGGTAAACCACGAAGCCTCCAACAGGCTCTGCATCCTGGTGGCCTTGTGCTGCTGCAGCTCTTCCCAAGCCCAAGCCAACACGGGGTGCTCCGGGCGCTGTGGAGTAGTCTCTACCTTCTTTTTCTCACCGAGCTCTACGTGCCCGCCCAGTAGCAGGTCCGCGAGTACGGTGGCGCGCAGAGCGGCCTCATTATTGGACACCCAGTCTTCCTTCTTGCCGTTGTCCTTGGTCAGTAGAAGAAACATTTCTTGGCAGATGAGCATTGGGGTCTCCTTAATAGTTGCGGTCTGTGGCCAAGTCTAGCGCCAAAAATCTTCGTTTCGGCGGGGTGGAGGGACTAAAGTAGTCCGCGATGAAAAAGAATCCGGCTTCACCAAGGCGCGCGGCGTCGGCAATCGCAGCGGTACTCAGCACCGCCAGCCTTGCAATACTTAGCGCCTGCGCGGCTAACCCCGGCCCACCACCGGTGGTGGAGGAAAATTCCTCCGCGCTGCAAGAAGAACAGACCACCACCACGGCTACCTCGGACGAAGAGCAGCCGCAGGATGCTGACTCCGACAAGCGACCGACCATCTCGGTGGGCGTGGACCCCTTGCGCGCGGGATTGAACCCGCACCTGGTGGCCAATAATTCCGAGCTGGTCGACCAGATTGCAGAACTGGTGCTGCCCTCGGCGTTCCACAACGGGCGAAGGGACGCCGATATCCTCGAATCCGCCTCTGAGGTCACCGCGCCTAAGGGCGTGGCGCAGCGAGTGCGCTACGTCATTGCCTCGCCCGCGCAATGGTCCGATGGCACACCCATTTCCGGCGCGGACTTTAGCTACCTGTGGAAGCAGATGACCACCACCGCTGGTGTGCGCGATCCCGCCGGCTACCACGCCATATCGGCCGTCAATACCTCCGATGGTGGCCGCGTAGTCACCGTGGACTTTTCCCAGAAGGTGAAAGATTGGCACCTGCTTTTCCATAATTTGCTGCCTTCCCACCTGCTGCAGGACGATAACTTTGGCTCTGCCTTAGCCGATAAGATTCCGGCATCGGCCGGGCGCTTCCTCGTCGATAGCGTGGACCGCGGCCGCGGAGTCATTACCTTGAACCGGAACGACCGCTTCTGGGGAGCTAATCCGGCCCAGGTGGACGTCATTCAGCTGCGCGAGGTGCGCGATAGCACCCAGGCGCTTAATATGCTGCGCTCCGGGCAGATTGGTTTCGCGGACTTCACGCCTGGCCAAACCTCGCAGGAGGCACTGGGCCTTTTAGGGCATGTTTCCGATAAGACACTGACCCGCCCGCGCCAACTGCGCCTGCACATGTCCACCGCGGATGGAGCGCTGGAAGAAAGGGCAGCGCGCCGCGGATTGGCCTCGCTGATTGACACGGACCAGGTCGCGCGCTTGGCCACCGGCCGCGCTTCCAACCTTGAACCGGGGAACAACCCTATTAGTAAGGACACGGATCTCACTGCGCTGCGCACCCGCGCTAGTAAGAAGCCGATTCGCTTTGCGGTAGACCCCACCAGCCCCACGGCCTTGGCTGCGGCCAATACGCTTTATGACGTCCTCGAAGCCCACGGGATCGCTGCCGAGGTGGTGTCCGAGCGCCTGACCACGATCACCTCCAAGCTCCTGCCCGAAGGCGAGGTGGATGCGGTAGTGACCTGGGAGGATATCTCCCTGAACTCGGTGTCCGCGGCGAATATCTTCAGCTGCGATGACAAACAGCCGCTCGCCGGCGACCTGTCCGGAATCTGTCCGGAGAACGCGGATGAGATTCGCGAGGAGATTTTGTCCGGCGCCATGAGCCCGAAGGAAGCGCTCGGACGCATTCGAGATGTGAACTCTAAGGAGGCCCTCTACGTGCCTTTGGTGGATGAGACGCGTATCCACGCGCTCGGGCAGGGTATTGTAGGCCCCGGCCAGAGCATTGATGATTGGGACGAGGGTCTTATCACCGCGCCCCGCTGGAGGATAGATGAAGACTAAGGACTTAACCGGCTACCGCGTGGTGGCAGTGCACGCCCACCCGGATGATGAAACCCTCTTTATGGGTGGCACCCTGGCCACTCTAGCCGCACGCGGCGCCGAAGTTTCCGTCATTACGCTTACCTTGGGCGAGGATGGCGAGGTCATCGGCGAGCCTTACCAAGGCCTGGCCGATCATGATCAGCTCGGCGGGTTCCGCGCCCGCGAATTGGCCAATGCCCTCGATGCGCTGGGCGTCAAGGGAGTTCAATTGGGCGGATTCGGGCATTTCCGCGACTCTGGCATGGCGGGTTCTCCCTCGCACGATAACCCCCGTGCGTTGGTCAATCGCATCGAGGAGGCGGCCGATTTCCTGAGCGACGAGCTCGAGGCCATCCAGCCCCATGCCATCTTGACCTACGGGCCCGATGGCGGCTACGGGCACCCCGACCACATTGCGGTGCATAAGGCGGTGATGAAGGCGGCTCCGCCAAGCACGCGCATTTGGTACGGCATTTTTGAACGCGCCGCCAACTATGCCGGCTTGGACGCCCTCGATGCGCCGGCCGGGTGGACCAAGCCCAGCCAGGAGTACCTAGACAATTTCACCAACGAGGGCGCCGATATCACCGTCGCTCTTTCCGACGCCGCCCTGGACGCCAAGCGCTGCGCTATGCGCGCCCACGCCTCCCAAATCTGGGTGGCTGATGGCTCCAGCAGCCGCACCAACCCCGAGGCCGCCGTGGCCGCGCTGCACGAACCCGAGCACGTGCCCGGAGCCTATGGTCTATCCAACCTGCTGGTCATGCCCCTGCTGCGCGCCGAGTACTTCCAGCTGGGACAGGGTGAGCCGGCCGATGACCTGCTGGGCGGCCTGTAATGCGCACGGATTTTAGTCGCGGCGAGCAGGTCACTGGCCTAGTGTGGCTGGCCATCGGCGCGTTGCTATCGGTCTTCCTCGAGGTCATCTACCTCACCGCGCGAATTCCGCTATCCAATGGGGCGAGCGTGGCCTTTCCCATCACCATCCTGCTTGCGTGGTGGTTCAACTCCGTGCTCACCCGCACCGCCCGGCTATGGAGCCCCGCACCGCTGGTCGGCGCCATCCCGCTCATCGTCTGGTGCCTGGGCTTTTTCGCCTTCATGCTCCTCGTACCGATGACAGGAGACATGCTCTTGGCCAATAATATTCTCAGCCTGCTCCTGCTTTTGGCCGGGATAGGCGGGGGCGTTTGGCCATTTTTCAAGCAGAAGTGACATACTGTTAAACATCCCAAATCCGAGAAATCAGGAAGCTTCAAGGAATCTCCATGACTTATACGATCGCACAGCCTTGCGTTGACGTAATGGACCGCGGCTGCGTTGAGGAATGCCCTGTTGACTGCATCTACGAGGGCAAGCGCATGCTCTACATCCACCCGGATGAGTGCGTGGACTGCGGCGCCTGCGAGCCAGCTTGCCCGGTCGAGGCCATCTTCTACGAGGACGACGTTCCCGATGAATGGCTGGACTACAACGACGCCAACGCAGCCTTCTTCGACGACCTGGGCTCCCCGGGCGGCGCGGCGGCCCTCGGCCCGCAGGACTTTGACGTCCCGATGATTGCCGCGCTTCCGCCACAGAATCAGGAGTAAGACATGGCACGCACACCGCTAGGAAAGACGCTTCCAGACTTCCCCTGGGATTCGCTGGCCGGCGCCAAGAAGAAGGCCCAGGCCCACCCGGGTGGAATCGTTGACCTCTCGGTGGGCAACCCCGTTGACCCTGTGTCCCCAGGCGTGCAGCTCGCCTTGACCGCAGCCGCGCAGAACCCTGGTTACCCGCAGACCGCCGGCACCCCGGAGCTGCGCGAGGCCATCGCCGCCGCGCTCACCCGCCGCTATAACATGCAGGTGGATCGCGTCCTGCCGGTGGTCGGCACCAAAGAGGCCATCGCTTGGCTGCCCACGCTTCTGGGCATGCGCGGCGAGACCGTCGCCTTCCCGTCGGTGGCCTATCCCACCTATGAGGTGGGCGCCCTGCTCGCCGGCGCCACGCCGCTGCGCGCGGATTCCGATTTCCAGGATGCCTCCCTGGTCTTTTTGAACTCGCCGTCCAATCCCACCGGCCGCGTCCTCGGCGTGGAGGAACTGCGCCGCATCGTGGCGTGGGCGCGCGATACCGGCGCCATCATCGCCTCCGATGAGTGCTATATGAGCCTGGGGTGGAACGACGATAACCCGCCGGTATCCATCCTTGATCCGCGCGTGACCGATGGCGATAACACCGGGCTCATCGCCATGCATTCGCTGTCCAAGACCGCGAATATGGCCTCTTACCGCGCCGGTTTCTTCGCGGGCGATAACGAGCTCATCGCCGAGCTGCTCCAGCTGCGCAAGCACGCCGGCCTCATCGTTCCAGGTCCCATCCAGGCCGCCATGGTCGCCGCGCTAAACGACGACGACACCGAGGCCCTCCAGCGCAACCGCTACGCCTCCCGCCGTGCGGTGCTCATGCACGCGCTTGTCGACGCCGGCTTTACCATCGATCACTCCGATGCCGGCATGTACCTGTGGGCCACCCGCGGCGAGAATTGCCGCGATACCATCGACTGGCTTGCTGAGCGGGGCATCCTCGCGGCCCCGGGTGACTTTTACGGCCCAGCCGGCGAGAAGCACGTGCGCATCGGCCTCAATGGCACCGATGAGCGCATCGATGCCGCCGTCGACCGCCTCGCCGGTGCCTAATTCCGGCAGGCCTCCCAGCCGCGCGGGCATTTCGCCGCGCAAAACGGTCCTGCGCGGCCGCGTTCCGGAAGAAAGGGAGTACTTCGCCGCCCGTGCCGGCGACTCTCCCTTTTCGCCCGGCACCGTGCTGCCGTCCGGCGCCGCGCTCCCGCACCCCGTGCCCGCTTGGTACCACCCCTCCGTTCCTCCGGAGCGCCCGATTCCTTTCGACTACTCCGTGGTCCACGTCGACCGCGACCTCATCGTGGTCGATAAGCCGCACTTCCTCCCCACGACCACCAACGGCCGACTCCAGCGCGAAACTTTGCAAACCCGCCTGCGCGTGGATTTTGGCGAAGACGACATAGTACCCCTGCACCGCCTGGACCGCCTGACCGCTGGCCTCGTCATCTGCTCCCGCAATCCCGAAACCCGCGCCGCCTACCAGCGCATCTTCCTGGAGGGGAGTGCGGTGAAGAGGTATCGGGGCGTCGTCAAGCAGCCGCTTTTCGTAGACCGGGAAATCACCCTGCGCATGCACAAGCTCCGCGGGGCGCGCCAGGTGCTCGTCGCTTCCAAGGGCACGCTCACCTCCACGTATGTGCGCGCCGCCGGCCGGGAGGTGACCGTGTGGCCGCGCACCGGACATACCCACCAGCTGCGGGTGCTGCTCAATCACCTCGGCCACCCGCTGCTCGGCGACGATACCTATCCCACCCCGCGCGAGCTCGACCTCTATGACTTCCGAACCCCGCTCGCCCTGCTCCACGAGGCTATAACTTTTATAGATCCTCTATCACATTCCGAGCGTCAATTTTTCAGTTCCCAGGCCTTAAGAACTACAATCGAGTAGTTATTCAATCACTGGCTAGAAAGGCGGCCCATGGCAGATCTCAGCGTCGCGCGCTTTGTGTCCAATTTTGGGCAGTTTCTCAAATTCGGCATCGTTGGCGGTTCCGGTACCGTTGTCAATCTTTTCGTAGTTTACTTGTGCAGAAAGATTACTTGGTGGTCCGGCGGCATTGATGCGGACGATCCATTTATCAACCTCTTTGGTTCCGTTTTTCATATCCGCTGGTATCACGTGTTCCTGACTATCGCCTTCTTGGTCGCGAACACTTGGAACTACCAACTCAACCGAATGTGGACCTTCCGCTCAGTCACGAAAGTGTCCTGGCTGCGTGGCTTCTTCCCATTCCTGCTCGCTGGCGTTGGAGCTTTCCTCGTAAGCCAAGTCGTGGCGACATTGTTGATGAATCCGACTTCGCCGCTGCATTTGCCCTCAGACATTCTGGATGATTCAACCGGTCTGCGTACAAAGGTGTACTGGGCATCGGCAATTTCCATCATTGCTGCCATGCCGATCAATTTCATTTTGAATAAGCTGTGGACCTTCCGCTCGAAGCCGAAGACGCCGCAGGTTATTCACGAAACCGAGCCTGCCTAGCCTGGCCCTCTGTCAAGCTTCGCCCCACCCCATCGCCCTTCGCGCTCACCAGCGCACGGTGGTGGGGCTTTTTCTTGCTCTCGGTGAGCGGCAAGGGGGGGGAGGAACCTACCGTCGCGCTCACTGGGGCAGAAAAACGCGAGAACCCGCCGTCCGCGGTGAGAGCGAAGGGCGGGTGGAGGGAAGGGACGGGAGGGGGATTAGTCTTCGAGCTCGGCATCGAGGCGAGCCTGGTCGCGGCGGTGCTGCCGGCGACGAATGAAGGGGGTGAGGATGAGTACGGCGATGACACCGACGGCGGTGCCGAGGAGGTAAGAGGCGGGGCTGTGGCCGTCGGCAGGCGCGTAGGCGTTATAGGCAATGCCGGTGAACATGGCGATGAGCGGGATGAAGTAGACGGTCATTGCCGTCCAGTTGCGGCTCACCAGCGGGGTGGCGACGCGCTTGCGCATCCAAGCTGTGCCGATGGAATTGCCGAGGATGGATGGTATGAGCGCGAGGAAGCACAGCATACTCATTTGGCCAGGGAGTACCCAGGCGAGGATTGCGGCGACGGCGAGCTCGAGGAATGGGATGAGGGTGATGCCAATTGCGCAGGCTTTGTAGAGCGTGTCGCGTTCGAATTCATCGCGAGTCGTGCGCTCGATTTCATTGAGGGAGTAGTTGGCAATGGCGTTAATCATGTTGTTCAGCTCCAAAGATTTCTTCGACGGATTTACCTAGTTCGTGGCAAATGTCCAGTGCGAGGTGCACGGAAGGGGAGTAATTGCCCCGTTCGATATTGGCGATGGTCTGGCGGGAGACGCCGGCTTTTTCAGCGAGTTCGGCTTGTGATAATTCGAGCCAGCGGCGCCATTTGCGGACCATGTTGGGGTGGTCGGCCATCTGGACTCCTTTACTGTGTGTCGTTCTTATATACCTTAGTGTAAAGGATAATTGTCATTACGGCAAATGTTTCACACATAGATGCCACTTCCAGTAAGGCTGATTTGCTGAGGTAGGAAGCTCAGGGTTGCGGCCTTTTAGCACGTCAAGAGTGGCTTTGATAAGCAGGACGGCTTCGCTGAGGTGGTAGTTGATGTCGTCGGCAGTAAAGCGCAAGACCGTATATCCGTGGGCGACGGCCGCGTTTTGTTTGGACCGGTCAGCTTGAAAGGCCACGCTGTGTTTGTGGTATTCCCAGCCATCGACTTCTACAAGGAGCCTTCCAATCCTGAGATCAAAGCGGTACCCCGCAATGAGAGCATTGTGTTCTGGGAGAATTCCTTCAGTGCGCAGCTTTCTGCTTAAAGTGCGCTCCGGTGGGCTATCCGCTCCAATCGCTGCGTGCCGAATCGTCTCCTTTAGGGACCTCGGGACGCGCCGCATTCGCCGACGGTCCTTTTCTAGACGGCCGGGTCCGTGCTTTCCCCGGTAGTGTTCTTCCAAAAGAGGCCTGCAGGCCCGCGAAATCCTACGCGCGGCCCACAACGGTTGCACCACCGGAAGGCCGTTGACCTTGTGTGTAGCCCGAAGCCGCGAGTGTGAAACGCGAAAGTTCTTCCCCTTCAAAGTGCGCGGTCCCTCCGCTTCCAGAGGAAACGACAGCTGCCGGCCGAGGTAAATCTCCTGCGCTGTCTTTCCCGTGAAATGGATGCGGCTGAGCCCATGCGCCAGCGTCCGCGCCACCGCCCAGGGCGTCCATTCATCGGTATAGATCCCCCGATGCACGCGATAGAGCTTCCCATCGCGCACCTTGCGACGAATCGCGTCCTTGCTCAAACCTTGCCCGCGCAGTTCCGCGGTAGTCCATTCCCCCATGGGACTTAACCTAAGCGGTCGTGTTGGGCTGGAGCTATGCGCGTCGCAGCATCCTGTGGATAACCCGGGGTTCGGGGGCGATTTTCCGCTGCGTGGTCCGGATGGCTGTGGATAACTGCCCTTCGCGCTCACCGGCGGCCCCGGGCTGCCCTGATTTGTGCTCCCCGTGAGCGCGGCGGGAGGGGCGTGGGAAAGCTCGCCCTTGGCGCTCACGAGGGGGCGAAAAGAGAGACCCAGCCTCGTGCCGGTGAGCGCGAAGGGCGGGGAGTGGCCGAGGGGCTAGGTGAGGGGCAGCGTCGAGGTCGGGTTGATGCCGCGAACCTTGGAATTGATGACACCGGCGATGGCGAGCACCACGAACATGGTCGCGGCGGAGAGGAGTTGGGTGCGGGCGGTGGCGTCGGTAAGCATGAGCACCGCGATGGCCGCAAAGAGGGCGAGGGCGAACCAGGTGAGGTAGGGGAAGGCCCACATGCGGATGGGGAGGGGATGGAGGGCCTCGAGTTGGCGGCGCAGGCGCAGCTGGCTGACGGCGATGAAAACCCAGACGATGAGCAGGGAGGCGCCGGCGGCGTTGAGCATGAAGGTAAGGAGCCAGCCGGTATCGGCGTAGTTGAGTACGACCATGACGGCCGAGAGGAGGACGGAGAGGCCGATGGCAGTGGTGGGAACGCCGTCCTTATTGGTGGTGGTGAAGATGCGCGGGGCCTCGCCGCGGGAGGCTAGGGAGTGCATCATGCGGGAGGAGGCGTAAATCTGCGAGTTGAAGGCGGACAGTAGCGCGAGGACGATGACGACTTCCATGATGCCGGCCGCGCCCGGGATGCCGGCGCGCTCGAGAACCATGGTGAAGGGCGATTCTGCGGCCGTGGAGGCGCCGCCCAGGATGGAATAGGGCAGGAGGAACGTGATGACGAGGACGGAGCCCAGGTAGAACACGGAGATGCGCAAGATGGTAGAGCGTACGGCGTTTACCAGGGACTTCTCTGGGTCCTCGGATTCGGCAGAGGCGATGGCAACCACCTCGATGCCGCCGAAGGCGAAGGCTACTGCGAGCAGGCCGGCCGCGACGCCGCCGAGACCGTTGGGCATAAAGCCGTCCTCTAGGAAGACTGAGGTGCCGATGAAGGAATGGCCGGGCAGGAGACCCAGGATGAGCAGCGCGCCGATGATGAGGAAGGCCACGATGACAACGACCTTGATGAGAGCGAACCAGTACTCGAATTCGCCGAAGCTGCGCACGCGCAGCAGGTTGACGATGCCGAAGAGGACCACGCACATGGCGGCGGGAATCCACGGCGAGACGTTGAACCAAGAGCCAATGAAGCCGGCCGCGCCGGTGATTTCGGCGCCGAGTACGGCGACGGTGGCTAGCCAATAGATCCAGCCCTGGGTAAAGCCCGCCCAGCGGCCGATGCCGTGTTCGGCGTATTCGGAAAAGGAGCCGGAGGCGGGGATAACGGTGCCCATCTCGCCCAGCATCTGCATCACCAAAATGGCCAGAAAGCCAGCGATGACGTAGGCGAGGAGCACGGCGGGGCCGGCGGCGGAAATGCCAACGCCGGTGCCCAAGAAAAGCCCGGCACCGATGGTGGAGCCTAGCCCCATCATGGTCAGGTGGCGGACCTTCAGGCCAGAACCGAGGGTGGAGGAGTTATCAGTCACCCCTCCATCTTATTTTGCCCGATTGGGCTATAGGAATCGGGGGTGTTAATTCTTGTGCAGCTCGTCGTTGAGCGCGACGGCCTCGGCCTTCCACTCCACGGCCTCAACCGCACCGGAGACGGAGTTGCGGCGCAGGAGCATGCCGGAGGCGCCGGAGAGCTGGGAACCCTTGACGTTTTCGCCATTGTCGACGCCCAGTGCTTCCGCGACCTTGCCAAAGACGGTTACCTTGGTGCCGGCGGTGACGTAGAGGCCGGCTTCGACCACGGCGTCGTCGCCAAGCGAAATGCCAATGCCCGAGTTGGCGCCGAGGAGGCACCGCTCGCCAATGGAAATGACCTCCTTGCCGCCGCCGGATAGGGTGCCCATGATGGACGCGCCGCCGCCGATATCGGAGCCATCGCCCACGACGACGCCCGCGGAGATGCGGCCCTCCACCATGGAGGCGCCCAGGGTGCCGGCGTTGAAGTTGACGAAGCCCTCGTGCATAACGGTAGTGCCCTCAGCCAGGTGGGCACCCAGACGCACGCGGTCTGCGTCACCAATGCGGACGCCGGACGGCACAACGTAGTCCACCATGCGGGGGAATTTGTCCACGGAGTAGACAACGACCGGGCCGCGGGAGGCCAGGCGGCCGCGCACCATCTGGAAATCGGATACGGCGCACGGACCGTAGTTGGTCCAGACCACATTATTGAGGTGGCCGAAGATGCCATCCATATTCAGGCCGTGCGGCTTGACCGCGCGGTGGGACAGGAGGTGCAGGCGCAGGTAAGCATCGTAGGTATCGACGGGGGCGTCATCCAGATCCTTGATGGAGGTCTCAACGGCAACGCGGGCCACGCCACGCTCCTCGTCCGGGCCCGCCAGCGCGGAGAACTGCTGGGGTACCTCCTCCAAGCGCTTGGTTTCGGTGGTCTCTACGTTCTTATCGGTGTGTACGGCCGGGAACCATACGTCCAAGACGGTGCCGTCATGGGTAATGGTTGCTAGGCCGCGTGCGGATGCAGAAGTCATGCCCGCTAGCTTAGCAACTACTTCCGTGCCCCCGCCCGCTGGCCGGTAGGAAGCACGAAAGACAAGATGACGAGCACCGCAGCCAGGATGAGCACCGAGATGACCTGGTTGCGCGCGGCCGGATCAAAGAGCATCAGCAGGGTCAGCCCGGCCAGGGCGGCGGCCGTGATCCAGGGCAGCCAGGGGAAGCCAGGCACATGGATTTCTGTCAGCTCGCCGTTCTTGCGCAGCACGGGGTGCAACTTGATAAAGGACGCGACGATGAAGGCCCAGATGACTAGCAGGCACCCTCCGACCGCGTTGAAGAGGAATGCCAGAAGCCCCGGCGGGTTCCAGAACTGCAGGCCCACCGAAGCGAAGGCGAAGACCATGGACAACATGACTGCGTTGATGGGGGATCCGGCGCGGTTTTGCTTGAGGAAGAATCCCGGGGCGCAGTGGTCCTTGGCCATATCAAAGACCAGGCGGGAGGTGGCGTAAATCTGCGCGTTGAAGGCAGATAGCAGCGCTAGAGCGATGATCGCTTCCATGAAGCCGGCCGCGAAGGGAATCTTGGCGGCCGCGAGCACCAGGGTGAAGGGGGAATCGGCCGCGACATCGGCGTCCTGGATGGAGCTAAACGGCAGAGCCATGGTGATCACCACGATGGAGCCGATGTAGAAAATCATGATGCGCACGATGATGGCGCGCACCGCGGTGGCGACGTTGTGCGCCGGGTCCTCGGACTCGGCCGCCGCGATGGTCACCAGCTCGATGCCGCCAAAGGCAAAGGCGACGGCCAGCAATCCGGCGGCGAATCCAGGCATGCCATTGGGCAGGAAATTATCGGTGAAGTTGCTACCGGCCAAGGAGACATCCATGCCCGGCAGGATGCCCAGTGCCATAAGGACGCCGATGACTAGGAAGGCGACGATGACTCCGACCTTGATGATGGCGAACCAGAACTCGAACTCACCAAAACCGCCCACGGCCGCGAAGTTGACCACCGCGAAGAAGGCCACAGCAATAAACGCTGGAATCCACGGGGCAATATCGAACCAGTTGGAAATGATGGCGGCCGCGCCGGTGATTTCGGCACCCATGACCATGATCAGCATGAACCAGTAAATCCACCCCATGGTAAAGCGCGCCCAGTGACCGAAGGCCTGGCCGGCGTAGGTGGAAAATGACCCCAAAGAGGGGCGGGCGGCGGCCATTTCACCAAGCATCCACATCACCAGTGCGATGAGCGCGCCGGCCACGGCATAGGAGATGAGCACGGAGGTGCCGGAAATCTGGATGCCGAGGCCGACGCCGAGGAAAAGACCGGCGCCTACGGCAGAGCCAAGACCCATCATCGTGAGATGACGGGATTTCAATTGAGTGGCTTCGGCCATTGTTATCACCTTAGGGAGGACGAATTATTTGCAGTGAAGTGAACTTTACACAATGCGGTGAGCTGCGCGGAGCGCTAGCATGGCGCTTTGTGACTTTAGATCTATATGCAGACCCCATCGAACTGACCAAGGCGCTCGTGGATATTCCGAGCCCCTCCCACCATGAGGAGGCCATCGCAGACGCCATCGAAGAGGCGCTGCGCGGTTTGGACGTCGAGGTTGCCCGCTACGGAAATACCGTGTGCGCCCGCACGAACCGCGGACTAGATTCCCGCGTGGTGCTCGCCGGCCACATCGATACCGTTCCGTTGGCAGAAAATGTACCGCATCACATGGAAACCTCTGAAGACGGGGTGGAGATTATGTGGGGCTGTGGCACTGTGGACATGAAGTCCGGCATGGCCGTCTACCTCAATGCTTTTGCCCAGCTGCACGAAGCGAACGAGCTAAAGCATGACCTCACCGTCATCGCCTACGAGGGGGAAGAGGTGGCTACTGAATTTAATGGTTTGGGCCACCTGCAAAAAGACCACCCGGAGTGGCTCGAGGGCGACTTCGCGCTGCTGGGCGAGCCCTCCGGTGCCATGGTGGAGGCCGGCTGTCAGGGTTCCATCCGCCTGCGCGTTACCGCCCACGGCACCCGCGCGCACTCGGCCCGCGCGTGGCTCGGATCCAACGCAGCACACAAGCTCGCGCCCATCATGAGCCGCATCGCCGCCTATGAGTCCCGCGATGTCACCATCGATGGCTGCACCTACCGCGAGGGCCTCAACATCGTCCACCTCGAGTCCGGCGTGGCCACCAATACGCTGCCGGATGAGGCGTGGATGTTTGTAAACTTCCGCTTCGCGCCGGACCGCACGAGCGACGAGGCGCTGGAGTACATGAAGTCCATCATCGGCGAAGAAGAAGATGTCACCATCGAAATCGATGACATCGCCCCCGCCGCCCAGCCTGGCTTGGGCCAGCCAGCGGCCAAGGCTCTTATCGACGCCGTCGGGGGCAACGTCCGCGCCAAGTACGGCTGGACCGACGTCGCCCGCTTCTCCGAAATGGGCACCCCGGCCGTAAACTTTGGCGCCGGCGACCCCGGGTTCGCGCACAAGAAGGACGAGCAGGTCCCCACCGCGCAGATCACCGAAGTATCCACCGCCCTCTTGAACTACCTGAAGGGATAGACCATGACCCCTGAGCAGATGCGCACCCTGCGCGGCCCGATGCTGCTGCGCACCGAAGGCGAGCAGGCCTCCACCTTTGACCAGCGGCTCTTGGAATCCGGCGCGGACCATGAGTGGCAGCATGCCGATCCGTGGCGAGTCCTGCGCATCCAAGGCGAGTTTGTCGCTGGCTTCGATGCGCTCTCCAAGCTGCCGAAGGCCGTTACCGTCTTCGGCTCCGCACGCACCACGCCGGAGGATGCGAGCTACCAGCTGGGCGTCGAGGTTGGCCGCAAGCTGGCCGAGCACAACTATGCCGTTATCACCGGTGGCGGCCCCGGCATCATGGAGGCAGCCAACCGCGGCGCCCACGAGGCCGGCGGGCTCTCCGTGGGCCTGGGCATCGAGCTGCCCCACGAGCAGGGCCTTAACGAGTATGTGGACCTGGGCCTGAATTTCCGCTACTTCTTTGCCCGCAAGACGATGTTCTTGAAATACTCGCAGGCCTTCATCTGCCTGCCAGGCGGCATGGGCACGATGGATGAGTTCTTCGAGGTCATGTGCATGGTGCAGACCGGAAAGGTGACCAATTACCCCATCGTGCTCATGGGCACCGAGTATTGGTCCGGCCTGCTGGAATGGATGGACAACACGCTCGCGGCCAATGGCTATATTAACGAGGGCGACCGGGAGCTTTTCCTGCTTACCGACGACCCCGATGAGGCCCTCTCCCACATCATCCAGCGCCACCAAGTCATGAGCGATAAGCGCATCAGGGAGCCGCGTTGAGCCTCGCGCGTGTGATGGCGATTGTCAATCGCACCCCGGATTCCTTCTATGACAAGGGCGCAACTTTTGACCTTGACCCGGCGCTGCGCCGTTGTGATGAGGTGATCGCTGCCGGTGCATCGATCGTCGATATCGGCGGCGTGAAGGCTGGCCCCGGCAAGGCCGTGGACGCGACGGAGGAAATCGACCGCGTGGTGCCGACCATCGAGAAGGTGCACGAGCGCCACCCGGATGTGCTCATCTCCGTCGATACCTGGCGCAGCGAGGTGGCCGAGGCCGCCATCGCAGCCGGCGCCGGCCTGGTCAATGACACCTGGGCCGGTTGGGACCCCGAGCTCATCGAGGTCGCCGGCCACCACCGTGTGGGCTATGTGTGTTCGCACACCGGCGGCATCACCCCGCGCACCCGGCCGCATCGCGTCCACTTCGACGACGTGGTGGCCGATGTGATCGCGGAAACCACCCAACTGGCCGAGCGCGCCGCCTCCCTCGGCTGCCCGGAGGAACTGACCTTCATCGATCCGACGCATGACTTTGGCAAGAACACCTTCCATGGGCTCGAGCTCCTGCGGCGCATCGACGAGGTCGTGGCCACCGGATGGCCGGTGCTTATGGCGCTATCCAATAAGGACTTCGTGGGCGAGACGCTCGACCGCGGAGTAGGAGAGCGCGTGGCCGGCACCCTGGCCGCCACCGCGTGGTCCGCGGCCCGCGGCGTGGCCGCCTTTCGCGTGCACGAGGTGGCCGAGACCGCCGATGTCATACGCATGACCGCCGCCATCCAAGGCGAGGTCGCCCCGCTAGTAACCACGCGAGGCCTTGCATGAACGTCTCCGTTATCATTCCAGCGCTCAACGAGGAGGGCACTGTCGCGGACGTCGTGCGCGCCTGCCTCGCCGATGAACCGTTTGAGGTGCTCGTCATCGACGCCGACTCCACCGACGCCACCGCCTCCCGCGCTGCCGCCGCCGGAGCGGACGTGCGCAATTGGCGCGATATCCTTCCAGAGGAACCGCGCCCCGGGAAGGGCGAATCCCTCTGGCGCGGGGTTGCCGCAGCGAAGGGAGACATCGTCGTCTTTGTCGACGCCGACCTTGAATCCGCCGCACCCGGCATGGTCTCGGCCCTGGCCGCGCCCTTCGCCGACCCAGCGGTGGAGATGGTCAAAGCCCGCTACCGCCGCAGCCTCAACGGCCAGCCCACCGGCGGTGGCCGCGTGACCGAATTGACCGCCAAGCCGCTCATCAAGCAGTTCTTTCCCGAGCTCGCCCACATCGATCAACCCCTCGGAGGCGAATACGCCCTGCGCCGCGCCACCGCCCTAGAACTGCCCTTCGTGGAGGGCTATGGGGTGGAAGCGGGGCTAATGGTGGACGTCGGCAAGCGGGGCACAATCGCACAGGTAGACCTGGGCACGCGGGTACACCGCAACCGGCCGCTGCACGAGCTGGCGCCGATGGCCGAGGTAGTCGCGCGCACGCTGCTCGCCCGCGCCGGGGTCATCGCGCCCGTTGCTCAACGCCCGCCGCTAAAAGGTAAGGTTTAAGCCATGCTGTCTTGGATTATGCTCCTCCTAGTCCTTATCGCCCTGACCGTCATCGGCACCTGGGTATGGGGCTCCATTTTTGGCCGCGGCGAGGTCATGCACCCGCTCGACGAGCCGCAGAAGGTGCGCGAAAATAACCGCGCCGCCCTCCGTGAAGGCCGCCTTGACCAGGTGAAATTCGAGGTAGTTCCCCGTGGATACCGCCAGGACCAGGTAGACGATCTCCTCGCGCAATTGGAGGAACAACTATCTTCCGCGCAGAAAAGGTCTAAGCTGGAAGGAAAAGAAGTTAACTAAAAGGAGACTCACTATGGCAGCAATGAAGCCGCGCACCACGGGCGGAGAAATGGAAGCAGTAGAGGAGTCCCGCAAAATTGTCATGCGCATCCCCTCGGATGGCGGCGGTCGCATCGTCATCGAGCTGAGCAAGGACGAGGCCGCCGAGCTCGGTTCCCTGTTGACCGAGGTTTCTAGCTAGTCTAGGTACATGCTTTCTCATATCGTCGACATACTGGCCGATCCCAACGATGGCACCGCGCTTTCTGGTGCCGATGATTTCTCTCGCCTCGTTTCGGAATCCGGCCACTCTTATGATGTGGCCAAGCAGGGCTACGTCACCCTGGCAGCCGGCGCCGGACTCAAGCACAAGGGCGATGACATGGATATGGTCAACGCCCGCGAGACCTATTTGGCCATGGGCCACTTCGCGCCCTTCGTCGAGGCGGTAACCGGGGCCGTCCAGGACGCACTGGATTCCGCCTCCCTGGCCGAGTCCACGCCCGCCTCCCTCCTCGAGGTGGGTGCCGGCACCGGCTACTACCTGGCGCATACTCTGGACTCCATCGCGGAGGCCCGCGGCGTCGGCCTCGACATTTCCCCGCACGCCGCGAAGCACTTGGCTAAGTGCCACTCGCGCGTCGGCGCCGTCGTGGCCGATGTGTGGGAGCGCCTGCCCATCCGGGATGAGTCCGTCAACGCAATCTCCGTCGTCTTTGCCCCGCGCAATCCAGCCGAGTTCCAACGCGTGCTCGCCCCGGGTGGCCAGGTCATCGTCTTGACCCCGGGCGCCGGACACCTGGATGAGCTGCGCGAGCCGCTCGGCATCCTTGGCGTGGAAGAAGGCAAGGTGGAGCGCATGTATGAGCAGGCCGAGGGCTTTCTCGAGCAGGCGGCCGACCCGGTGGATATCTCGTTCCCCATCGAGCTTGATAAGGCCTCCGTCGCCGCTCAGGTCGGCATGAGCCCGTCCGCGCGCCACATCAGCGCCGGCGAACTCGCCGAGCGCATGGCCGCACTGCCCCCGACGCTCACGGTCACCGCCCGCGCCCGCTTGGATCGCCTCCGCGCCGTCTAGCCTCCGGCCGACCACAGCCGTCTCCACCGCCCTTCGCGCTCTGAACTGGCCCCCGAAAGTTGGACTGGTTTAATTCTAGGCGGTTAGGGCTTCAAGGGTCTGATTTCGATATTGCAT
>NZ_JASPHM010000006.1:0-144025 GCF_030229215.1 Corynebacterium sp. MSK150
CGCATCCTGGTCAAATTTTCTCGGCATATTCCAGATTTTCCCATCTACTCAAACGGAACAAAACCTGGGACACTTCAAGTCTACCTGTGTAATGCTGCGACTGCGGCTGTTGTAAGCGGACATGAAGCCACTTGGGTAAAAGCACTGAAGGTGGCGATAAATGTGGCTAAGCTTCATCCAGCAACCCGTGCTGCTCTTACTGTGGGGCATTTGGGGGCAGGCGCGTTCGTCTCAACACAGTGCTAGTAACCGTAGAATTTAAACTCAGGGATGGCCCCTGCATTTGTCTTGCAAAGGGTCATCCCTGAGTTTTGGTATTAGAGATGGTTATATAGTGTGGCCTTACCAACGCTGAACCTGCGCGCCACCTCAGACATCGAAACGCCGGCATCCACCCACTCCGCGCTTGGACAAGCTTCTCATCTGCGAGTGATTTTGCCCGGCCTTTA
Source organism: Corynebacterium sp. MSK150 (assembly GCF_030229215.1). Taxonomy (NCBI): domain Bacteria; kingdom Bacillati; phylum Actinomycetota; class Actinomycetes; order Mycobacteriales; family Corynebacteriaceae; genus Corynebacterium; species Corynebacterium sp. MSK150. Next base: position 450 of record NZ_JASPHM010000006.1, read on the forward strand.
TAAACCCCGCGAGCTTTTCTGAGCAATCCTTTCCGCCTGGCGCTCGCGAATAGTCGAGCGCTTAAACTCCATCACGCTGCCGAGGAAATAGGCATGGAAATCAAAGAATAGGTTTGCCCCTCTTACAGAAACTTCACCGAAATATCCCGATTGGTCAGGGCATCGACCAATCGGTGCAAATCAATTAACGAATGAGCCAGCCGATCCATGCTAGTCACCACAAGTTGGCCACCAGGGCGCACATAATTCAACGCCTCATCAAGCCCCGGACGTTCGGTAGATGAACGGCCAACAGTATCGGTGAAGATGCGAAGGCACTTCTCTTTCTTCATTGCTGCGGTTTGTCGTTCAAAGTTCTGTGTCGTGGACGGGGCTGACCCCATACGTCTCATCAATACTTAACTAAGTAGAAACAATATGAGTTCATATAAAGACATCACGACCTTCTCTACCTCCATGCTCGTCAAGTCTCTGGATACGTTGGAGATTTCTGCGGGAGAGGACAACGGTGACTGGGGTGCCCAATTTCCGCAAGGTGTTGCCATCTTCGTTCCCGAGGGTGAGTATTTCACTGTTCGCATTGAGTCTTTTTGAACAATCCCGTCGGATAAGAAACTGGTGGCAATGAACGCTATTAATGCGACGAATGACAACCTGGCTTTCAGCAAGGGTGTCTGGCCCCGGGAGTATAAACCATAACCCACAAGATGACGGTTTTGCTGGTTGATCGGCTCGGGGTATAGATCTACAGCGATATAGTTATATGCCACCTGGGAAAATCGATAAACCCGCAGGTTGAAGTGACTTCGGATGGGTAAATATGCGCAGTATTCGCTGAAGCCGTTGCAGCCAGTACCCGCTTTACTGCAGCGCGGAAGTTAGGCGCATGACGTTATCCACGTAGCGGCGGATGAAGCCGCGCCCATTCCACTCCTCAAGAGTCAGCTCGTGGCATACGGCGCGGTAGTTGGATACGAGCTGGTTGAACTGGTCAATGAGGTCGCCCTTGGCAACCAACATGGTGGACTCGTAGTTCAGGCCAAAAGAGCGCGGGTCCATATTGGAGGAGCCGAACATGCACAGCGGATCGCGGCCGGGGTCATCCGGGTCGGTGATGATGAACTTGGAGTGCAGCACAAAGGGGTAGGGGAATTGGTAGATGTGCACGCCCGCCTCTAGTAGGGCCTGGTAGTAGGAGGATTGGGCGTGGTTGACCATAAACTGGTCCGCCTTTGCCGATACATAAAGTTCCACGTCCACGCCGCGGTAGCAGGCGGTGGTCACGGCCTCCAGCAGGGATTCATCCGGGACGAAGTAGGGCGAGCACAGCACTAGCCGGTCTTTGGCGTGGTGTACCAAGGAGTTGAACATGCGCAGGTTTGGCTCAGTGGTATAACCAGGGCCGGAAGGGATTATCTGCAGGTGGTTGGCGTCGGCAGTCTGGGCGTCGTCATAAGGCAGCTCATCCAGCGGCAGGTTCTCGTCTGCCTCCAAGTACCAATCCACGGCAAAGACTGCGGACATGGACGTCACAATCGGCCCGGAAAGCTCCACCATGTAGTCAATCCAGTAGCGGTCCTTGGTCTTGTACTGGCGCTTAATCATATTCAGCGATCCGATAAAACCCACCTTGCCATCAATGATCACCAGCTTGCGGTGATTACGCAGGTCCGGTCGGCGGAAGCGGCCCTTGTGCAGCTGGATGGGCAACATGAGGTGCCAGTCGACGCCAATTTCTGTCAGCCGCTTGCCCAGCGTGAAATAGCCTTTGTATTTGAAGCTGCCGATCTGGTCCAAGAGCAGGCGAACTTTCACGCCGCGGGCGGTAGCCCGGCGCAGCGACTCAAAGAAGACGTCTGTGGTCTCATCCCAGGACTGGATGTAGATCTCGATGGATACGTATTTTTCGGCGCGGTCAATAGCGGCGGCAATGGCGCGGATGGACTCGTCATAATCCGCGTGCAGGCCAAGGTTGTGGCCCACCAACGCCGGGAATCCGGTTAGTTCACGGTTGAGTCTGATGACAGATTCGACTTCGGCCGAAAGGACCCCTTGTGGGTGGTCCGGGGTGCGGGCCGTGACGTTTTCAATCTGCTCATTTGCTCGCTGCTGGATGCGGTGGCGGCGCCGGTTGATATATGGCGAGCCCATGAGCAAAAACAGCGGCAGGCCGATAAAGGGCAGCACCAGAATGGCCAATAGCCACGCGGTGGAACTGGAAGGCCGACGGCCCTCGGGCACGAAACCAACGGCAATAATCTTGATGCCGTAATCCAGGATCAGGAATACGAGCTGCCAGAAGCTGAGATCAAGAGACCAGGACATTTATCGCACGGAATCGAAATCGGGCAGATCATAATCTGCGAGAAGCGGGCAGTGATCGGAGGTTTTATCTCCGGCGCGCTCGACCATGTCTACCTGTGCGCCGGTCACGTGTTGGGCAAGCGGGGCTGAAGCCAACTGGAAGTCGATGCGCATGCCTTCGTTCTTCTGGAATCGCATGCCCTTGTAATCGAAGTAGGTATAGCGCTGGTCCTCCGTGAACCGGCGGGTGACCTCTTCGAGCCCGGCTTCTTCCAGCATTTGGAACGCGGCGCGCTCTGGTTCGGTGACGTGCGTCTTGCCTCGGAAGGCCTCTATATCCCAGACGTCCTCATCACGCGGGGCAATATTGAAATCACCGGTCATAAGCAGCTTGGACTGCGCATGATTTTCCGCATAGCGCGCCAAGTGATAGAGAAAGTCCAGCTTGTAGTCATAATGGCGATCCGTGATCTCGCGGCCGTTGGGTACGTAGAGAGACCAGATTTCTACGCCACGGATGCGAGCCCCTAGCGCTCGGGCCTCACGGTCCTGCGGCTTTTCCGGATCCTTGGAAAAGCCCGGCTGGCCCGGAAATCCGATAAAGACCTCCTCGGGCTCTTCCTTGGACACAATGGCCACGCCGTTCCACTGGTTGAGCCCGTGACAGGTGACATGTAGGCCCGCGTCCTCGAAGGCCTCGCGTGGAAACTTATCGTCTTTCACCTTAGTTTCCTGCAGGCACAAAACATCGATGTCGTGCTTGGAGATAAGGTCCAGTGCCCGCTGTGTGCGGGTACGAACGGAGTTAATATTCCACGTGGCGATGCGCATGCCACATAGGTTACCTGGGTAGTGAGTCAAGCTCACTACCCAGCCCACAAGGAATCTGCGGGCAGTCCCATAAGGCTCACTACCCAGCCCACAAGGAGTCAGCGGGCAGTCCCATAAGGCTCACCGCCCCAGACCGGGGAAGGACGCAGCGCGGGGCTCAGTCCCGCAGGCGGGCGAAGATGCGGCGGTGTTGCTCGATGAAGCCGAGCCTCTCAGCCAGCCGCACTCCTGCGGTATTGGACGCCGGCACGGTGAGGTAGGCGTGTTCGGCGCCGTTGTCGTGGCCCCAGTGCAGCAGGTGCTGGAGTGTGAGCGTGCCGTACCCGCGGCGGCGGAAGTCCTCGGCCACTTCGATGGAAGAAAGACCCAGCCACGTGGTGCCATCGCCGGATTCGCTCAGGGTGCCGCGGGCAATGGCGATGGTCTCGCCATCGAGGACTAGGCGGCCAAAGCCGAGCGTTCCCTCGACGTGGGCGTCAAGACTCTGCAACGCCTCGGCAGGAAGGGCCTCGGTGTGGGATTGATACATCGCCAGCCACTCGTCGTCGGGCTGGGCGGTGAGGTGGAAGGTGGGGGAGGAAGAGGGGGCGTCGGCAAGCGAGGGCAGATCCCGCAGGACCATGGCGAGGATCTCTGGCTCGGTCTCCCAGGCGGGGTCGGCGAGCAGGCGCTCAGCCGGCTTGCCAATGCGCTCCGGGACTAGCAGGCGCACCGGAAGATCGTGGCGGGCGTAGAAGGCCTTAATCTCCTCCAGTGGCACTGGTGTAAAACCGGCCGAAGGCCCCACGGGCACGGCCGAGTTGGAGTGGCCGGAAACCCCGTCGCTCGCGCGCAACAGCCAGGAACCGTCGCTGGTCCAGGCGTGGTCTGTGCCGGGGAAAGCCGCGGCCGCGGCAACCTCGACGGCGCGGATATCGGAATTGCGGACCATACGCGGAGAGAGCCGCTTGATGATCTTCAGCTGCTCTGGCGGGATCTCCACCGCATCTAAGTCGGAAGGGTAGCCGCCGACCTCCTGCGGGCGAATGACCAGCGGATTGAGGCTGAGCACGTGCCCAATGACATCGCTATGGACGCCGCCGAAGTCGCGCCGGGCCACCACGCGCTCGCCTACCTGGACGGCATCGGAGCGGAAAATGCGAGACATTAGTCGTCGTGGCCGAAGGGATCGGCGTCCTCACCCGGTACCCAGGAATAGCCCGGCTCAGTCCAACCATTGCGCTTGATGGCTTTTTTGGCCTGGCGCTTATAGCGGCCGATGAGGGTATCGGTGTAGAGGAAGCCATCGAGGTGGCCGGTCTCGTGCTGCAGGCAGCGGGCGAAAAAGCCATAGCCCTCGACGGAAATGTCATTACCGTTCTCGTCCTTGCCGGTCACGCGCGCCCAGTCGGCGCGGCCGGTGGGAAAGCCCTCGCCCGGCACGGAGAGGCAGCCCTCGTCATCGGAGCCGTCGTCGGCAGGCATGGTCTCTGGAATCTCGGAGGTCTCCAGCACGGGGTTAATAACGCAGCCCTTGCGCATGCCCGCCTCCTCGGACGGCAGCTCGGTGCCATTGGGGCCGTCCGTATCGGGGCAGTGGTAGACAAAGAGGCGCTTGCCAATTCCTACCTGGTTAGCGGCCAAACCTACGCCATTGGCGGCGTCCATGGTTTCATACATGTCTGCAATGAGCTGCTGCATTTCCGGGGTGGAAATCTCGGATTCTTCCACCGGTTGGGTGGGTTCATGAAGCACGGTCTCGCCGTGGATAACGATGGGGCGAATAGTCATGTCTTACAGTTTAGGCATGAACCCCTTGTCTGACCTAGACGCCGCCATTTTGGACTTCGAGGAAACCGCGCCGCGCAGCATCGGCCGCAAGGAAGAGGCTATCCGCGCGCAGCTGGACATCTCCCCGGTGCGCTACCACCAGCGCCTTAACCTGCTTCTCGACGCCCCCGCGGCCGCCCAATCCCATCCCCTCCTGGTTGCACGGCTGCGCCGGCTGCGCGAAGAACGGGAAAACACGCGGCGCGCCGCGCGGGGAAATCCCCCATCTAGTTAGTATTGGATACTAGTGTTACGTATGTGACTAATGTGAATCCGGAAAATTCAACCGACAAGGTATCCGACGAAACCCGCGCCGGCTCCGCTGCCGGTGCGTCTGCTTCCCGCGCAGCTAAGCGCCCCGCTGGTGGTGGCGCGCACGCTAAGAAGGGCGGGCTGCCGCTGCGTGGCCTGGCTATGGTCCTCATCGCCGTGGCCGTCATGCTCGGACTCTGGGCTTTGTACTCCATGACCTCGGGAGACGATGATTCCACCGTTGCCTCCGAGAGCAAGCAGGAAAACTCCACCGGTTCCACCATCGGTGCCGCGCCCGAAAGTTCTGCTGGCCCCGACGCCGCAGGATCCCGTGCCCCTGGCTCTTCCGAAGGTGCTAGCGCCCCTGCTCCCGCACCGGCGCCCGCACCAGGTGAAGGCGATGCTGCAGGCGACTCGGCCGCTTCCGGCGCTGCCGATGAGGGGGCCGCGGCCGAGGGAGATGCTGCCGCAGGTGAAGAAAACGCCCACTCCGCCGCGCGCGACCGCAACGATATTAAGGTCAGCGTTCTCAATAACTCCGGCGAGGTAGACAAGGCCAAGAAGGAAGCCGATTCCCTCAAGGGCGGAGGCTTCAAGGTTGGCTACGTGGGTAACCTGCCTGGCGATGTCCTCACCGTTCCAAAGACCACCGTCTTCTTCCCAGAAGGTGATACCTCCGCTGAAGCGCTGGCTAAGGAAGTAGCCGCTCGCTACCAGGCTGATGTCGCCCCGATGAATCGCGACCTGCCTAAGGAAGCAACCGATGACGGTGCCGTCGTCGTCGCTCTGGCGGTACCGCAGGCCTAAGCAAGCCGCGCACCTGATTTAGAGTCCAAGGCCATCCGGCCGAAGAGCAAGCACCATAGTTCTTCGGCCGAACGCCTTGGACTTTTGTGATCTGAACGTTTCCGCGCCCGCACGTCCGCCGGTGTGAACAGGTTAAATAAAATTCACGCTTTAATACCTGTCACCCGTTAAGCTGAATGGGTGAAGATCCCGGCAGAACAATTCGCCCGCTCTCCCGAACCAACGCTCGGCGTGGAATGGGAGGTGGCGCTCGTGGACCGCGATACGCGCGACCTTGTCCCGCGCGGCGCGGAACTCATTGACCTCGCCACTGCAGCCCACCCCGAGATTCATCTGGAAAAGGAATTCCTCCAGAACACGGTGGAGCTGGTCACCGGCGTCTGCCATACCGTGCCGGAAGCCATCGCTGACCTGAACACTTCCCTGAAAGCAGTGGAAGAAGCAGCCGATAAACTGGGCGTAGACGTCTGGGCCTCTGGTGGCCACCCGTTTACGGACTTCCGGGAGAACCCGCTTTCGGATAAGCCCAGCTATCAAGAAATCATCGCGCGCACCCAGTACTGGGGCAAGCAGATGCTGCTATGGGGCACGCACGTGCACGTGGGCGTTAGCCACGAGGACCGCGTATGGCCCATCATCAATGCGCTAATGACCAAGTACCCCCACCTGCTAGCCATTTCTGCGTGCTCGCCTGGGTGGGAGGGCCTTGATACCGGCTATGCCTCCAACCGCACCATGCTGTACCAACAGCTGCCCACCGCAGGCATGCCGTACCAATTCCGGGATTGGGCCGAGTGGCAGTCCTATATGCGCGACCAAGCCATTTCCGGTGTCATCAATCACACCGGTTCCATGCACTTTGATATTCGGCCGGCTTCCAAGTGGGGCACGGTGGAGGTGCGCGTCTCTGATGCGACGTCCAACCTGCGCGAGCTGTCCGCCATCGTGGCGCTTACTCACTGCTTGGTGGTCTATTACGACCGGCTTATCGACGCCGCGGAGTCCCTCCCCATCCTGCAGCCCTGGCACGTAGCAGAAAATAAATGGCGCGGTGCCCGCTACGGCATGGACGCGCTAGTGATTACCTCCCGCGAGACCGATGAGGCCTGGGTCAAAGACGAGCTAGCAGAGATGGTGGACGAGCTTACCCCCATCGCGCGCGAGCTGGGATGCGTCAACGAGCTCAAACTCATCCACGACATTATCGATGGCGGCGCCGGCTATGAGCGGCAGCGCCGCCTTTTCAAAGAGACCGGCAGCTGGCGCGAGGTGGTCGAGGAGACCTGCCGCGAGCTGCACACCTTCCGCCCGCTCTAAAGCGGCGGGCAGGCTGGCCCGGGGGCCTAGTCCTCAGGGCGTGAGTGGCGACCGTAGGCCGGGGTATCGGGGATATCGGTGATGTCCTGGGCCGCCGGGAACGCGCGCGTTTCCGGCCCTACCGCGGGCATTTCTGCCGTTTCATCGCTGACGGGTTGCGCTGCCCGTGAATGCCCCTGGCCCCCACGGCTTGTAGCTGCGGTATTAAACGAGCGCACTGGGCGTGCTCCGGCCTCCGCGCCAGCGGGCTGCGCAGGCAGGTGGTGGCGGCCCGGGGCGGGCGCTTCCTCTTCCGGCTGGGTGCCAGGGATAAAGCCCCACACCGCGTAGAAGGCGATGAAGAGGACACCGGCGCCGGTGAAGGCCAACATTCCCCATGGCTGCAGATCCCAGTGGTTGAGTGAACGGCTAGCCGCAGACAGCCACACGGGGGCGGAGATGAACGGCATGGTCACCGCGCACATAGCGAGCACCGACACGAGGCCAGCGACCTGCGCGCCGAGGAAACCGTGCAGACGCTTGCCCAGACCCTGGTTGACGGCAACCAGCACGACGACGGCCAGCGGCACCGTCCACACCCAGTGGTGGTACCAAGAGAAGGGGGAGACCAAGCAGGAGCTGATTCCGGCAAGCGCGAGTGCGGCGGAATTATTGCGGTGCTTCATCGCGGTGCGCAGCGCCAGGCAGGTCAAAATGAAGACCACGACCACGGCAGCGAGCCAGATCCAGCCGCCATCAATGCCCCAGGCGCGGACCATCACCGAGCGAATCGACTGCGCGCCAGGGTTGGTGTGCTCGCCCACGCGGGAGGACTTAAAGATAGCGTCGGTCCAGAAATCGGCGGCATCCGGAATGGTCACGAAACCAATGGCCACGGTTACCGCGAACGTAAGGATGGCGATGATCGCTTGCCACCAGCGCTTCTGGAAGAGCAAGACCAGACCCATATAGGCCGGGGTGAGCTTCATACCCGCGGCCAAACCAATGCCGATGCCCGGCAAAGCGCGTTTGCGCGGCAGAATATCCAAGGCCACTAGCAGCATAAGGAAGATGTTGATCTGGCCAAAGAATAAGGTGCCGTGCACCGGCTCATTCGCCGGGGTGCAGCACAACAAGAGGATGCCCAACAGCCACATTGCCGGGGAGAGCTTGAGGCCGCGCTCGCGCAGGACCAGCATGATGACCGTGAACAAGGCGAGGGCGGTGCCGCCCTGCCAAAGGAGGATCAGGGGGGCGTCGTCAAGCGAGGAAAGCCACGTGAAAAGGGTGCCGGAAAAGGGCGGATAGGTAAAAGGCAGGTTGCCGATATAGGCGTTATCGTAGAGGTCCGCGCCTTGGGCCACCTCACCGCCGGCGAGCCAATAAATCTTCAGATCCAGGGGAACGCGCCACACAAAGGCGCTATTGCCATCGAAGATGCTGAAGCGGTAGACGATGACGCCGATGAGAGCGGCGAGCAAAGTCACCATAGTGGGAAGCCCATAAAGCTTTTTCACGGTGAAAAGCGTCTCCTACTTGCGGCGCAGCGACTTCGCGGCGGGTCGGTCGTTGCGGGACATGGATTCCTCGGTGCCGTACAGGCCCTCACGGCGTGCAATACGCGAGGTGCGCTGCGCGGTTACCGGGCTAGTGAACATGGCAAACAGTACCAGCAAAACGAGTATTCCTAAATCCCCGCGCTCGGCAACGCTGAAGGATTCCGCGCCCGTGATGCGGATGATGGCACCAAGGATCGTCAGGATAAGGCCGGTGGTTTGCGGCTTGCTTACCGCGTGTACGCGCGACATCGTGTCCTTGAAGCGGGCGATGCCGATAGCCGCGGCCAAGGTGAGGACGCTGCCGCCGATTATCAGGATGAGCGAGAGCACATCTGCAATAAAAGACCAGCTCATTGGCTATCCCTCTTCCTAAACCTGGTGACGGATACGGTGGAGATGAATCCCAGCAGCGCAATGACCAGCATGGCTGAGACCACGGTGGTATTAAGCGACCAGCACATATAGGTAGCCAGCGCGCACTGGAACATCGCGGTAAAGCCATCCATGCCCACCAAGCGGTCCAGGGAATTGGGGCCGGTGACAATGCGCCAGACGGTGATGAGGAAGGAGACCACCAGCAGCGCGGCGGCCACCAGCAAAATCGCGTTATAGATCTGCGGATCCATTAGGGGTGGCTCCTTTCAAAGATGTCGATGAATGAGGCTTCAAGGTGGGCCACGGCACCGATTTCGCGCTGAATCTGGGCCTCATCGCGGGCGTCCAGGATATGGACGGTAATCATGCGGTTTGCAATGTCGATATCGGTCACCGTGCCGCCTGGCTGCAGGTTATACAGCGTTACGGCCAGGGAGAGTACGAACTCATTATCCAAGCGCATGGGCAGCTCCAAGATGGCGGTCTTGGGCACCGGCTGCGGGCGCACGGCCAGCCAGCCCACCTTGAGTGAGGCGTAGAACAACTCCCAGAACCAGCGGAGCATGAACGCAATGAGCTTGCCCCAAGAGACGTCGATGCCGGTAATGGGCATGGCCGGCAGCGGCAGGGCAAAGACGATAACGGTGCCGATGAGGAGTCCGGCCACCACATTGCCCACGGTGATCTCTCCCATGAGCATGCACCACATGATGGTCAGCCAGACGATGAACCACGGGCGGAAGCGGTGGCGCAGGCCGGAAAAGCGTGCGTTAGTCATCGCTAATATCCTTCCTCTTAGCGGCGTCTGGTGTCTTTACAGTGCCGGAGTGGGAATCGCGGCCGCCGGCTTCTGGGTCGGTGCGGGCATCTAGTCCTGGCTGGGCGGGCGGCTCCGCATCCTGGGAGGGATGCCGGCGATTTTCATAGGAATCCGCTCCGCCGGTGTAGCGCTCTTTCTGGTTGAGGTGGCGGGTGGGGTCATCCGCGCGGTCGCCCAAGACCGCGTATTGATAGATGGACGTGTCCTGCGCGGATTCGGCAGCGCGTGAGGTCACGCCGGACATTGGGCCGGCCAGAAAGGTAATGGAGGTAGACGCGGCCACCAGCAGAGTAGTAGAGGCGATCATGCCAAAAGGCACCCTGCCCACATCCTGGCGGGAGGAAAACTCGACCTCATCGGTGATATCGGAAAGCGGGGCCGGGCGGGCGAGCGCCACGTTACCTTCCGGAGCATCGGCGCGGTCGCGTTGGAAGCCTTTAGCCCATACCAGCATCATGACGTAGAGAGTCAGCAGCGAGGTGACCACGGCACCGACGATGAGTACCCACGCCATCCAGGAACCCTCATTCGCACCGGCTTGCAGCAAAATGATCTTGCCCAAGAAACCGGAGAACGGCGGGATGCCGCCCAGATTAATGGCTGGAATGAAGTACAAAATTCCGATAAGCGGGGCCGAGTACATCAGCGAACCCAAGCGGCGCAGCGACGAGGTGCCGGCCTGGCGCTCAACGAGTCCGACCACGAGGAATAGCGCAGTCTGGACCAGAATGTGGTGTACGGCGTAGAAGATGGCGCCGGAAAGCCCCTGGGCGGTACCGAGCGAGACGCCGAAGATCATGTAGCCAATGTGGCTGACCAGGGTAAAGGACAAAAGGCGTTTAATATCGGACTGCGCAATCGCGCCTAGGATGCCTACCAACATTGTGGCTAGGGCAACCCACATGAGCACGGTATCGAGCCCACCGGCAGTAAAGACGGAGGAGCGGGCGCGGATGATGGCGTAGACACCCACCTTGGTCAACAGGCCGGCGAAGACGGCCGTGACAAGCGATGGCGCCGTGGGATACGAGTCCGGCAGCCAGGCGTCTAGTGGGACCACTGCTGCCTTAATGCCAAAGGCGACGAGCAGCGTGGCAAAGATCGCGGTGCGGGTGCCTTCCGGAATGTCCTGCATCCTCTGGCCAACCTGCGCCATATTCACGGTGCCCACAGACGAATACACAAAGCCCAGCGCGAGCAAGAAAATCATCGACGAGGCCATGGACACCATCACGTAGCCCACACCAGCGCGCACGCGGCCAGCCGAGGCACCCAAGGTTAAAAGCACATAGGATGCCACGAGGAAGACCTCGAAGCCCACGTAAAGGTTGAAGAGATCGCCGGCCAAGAAGGAGATGTTTACGCCCATGGTCAGCAGCATGTAGGTGGGCAAGAAGACTGCCACCGGCTCGTCCTTGGTGCCATCGCGCACGCCCTGGGAGATGGCGTACCAAATGACAGAAAAGAGCACCACGGAAGAGGTAAAAAGCATCACCGCAGAGAGGCGATCCGCCACAAGCGTGATGCCCACTGGGGCGTCCCAGCCACCCACCTGCAGTGTTTGGATGCCCTCAAAATCCGCAATGAGGATCAACATGGCGTTGACTATCGCCGTTATAAGCAGCGAGAAAAATACGATTTGGCGCTGCGCATTGGGCACGCGGGAAAAGATCAAGGCGAGCGCTGCGGCTACCGCCGGGATGATAATGGGCAGGGGAATGAGGTAGCCGATGTAGGGAAAGAGGGCATCGACAAGCGGTTGCATGGTCTCACTCATCGCGGGCCCCCTTTACAGGCTCCTCAAAGGACTCTGGACCGAAGTTATCGCCTTCCTTGGTTGCCCTGCCCGTAGTGGGATCGTTGGAGGCATCGTGATCCGGGCTTGCGGCCGCATTGCCGGGGCGTGCAGCCTTGGCGGCAATGGCGGTATCCTCCGCGTCATCCTCAATGACATCGTCCGTGCGGTAGCGGTACTGGCGGTAGGCCAAGGTCAGTATGAAGGCTGTTAGCGCCATGGAAATGACGATGGCGGTAAGGATCATTGCCTGGGCGAGGGGGTCTGCAATCTCGGCGCCATACGGTTCCGATTCGCGGCCATCGATGGGCGGGGAACCGGCCGAGCCGCCTGCCTGGAGCAAGAAAAGGTTGGCTCCATTGCCCAAAAGCAATAGGCCCAGCAGCATTTTGGTCATGGCGCGGTCTAGCAGCAGGTAGATGCCCGCGGCTACAAGCACGCCGGCGGCGAGCAGGAGGAAGAGGTTGGCTTCCATTTACTTCTCCTTTCCTGTCGTAGCGGCTGTGCTTGCCGTGGTGGCTTGTTTCTTTTCCTTGCGTTGCGCCCGTTGCGCCTTTTGCTTGGCGGTGCGTTGGCGTTGCTGTCGGGCCAGCGAGCGGGCGCGGTCGCGGGCGCGCTGCTTACGCATATCCTCTTCCTCATCTAGCTTCGCGCCCAAGGAACTGAGTATGTAGAGCGTAAGGCCGATGACAATGAGGTAGACGCCCGCATCAAAGACCAACGCTGAAGGCAGCGATACCGCGCCGATGAGCGGGATCTCTGGTGAGGTATACCCGCTGGTTAGCGGCGGGTGGCCAAAGAACATTGGGGCCACCACGGCCACCGCGGATAGGAAGAGTCCGGTACCCATGGTGCGGCCGGCGTCGATAGGCAGGGTTTCATCCAGCTCTGCACGCCCGCCAGCCAGGTAGCGCAGGATAAGAGCCAGCGCGGCGACGAGGCCACCGGCGAAGCCGCCGCCCGGCGCATTATGGCCCGCGAAGAAGAAATAGAAGGAAATCGCGACCATAGACGGGAAGAGCACGCGGGTAGAGACATCGATCATCAGCGAGCGGTTGAGCGCTTGCTCTGATTCCACGCCGGCCGCCAGCCAGCGCCGCCCAGTAACTTGCAGGGTGGGGCGGCGGCTCGCGCGGGCGAAGGACTGGGTGCGATAAATCAGAGAGGCCACGCCCAGCGCAGCGATGATAATGACGGTGATCTCGCCAAAGGTATCCCATGCGCGCAGGTCCACCAGCAAGACATTGACGGTATTGGCGCCGTGGCCAATCTCCTTGGCCAGATCCGGCATGAACTCAGAGATGGGCTTGGACTGGCGCGCGTTGATGGCAAACATCGCCACCACGGTTACCGTCAGGCCCGTGCCCACCGAAAGCCACGCGCGTAGGCGCCCCATTTTGGGATCCTGCTTCCACTCGGTGGAGGCCGGCATGCGGCGCAGCACCAGCATGAAAAGTACCATCACGATGGTCTCTGTCAGCAGCTGGGTAAGCGCCAGATCCGGAGCGCCATGCAGCGCAAAGATGAAGGAAAGCGTATAGCCGGTTACGCCAACGATAATGACGGCGGACAAGCGATTATCGGTTACCGTAGCGGCCACAGCGGCCACCATGATGATGAAGGCGGCCACTACCTGCCAAGGATTTTCCGCCACGATCATGCGGATATCGGTGAGGTCACCTTTAATGAGCATGGTTAGCGGTAGCAGCATCAACGTGGCAAAGATGACCGTCAAGTTCAGCTGCAGGGAACCGCGTTGCGTGGTTGCCGTCGTGCGCAGCGAGAGCTTGCGCAGATGAGCGATGACCGAATCATAGGCATCATCCGCATTGCCCAGAGCGGGGTAGGAGAATTGCCATTTTTCTAGCACCTGCCGTTGCCAGTGCAGGATGATACCGGCAACGATGATGAGCGCCGAGAGGCCCAGTGCCACGTTAAAGCCATGCCACAATGCCAGTTCGCTATGTGGCTTGGGGTCGAAGGTGGAATTGAGGTGTTGGTCAAAGGCTGCCGAGAGTGGCTTGGGGAATACGCCGAGCGCCACGGTCAAGGCGGTGAGCACGGCGGGGGAGAGCCAAAGCCCGATGCTGACGGGATGCATCTTGGCGACGGCCTCTGCTGGCTCCGCGCCATTAATCTCCTTCTTTGTGGCGAAGGCGCCCCACAGAAAGCGCAGTGTATAGGCCATGGTGAGGATGGAACCGATGACGTAGGCCACCAGCATCATGTTGCGCGGCATGCCTGCTAGAAGCTCCTCATGCATGGTGGCCTCCAGCACTGCCTCCTTGGCCACGAAGCCAAAAAGGGGCGGCACGCCGGCCATGGAAAAACCAGAGATGATCGCAATGCCGAAGAGGAACGGCTCCTTGCGGCCCAAGCCGGAAAGCTTGGTGATGTCCCTCGTGCCCGAGCAGTGGTCGATAGTGCCGACGACCATAAAGAGTGCCGCCTTAAATAGCGAGTGCGCAAAGGTCAGCGCGAGCCCAGCCTGCATGGCCTCGCGCGAGCCCACGGCCGCGATGGAGGTGATAAAACCCAGTTGGGAGACGGTGCCATAGGCCAATACCAGTTTGAGGTCGCGCTGCTTGAGCGCCATCCATCCGCCCAGAAGCATGGTAAATACGCCAAGGGAAATGACCACCACATGCCAAGTGGCGACCTCATACATTGAGGGGGCCAAGCGCGCGACCAAGTAGATTCCGGCCTTTACCATCGCTGCTGAGTGCAGGTAGGCCGAGACCGGCGTCGGTGCCGCCATGGCTCCGGGCAGCCAGAAGTGTGCCGGCACGATGGCGGACTTAGTGAGCGCGCCGACCAAGATGAGCACGATAGCTACCGTCACGTAGGGCGTCTGCGCAAAGTCTTCGTAGGCCGCGATTTCGCTAAAAGTCCACGCCCCAGTCTGCCGTCCGAGCAAGATGATGCCCATGAGCATGGATAGCCCGCCTAGGGCGGTGACCATGAGCGCTTGCTGTGCGGCTCGGCGGGATGAGGCACGCTCCGCGTAGTAGCTGACCAAGAGATAAGACAGCACGGAGGTGATTTCCCAAAACACATACATCAGCAGGAAGCTATCCGCGGCCACCAGCCCAAACATGGCGGTGGCAAAGCCCACCATTTGTGCGGCGAACATCGCTAAGCGCCGCCGCGTGCCATCGAAATAGCCCCAGCAATACACCAGTACCAGTGCGCCCATGCCCAAGATGATCAGGCTAAAAAGGGCACCCAAACCGTCCAGATGCAGGTCAAAACTTAGGTTCGCGGACGGCATCCAAGCCACGGTGTAGTTCACACCACCGCCGTCCTTGAACGTTCCGCGTAGAAAATGCGCGAGTGTCCATATGAACCCAGCGGCGGGAACTAGTGCCAGAATGCCAAAAGTCGGGCGCCCCATCCGCATGATGAGTAGCGGTGCGGCCACGGTTGCGGCGATGAGAGCACCCAGAAGTAATAGCACGTTGGTTTCTGCGCTCCTTATGGTTGTGTCAAGTTCTCTTGCCCCGCTGCCGCGAATACCACAAACGCCACAACTGCTGAGAGGCGAGAACATTCACATGCCGCGCGCCGCTGAGTACGCTGCGGCGGCACGATGCAAGCAACATGGCCGAGCGCGGGGCCAACTTTTTGCCACTTTACCGGTTTTTCTACGACTTCGAAAGGATTATTTTTATGGGCTGTATTATATGGTGCCATTTCGCGGCAGAAAGAAACCCCGCACCCAAGGTGCGGGGTAAGCCGCGCTAACCGCGGCGGCAGGCAGGTCCCGGGCTGGACCCGGGGTTTCAGTCTTAGGCGTAGCGCTGCAAGAAGAGCGCTTCTGCGGCAGCGATGTTTTCGATCTCGGTGGGATCGACGGACTCATTGGCGGAGTGGATGGTGCACTTTGGCTCCTCCACGCCGTAGAGAGCGATCTCCGCCTTGGGGTGAGCCTCTTGCAGCTCGGTGGTCAGCGGGATGGAACCGCCCATGCCCTGTGCGGCGGTGTCCGTGCCGTAGGACTCGGACAGGCACTCGCCCAGTAGCGCAGCGGCGGGCTTTTCTGGATCGGTGGCAAAACCGGCATTGGCCTCAAGCACTTCGGCCTTAACGTGGGCGCCCCATGGAGTGTGGGCGCGGAGGTGATCACAGACGGCGTCGGCAATCGCAGCGGCATCGGCACCGGCCGGAACGCGCAGGTTGAGCTGCGCGGAAGCGGTGGCGGGCACGGCGTTGACGGCTTCTGCCACCGGGGTGGAGGTAAAGCCAGTCACGGTAATAGCCGGGCGGGACCAAACCATGTTGGCCACCGGGGTGGCGCCGGCCGGGTCGTCTTCGCCCATGATCTTGGCGCCTTCCAGCAGCTGCGCATCGGCGCGGAAGGCCTCGGCCGGGTACTCCTGGCCGGACCACTCGGCGGTGGTATCCACACCATCGATAACGGTGCGGCCGTACTCATCGGACAGGGAGTCGATGGCGCGCATCAGCGCTTTGGCGGCATCCGGTGCCGCGCCGCCAAATTGGCCGGAGTGGACGGCGGAGGCCAAGGTATCGACCTGCACGCCAATCTGCGCGCCACCGCGCAGGGACGTGGTCAAGGTCGGCTGGCCCACAGCGGCGTTGCCCGCATCGGCGATGAGGATGGCGTCGGCAGCAAAAAGCTCTGGGCGATCCTTGATGAGCTGGGATAGGCCCTCGCCGCCGCGCTCCTCGGAGCCCTCGATGAGGTACTTCAGGTTCACCTTGGTACCACCGTTATTGTCCACCGCGCGCAGGGCGGCCAAGTGCATGGCCACATTGCCCTTGCAGTCGGCGGCGCCGCGGCCGTACCAGCGGGTGGAGCCATCAGCGGCCTCACGCTCGGTAAGGGTGAACGGATCGGATTCCCAAGCCTCGCGGTTGCCGGCCGGCACCACGTCATAGTGGGAGTACAGCAGCACCGTCTTGGCGCCCTCATCGCCCTTGCGCTCACCCAAGATGGCGGTGGAGCCATCGGCCGTGGTGATGGTTTCCACGCTCACTCCAGCCTCTTCCAGTGCGGATTTAACCCACTGGCTTGCGCCCTTGGCCTGGTCCTCCAAACCTTCCTCGTCGTGGACGGAGTTAAAGGCCACGAGCTCGCTGAGCTGGCGGAAAATGGTCTCGCGATCGTTGCGAATGCTTTCATTAAGTGCAGTCATGGTCTCTACGGTACCCGCCCGCCCCAAGCTATAGAGCAACCGGAATAGGAAAACGCTGGGGTGATGAACTAAAATTTATTCATTCCACCCTGTGCGGGTTCTGTCCGTTCGGATACAAACCGGGGTTAAAACCGGAGTGAAGCGGGCGAAAACGGGCGTTGCTGGCTGTAGCCTGCTACGCGGGGTGAGACAAGAAACTTTCATAGCCGAGAATAGAAAGGACCTGGCATGGCGAACGCATCATCCGCCGCAGGTTCCAAGGCCTCCTTGCCCGAGCTGACTCTGCGCGGCATCATTATCGGTGGCCTGATTACCCTCATCTTCACCGCTGCCAATGTGTACTTGGGCCTGAAGGTGGGCTTGACCTTTGCTACCTCCATCCCGGCCGCCGTGATTTCCATGGCGGTGCTGCGCCGGTTCAAGGGCCACAACATTAAAGAAAACAACATCGTGCAGACCATTGCCTCTGCCGCAGGCACCTTGTCCGCCATCATCTTCGTCCTCCCAGGCCTGGTGATGGTGGGGTATTGGCAGGGCTTTGGCTTCGTACAGACGGCCGGCGTGTGCATCATCGGCGGCGTGCTGGGCGTGATGTATTCCATCCCGCTGCGCCGCGCTTTGGTCACCGGCTCCGACCTGCCCTACCCGGAGGGCGTGGCCGCGGCCGAGGTCCTCAAAGTGGGCGACGAGAACGCCGATGGCGCCAGCCATGAGGAAAATGCCAAGGGTCTGCGCGTCATCGTCGCGGGCGGCATTACCTCGGCCGTCATGGCGCTGCTGACTGCGATGAAGGCCGCCGCCTCCGAGGTCACCGCCTATTTCAAGCTCGGCGCCGGCGCGACCACCTTGGGCACCAGCCTGTCCACCGCGCTTATCGGCGTGGGCCACCTGGTGGGCCTGCCGGTAGGCATTGCCATGCTGGTAGGTGTGGTGATTTCCTACTTCATTTTGCTGCCCATTTTCACCACCGGCGATATTACGGGCGCCACCGCGCTTGCCGACGTCGTCGATACCACTTTCTCCGATGACATCCGCTTCATCGGCGTGGGCACCATGGCCATTGCGGCCATTTGGACCCTGCTGAAGATCACCGCTCCCATTGCTGTGGGCATCCGCCAGTCCCTAGCCTCCTCGCGCGCCCGGAAGTCCGGCTCCGCCGTGGATGTCACCGAGCGCGATATTCCCTTCCCCTATGTCGCCACCACCATCATGGCGTTCATGGTGCCTATCGCGTTGCTGTTGTGGGACTTTGTGCGCGGTACCGATATTCACGACCACATGGCCGTGCTCATTACCGTCTCCGTCCTCTTTACCCTGCTGGTAGGCCTGATTATCGCCTCCGTGTGCGGCTACATGGCCGGCCTGATTGGTGCGTCTAACTCGCCAATTTCCTCCATTGGCATCATCGCCGTGCTCGCTGCCTCGCTGCTCATCGCGGCCGTTACCCGCGGCACCACTGCGGATCCTTTGTCTTTGGTGGCCTACACGCTCTTTACCGCGGCCATCGTCTTTGGCATTGCCACCATTTCCAATGACAACTTGCAGGACCTCAAGACCGGTCAGCTCGTCGGCGCTACTCCGTGGAAGCAGCAGGTAGCGCTCATTATCGGCGTGGTCTTCGGCTCCCTTGTTATCCCGCCGATTCTGCAGGTCATGCTCAATGGCTTTGGCTTCCAAGGCATGGAAGGCGCCGGCGAAGACGCCTTGGCCGCCCCGCAGGCCGCCCTGATGTCCTCCGTTGCCTCCGGCATCTTCGATAGCTCGTTGGATTGGAACCTCATCTTCATCGGCATGGCCATTGGCGCTGTCCTCATTATTATTGATGAGCTCCTGCGCAAGTTCACCGATAAGTACTCGCTGTCCCCGCTGGCCGCCGGCATGGGCATGTACCTACCGGCCGCCCTGACCATCGTCATCCCCATCGGTGCCATCTTGGGCACCTTCTATGACAAGTGGGCCGCGAAGCAATCCCACCCGGAGTTTGCCAAGCGTATGGGTACCCTCCTGGCCACCGGCCTTATCGTGGGTGAGTCCCTCTTTGGCGTGGTCAACGCCGGCATCATCGCCGTCGCTGGCGGCGAGAGCCCGCTGGAAATCTTCGAGGGCGGCACGTCTGCGACCATCGTGGGCGTGATCCTCTTTGTTATCGCGCTGACGTTCATCTACCGCTGGACCAAGCGCACGGTGAAGAGCTTCTAGTTTCTGATCCATTCCTTATATAATGGCGTCCCTTCGCGGGGGCGTCATTTTTTCTTGCAGTCACGGTAGGAGAGTGCCAGAATGGTCGTTAGCACTCGCACAGTATGAGTGCTAGATAAATCTACATCGTTGTGGTTGAGGTTGGTTCACACTCACCAGCCATGCCGTCGCGGGCGTCCGCAGCGAGAAAGACGTGAGTGTCGTCCTCAATAAACCAAGGAGCACAAACACAATGGCAAAGATTATCGCTTTTGATGAAGAGGCCCGCCGCGGCCTCGAGCGCGGCCTCAACACGCTTGCCGACGCCGTCAAGGTCACCCTCGGCCCCAAGGGCCGCAACGTCGTCCTGGAAAAGTCCTGGGGCGCCCCGACCATTACCAACGACGGTGTTTCCATCGCTCGCGAAATCGAGCTCGAGGATGCTTACGAGAAGATCGGCGCCGAGCTGGTCAAGGAAGTTGCTAAGAAGACTGACGACGTCGCAGGCGACGGCACCACCACCGCAACCGTGCTGGCACAGGCTCTGGTGCGCGAGGGTCTGCGCAACGTAGCCGCAGGTTCCAACCCAATGGGCATCAAGCGCGGCATTGAGACCGCAACCAAGAAGGTTGTGGACTCCCTGCTGTCTTCCGCCAAGGAAGTAGAAACCCAGGAGCAGATTGCCACCACCGCTGGCATCTCCGCCGCTGA
Organism: Corynebacterium sp. MSK150; assembly: GCF_030229215.1. NCBI lineage: Bacteria > Bacillati > Actinomycetota > Actinomycetes > Mycobacteriales > Corynebacteriaceae > Corynebacterium > Corynebacterium sp. MSK150. The sequence continues at coordinate 20,343 of NZ_JASPHM010000006.1, forward strand.
CCCAGCCATCGGCGAGAAGATCGCTGAGGCTATGTACACCGTGGGCAACGGCTCCGTGAACAAGGACTCCGTTATCACCGTGGAAGAGTCCAACACCTTCGGTGTTGACCTCGAGGTAACCGAGGGCATGCGCTTTGATAAGGGCTACATCTCCGGTTACTTCGCTACCGATATGGAGCGCCAGGAGGCGGTCCTGGAGGACCCGTACATCCTGCTGGTCTCCTCCAAGATCTCCAACATCAAGGACCTCGTCCCGCTGCTGGAGAAGGTCATGCAGTCCGGCAAGCCGCTGCTTATCATCGCTGAGGATGTTGAGGGCGAGGCCCTGTCTACCCTCGTTGTGAACAAGATCCGCGGCACCTTCAAGTCCGTTGCGGTTAAGGCACCGGGCTTCGGCGACCGCCGCAAGGCTACCCTGCAGGACATGGCCATCCTCACCGGCGGCCAGGTCATCTCCGAGGAGGTCGGCCTCTCCCTCGAGACCGCCGAGCTCGAGTACCTGGGCCAGGCACGCAAGGTTGTCGTCACCAAGGACGAGACCACCATCGTTCAGGGTGCTGGCTCTCAGGAGCAGATCGACGGCCGTATCAAGCAGATCCGTGCCGAGATCGAAAGCTCCGACTCCGACTACGACCGCGAGAAGCTGCAGGAGCGCTTGGCTAAGCTCTCCGGCGGCGTTGCTGTCCTCAAGGTTGGTGCCGCTACCGAGGTTGAGCTCAAGGAGCGCAAGCACCGCATTGAGGATGCAGTCCGCAACGCAAAGGCTGCCGTGGAAGAAGGCATTGTTGCCGGCGGCGGCGTAGCACTGCTGCAGGCTGCTTCCGTTTTGGATTCCCTGGATGACCTCAAGGGCGACGAGGCTACCGGCGTCAAGATTGTCCGCGAGGCCCTGTCTGCACCGCTGAAGCAGATTGCACACAACGCTGGCCTGGAGCCGGGCGTTGTTGCTGACAAGGTTGCCTCCCTGCCGGCAGGCGAGGGCCTGAACGCTGCTACCGGCGAGTACGTCAACCTCATGGAAGCTGGCATCAATGACCCGGTTAAGGTCACCCGCTCCGCTCTGCAGAACGCTGCATCCATTGCAGCTCTGTTCCTGACCACCGAGGCTGTCGTAGCCGACAAGCCTGAGCCGGCTGGCGCCAACAACGGCATGCCGGACGCTGACGCTATGGGCGGCATGGGCTTCTAAACGCCCCAAAACGCCCAAAGGCCGCCCACAACAACAGGCCTAGCGGAATAACTTGAGCGCCCCGTTTCTGTGCTTTAGAGCGCATGAAAAGGGGCGTTTCGGCGTGTCTGCAGCACTTTGCTTAACCAATGTGATACGGCGACACAGCGTCTTCGCGGATAGATTTTCCGAAATCGCTCGGCATAGCCGTTTTTAATTTGGGCTGGAGATCGGAAAACTTTTAGGGAAGTGCACCGCGCCATATGGCTTACGATTATCCGCCACAGCTTTAAACACGCGAACCATGCACCCCATTGACCCTGTATAGGGGTAACTGGAGGGGTAGAATCTAAAAAGTTTTTCGCTCGTAAAGGGCGAGTTTTGCGTCTATCTATCGTCCGTTACACCGGAAAGCGTTACAGTGTTAAGTCCTATTTGGTCCAACTAATTAAAGCGTAATGTAAAAGCCCAGTTCAACGGGCTTTCAGTCAAGGTAAAAAGTTTTCAATGGCTGCTATAAGGTATAAACTTATCCTTATCAAGTTGCCTGCGTGTTGGGGTATCTATGCAAATTTGACTTGAATTCGTTCGAACTTGTGCGAAAATGTTTCTTGTGACGCCCACTGAGGGTGTCTGCAAACTGCAAACCCCTCCGCGGCAAATAGCTTCGGATCTATTTTAGGAGTTCAAACATGGATCTCTCCCTCATTCAGACTCACCTGGACAACTTCGTAACCACTTGGACTGGCTGGAAGACCATCGTTGATGGAATCACCGCATGGACCGGCTTCTCTAACGCTTTTGAGGCTGCTAAGGGCGCATTCGAGTTCACCGGTGAAGTTCTGCCGGCTCTGAGCTCCAAGTAATCAAAACACACGCTAACTATCTGAGGAGATATTAAAATGGAGAACCTTTCTTCCACCCTGAACTTCGCATTCGACATCTTTGGTGGCCTGTTCAACGCCCTGTATGGCATCGTTGAGCCGCTGGTCAACATTGCTGACGGCGCATCCGACCTGATCGGCATGTTCGTATAAGAACACCCCCTCAGTTCTGAGCTCTTACGCTCACTGAAGTAAGAAGACCTACCGTTTCGGTAGGTCTTCTTTTTGTTTTGTTGGTCATCTGGGGGCAGGGGTAACTGCGAAAATTTGGCGCGCTAGATGTCTACATTCGGGTTACACTAAATGCATGGCTGATATTAAAGACGACGACCTTCCCGAGATCGACCTGGCTAAAACTGACGGCTACGTCGTCGATGGAACCGATGAGGATGATCCTTCGCTAATCATGCCGGATGGTTCCCCGGTTCAGACTTGGCGTGAAAATTACCCCTACGATGAGCGTATGACTCGCGATGAGTACGAGTCCGTTAAGCGCGCGCTGCAGATTGAGCTGCTGAAGTGGCAGAACTGGACCAAGGAAACCGGCCAGCGCCATATCATCCTCTTTGAGGGTCGAGATGCGGCCGGCAAGGGTGGCACCATTAAGCGTTTTAACGAGCACCTGAACCCGCGTGGTGCTCGCACTGTGGCTCTGGAGAAGCCGTCGCCGCGCGAATCCACCTCATGGTATTTCCAGCGCTATATCGAGCACTTCCCAGCCGGTGGCGAGATCGTCTTCTTTGACCGCTCTTGGTACAACCGTTCCGGTGTGGAGCGCGTTATGGGCTTTTGTACCGAAAGCCAGCACGCGGAGTTCCTCCGTGAGGTTCCGATGTTGGAGAACATGATTCTGGGCTCGGGTATCTCCCTGACCAAGTTGTGGTTCTCTGTTACCCGTAAGGAACAGCGCACCCGCTTCGCTATCCGCCAGATCGACCCGGTGCGCCAGTGGAAGCTATCCCCGATGGACCTGGCTTCGCTGGATAAGTGGGATGACTACACCCGTGCGAAGGAAGAGCAATTCCGCTACACGGATACGGAAGAGTCGCCGTGGATCACCATTAAGTCCAACGACAAAAAGCGCGCCCGTATTAACGCCATGCGCTATGTGCTGTCCAAGTTCGAGTACACGAATAAGGACCATGAGCTGGTGGGTGAGGTCGATGAGAACATCGTCAAGCGTGGTCGCGACCAGATTGGTGACTAGGTTGAGCTAAATTAGCCGCACAATGGGCGGGAAACTCGGTGATTCCGGGTTTCCCGCTTTTTGTTTTCGGGGTACCAAAAGGGGGTAAATGGGGAGGAATAGTTTCGCGGGAAATTGTGGATTTTAAAGGGTTGTTTCCGTGCGGTTATGTTACGGAACCGTAGGTAGCATTGTCGAAAACTATTTGTGGTCTCCGTCTTAGAATACTTAGCATCACTGTTATCTCAATCTCATCTAACGCAAGGATATGACCTACAGCACCATGAGGAGACAGTGATGATGAAGAAGCACGTAACCGCCTGCCTGACGGCGACAGCAGTACTGGCGGCACCAGTTGCGGTGTCTGGCACGCTCACGGCAGGGGCAATCGCCCAGGAAGCCCCGGCGCCTGCGCCCGCGGCAGACCAGAAACCAGATGTATTGGGGCGCCCAACTGTCTCGGAAAAGCAGGTATCCGATGAGGAAGGCTACTTCGACAGTGCTCACGGCGAGGGAGTCAAGATCTACTACCGCAAGCAAAAGGTGGCCAACCCACGCGGTGCGGTGGTTCTTGCGCACGGTGTTTCTGAGCACTCGGGGCGATATGATTACGTCGCCAAGCGCCTGCTGGATGCGGGCTACAACGTCTACCGTGTAGACCACCGCGGGCACGGCAAGTCCGCGGGCGGCAGCGTGCCACTGGGGCACATCGATAACTTCCAGTACATCCTGGATGACTTTGACCATGTGGTGGACATGGCCAAGGAGGAAAACCAGGGAGTAAAGACCTTCCTGCTGGGCCACTCGATGGGCTCGTTGACCGTGGAGGCCTATGGCATCCGCGAGCCGGGCAAGGTCGATGGCATCATCACCAACGGTGGTGGCGCGCCGCTGAACCTGTCGGGCAAGAACGTGGCCGGAAGGAATATCACTCCGGATGATATTTCTGAGACCCAGAAGAAGCTGGATCCCACCATCTTTGAGCGCCTGCCGCTGGCCCAACTCACCAGCTTTAATGCGCACTATGCGCAGAACTTGATTCCGCACCGCACCGAAGTCGGCGCACAATCGCCGGAGTGGAGCAAGAACATCAAGCTGTCTAACCCATTCACGGATGGGGTCTCCACCAGCCAGGCGGTCAAGGACGAGTATGCTTCGAGCCCGCTTATCGCGCAGAAAACCAGCGCCGGTACCGCCCTGCAGTTGGCAGCAATCGCGAACTATGACGCCGTCAATGCGGATCTCTTCACCGCACCGACGCTCATCATGCACGGCACCAAGGATGGCATCGTGCCGCCGTATTTCTCCCAGGATTGGTACAACTCCATCTCTTCCGAAGACGTGGAGTATGTGACTTGGGAAGGCCAGAAGCATGAGGTCTTCAATGAGCCGGCTGCCGATCAAGCTCTCGATACCGTCGTGGACTGGCTCGACCGCCACGCCTAAAATACGTGGAGCTCAAAGCGCGAACTCTTGGCAGGCATACAGTGCTTGCCAAGAGTTTACGTATATGTAACCGCCTCGTTGCCCAGGCCGGATAGAAATTGAATTATGAAAAATAAACTCTGTGCTTTCTCTTCTGTCCTGGCCCTCACAGGAATGGTGGGTGCGCCCATTGCGGCGGCCCAGTCCTCACTTCCTGGTTCCTCCTTTGGTTCTTCTTTGGGGTCATCGTTGGGCTCTTCCTGGGGGTCTTCCCAGGGCTCGTCCGAGGGTTCCTCCGCGGGGGACGATGAGCAGCCGGGGGAGGGCGCTGAGTCGCGGGTGCTGTGGCAGGAAAGCTTCGACGGGGTAGATACCCCGGCATGGTTTACCCACCGCGCGCCGCAGGGGTGGAGCGCGGACGTGCACGGCGTGGACTCGGGCGAGGCCCGCTGGAAGGGCTGGACCTTTAGCGATATGCGCCACTGGACCTGGGCATCTGGTACCGATATGCGCCACTATTTCACCCAGGCGCATGACACTTTCGCCATCATCGACAACAAGCAGCAGCGCTTGGCCGAGGGTGATTCCATGACCGCGGGATTAAAGAGCCCGGCTATCCCTGTAGCGGGGCAGGAGCGAGTGAATGTGGAATTCGACCACCATTACCGCCAGGGCAAGGACGGGCAGAATGCCACGGTGACAGTCTCCTTCGATGGTGGGGAAGCCCAGGAAATCGCCGCCTTCGACAAAGACATATTCTCCAAGCACGAGTCCATTGGCGTGGACGTGCCGGCCGGCGCGAAGAATATGCAGGTTAGCTTCAGCTACAACAACGGCAATGATGACTGGTGGTGGGCGGTGGACAATGTGGGCGTCGTCAAGCCGCTCGGTGAGCTTCAAGGCTCGCCGCAGGCTACCGTGGACGTGCTTTCCGACGTCCAAGGCGACCCCCAAGACTACAAAGACGCGGTCCGCCAGTTAAACGGCATGGAGGATAAGGCCGGGGCGCTGGTGCTCAACGGCGACCTCGTGGACGATGGCTCGCAGCAGCAGTGGGATGCTTTCTTGGCCGCGCACAGCGAGGTGCCGCACGATTCCGGCAAGGAATTATGGACCATCGGCAACCACGAAATGTACGGCAAGGAAGGATCTGAGACCTACCTGGAACGCTTCCTCAAGTACTCCGGCCAGGATAAGCCGTGGAAGGAAGAGGTAGTTGACGGGGTGCCACTGATTTCGGTGAATACCGAGTTCTATTCCGATATCCTGCGCCACGGCAAGGAGCCGTTCCAGCGCCTTAGCAAGGAGCAGCTCGATTGGCTAGATGAGCGCCTGGCGTATTGGGATGCTAAGGGCACGCCGGCGCTGGTCTTTAGCCATCCGCTGCTGCCGCAGACCGTATCGATGTCCCATTCGGCGTGGTACCAGAATGATTTCGAAGACCTTGAGGCGCTTTCCGATGTGGTCAATAAGTACAACAACATCGTGTGGTTTAGCAGCCACAGCCACTCCTCGCTGCACCAAAATAACTGGTGGGGAACCCGCCGCTACGACGGCACCGGCGAGGCCGGCCGCACCGGCTTCCCGGTAGTCAATACCGGTGCCATCCTCAATGAGTACCTGCCGGATGGCGATAATGACGAGACAATCGTCAAGGAAAAGGAAGAGGCCTCCACCGGACTGCGGGTCAAGGTCTTTGCTGACCGCGTCCGGGTGGAGGCCTGGGACTTCAAGTCCGGCGAGATGATTAAGTATCAGGACTTCGCGCGGTAGGGCGCAGTTTCCTGCCGGTGGCCTAGCGCTTCCACGGCTCGATGGGGTTGCCTTGCCATACAGCGTTGGTGGGCACCCGGTCACCGCGCATCACCAGGGAGCCGGGGCCTACGGTAGAAGCCGTGCCGATGAGCGAGGCCGGCAATGTCACCGAGTGGGCGGCCAGCGTGGAGCCGTCCTGGATGGTGACAGTATCGAGGCTCATCACGCGGTCCTGGAAAAGGTGGGTTTGCACCACAGTGCCAGGGCCCACGGTGGCGGCCTCACCGATGCGGATGAGGTCCGTTTCTGGGAACCAGTAGGAATCGATCCACGCACCACGGCCGATTTCTACGCCGAGGGCGCGCAGGCCCAGGTTGATCTCGCCGGAGCCGTAGGTGTGCTGGAAGAACCACGGCGCGGCGACGACCTCCACGAAGGTATCCTGCAGCTCATTGAGCCAGACAAAGGCGGACCACAGCGGGTGGTCGGCCGCGCGGTGCCTGCCCACGCAGATCCACTTCACCGCGACGGTGACGGCCATGGCTACCGCACCCATGCCCATGAGCACGAGGCCGGAGAGGAGCCAGGTGAGGGGGAAGCCGAGGGCGTCGAGAAGCGAGTCGTAGACGCTGAGGGTTGCCGCGAGCAGCATGGCAGAAAACATCGGTGCCAAAAGGCGCATGGTTTCCACCACACCGCGGGCGGCCTTGACGGCAAAGCCCGGGTTATAGGTCAGCGCCTCACCCGAGTTGGCGGGGGAGTCCACCTCTACGGTCACGCGGCGCATGCGCTCTGGCGGTGCACCCCACCAGTTGGCGCCGGCCTTCGTCTTCTTCGGGGTAGAAGAAAGAACGGCAACCAGCGAGTTCTTGGACAGCTTGCGGCCGGGCGCGGTGATGCCGGAGTTACCCACGAAGGAGCGCTTGCCCACCTTGGTCTCGCCGGTGCGCATCCAGCCGCCGCCGAGCTCGTAGCCGCCGATCATGGTGTCATCGGCCAGGAAGGCACCTTCTTTGACCTCGGTGAGCTTGGGGATCATGACCGCGGTGGAGATTTCCACGTTGGCGCCAATCTCCGCGCCGAGCGAGCGCAGCCACGCTGGGGTCAGCTGGGAGGCATAGAGCGGAAAGAGCTTGGTGCGGGCCTCGTCCATGAGGCGCTCGATGGCCCACAGGCGCCAGCCCTTGGCCGAGCGAACGGGTGCTACGCCTGGGCTAATGCCCAGCGAGAGAATGCGCACGCCCAGCCAGGTCTGCAGCATATAGGTGGCAAAGGCCGCGAGCGCGCCAACGGGCGCGAAGAAGACCGCACCGACGAAGCTATCGCCGTCCGTGTAATGCACAAGGGCGAGCACGACGGCCGCGCCTATCGCCAGCGCAACAACCGGCTGGATGGCGAGAAGGATGGAGGTGGCGTCATAAATGGCCACCCACCACGGCCGGCGCTTGGGCGTATGGGATGGGAAGCGGTGCTTGGAGCGACCCACCTTTTGGGCAGGCGAGCCGGACCAACGCTGTCCGTCCTTGATCTTCTTGCGGCCGGTAACGGTGGAACCGGCCTCCACGTGGGCATACTTGCCCACCACGGTGCCAGGCAGCAGCGTGGAGCGCGCGCCCACGCGAGCGCCTTCCTTGACGTCGATGGCGCCCACGTGCAGGATATCGCCATCCAGCCAATAACCGGAGAGGTCCACTTCGGGCTCGATGGCGGCGTGCTTGCCCAAGGTGAGCAGACCGGTCACCGGCGGCAGGGAGTGCAGGTCCACGCCGCGCTTGACCTTGACGCCGAGCGCGCGGGCGTAGTTATTTACGCGCGTGGCACCGGCCAGCGAGCTCGCGCCGGAGGCAGTAGCCCAGCGCTCGGCCGCCCAGATGCGCAGGTGCGTCGAACCGCCGCGCGGGTAATCGCCCGGCTTAATTCCGGCCGTAATAAGACGCGCACCGTAGCCGCCAATGGGGATGCGGCCGACGGGGGTGACAAAGACGATGAGCATGGCGATGACCAGCCACCACGGATAGGCCGCGGCCCACTCAAAGCCCAGCGATGCTGCCACGGTGGAACCCAGCATGAGCCATGCCAGCCAGCTGGAGGCGGCCAGCGTCATGACGGGAATCTGAATCAGGGTCTGGGCGAGGCGGGTGCCGAAGCCGACCTTGGTGACCTCGCGCATGGGGGCATCGGCAGCCGCGGGGCGCGGTTCGGCTCCCGCAATGAGCTCGGCCAGCGAGCCCAAGCGCGGGTGGTCGTAGAGGTCGCGCACGGCCACGGTGGGGTAGCGCTCCCTGATATGGCCCACGAGGGTCGCGGCCGCCAGCGAGGTGCCGCCGAGCGAGAAAAAGTCGGCGTTCTCGTCTTCCACGGACACGCCGAGGGTTTCTACCCACAGCTCCGCGAGCCACTTCTCGGTCTCGGTCAGCGTGGTCGATTCCACGCCCACTCCGGGCAGCGGCCACGGCAGGGCCTTCTTATCTACCTTGCCGGAGGTGCGCACCGGCAGTTCTTCCATCACGCAGATGCGCGGGACGAGTGCGGCCGGCATGGTATCGGCCAGGCGGGCGTGCGCGGCCTCGTGATCGAAGCCCTTGGCCTCATCCTCGAGGGAGACATAGCCCACCAGGACGGACTCGCCGCCGGGGGTCTTTTGCACGGCCACGGCCGAGTTATAGACATTATCCAGGGCCGCAACGTTGGCTTCGACTTCGCCGAGCTCGATGCGGCGCCCGCCAATTTTCACCTGGTCATCCACGCGGCCGACGAAGTACAGCCCGTCCTCCTCCAGGCGCACGTGGTCACCGGTGCGATACGCACGCTGCCAGCCCATCGACTCCAGCGGGGCGTACTTCTCCGCATCCTTGGCCGGATCCAGGTAGGACGCCAGTCCCACGCCGCCGATCACCAGCTCGCCGACGCCGCCCATTTCCACAGGCATGCCCTGCTTGTCGACGACCACCAGGTCCCACCCATTCAACGGCAAGCCAATGGACACCGGCCGTCCGGGCAGCATTTGCTGCGCACAGGCGACAACGGTGGCCTCAGTAGGGCCGTAGGTATTCCACATCTCGCGGTCCTCGGTGGCCAGGCGGTCCACCAGCTCCTGCGAGCAGGCTTCGCCGCCGACGATGAGCAGGCGGATATTATCCAGCGCCTCGGCTGGCCACAGGCCTGCCAAGGTAGGCACGGTGGACACAACGGTGATATCGCGGCGGATGAGCCACGGGCCCAAGTCCATGCCGGAGCGCACCAGAGATCGCGGCGCCGGGACCAAACAGCCGCCGTGGCCCCAGGCCAGCCACATTTCCTCACAGGAGGCATCGAAGGCGACGGACAGCCCGGCGAGCACACGATCCTCCGGGCCGAGTGGCCCGTGCGGGTGATTGACCAAAAAGAGGCTGGCCTCGGCGTCCACGAAGGCGGCCGCGGAGCGGTGGCTCACGGCCACGCCCTTCGGCTTGCCGGTGGAACCGGAGGTGAAGATGATCCACGCGGTGTCTTCTGGGCGCGGGGCATTGGGGTTCTCGGCCGGCTCCTCGGCGGACCTGTCGGGGGCGTATGGGCGCGCGGAATCGCGCAGGAAGCGGAAGCCTTCATCTGTAAAGACGCCATCGATATCGGCCTCGCCGAAGACCATCTCGGCGCGCTCGTCTGGGTCGTCGGCGTCGACAGGCACGTAGGCCGCGCCCGCCGCCAGGGTCGCCAAAATGGCGAGGTAGAGCTCGCGCTTGCCGGAGGTCATCCGGATGCCGATGCGATCGCCCCGGCGCACGCCATTGGCGTGCAGCTCGGTGGCCCACAGCTCGACCTCGTGGATGAGCTCGGAGTAGGTGATGATTTCGCCGTCGTCCAGCGCGGCGGCATCTGGGTGCATCTCCGCGGTGGTGGTGATGATGTCCCACAGCGTGCGCGGCCGCGGTGCCGCGCTACCTAGAAGGTACTGCTGCGGGACGAGCGATTCGGGGCCCGCCATTTATGCCTCTTCTTCGTCCGCGGCGATGATGGACTTGGCCAACTTTCTCAGGTGCTTGAGCTGCTTATTGGTGGACTCATCCAAGGCCTCGTCCTCGGCAGTGGCAACAAGCTCCGCCAGGTCCTTGTGGACCTTCGTGCCCTTCTTGGTGGACGCGACAATCTGGCGGCGGCGATCCTTCGGATCGCGCTCGCGCTTGGCCCAGCCGCGGTCCTCGAGGGCATCGATAAGACGCACCATGTCAGAAGCATCAATGGCCAGGGTCTCGGAGAGGTAGGACTGCGACGCGGCATCCGCGTCCACCAGGCAGGTAAGGACCCAGTACTCGCGCAGCGTCGTCTGCTTGGTCTGCAGGGCGGCCTCGACGCCATCGCGGGTGCGGCGGCGGAGGCGCTCCAGCTGGAACGACGGGGATTCGAGCAGGGCAGTTGGGATTACAGAATTATTCGTGGAAGCCATACCATCATAATAATCCCAAAAGATTGGTTAAGGCCAATTAATCCGTTTCAATGGGAAGCCCGGCAGCCTTCCACTTATCCGTGCCGCCATCGACGTTAATGGTGTCCCAGCCCAGCGCATGCTCCAGATACTGGCAGACCTGCATGCTGCGGCCGCCTGCGTGGCAGATGACGTAGATGTCCTTGTCCGGGTCGATTTCCTGGATGCGACCCGTAATCTCACTCATCGGGATATGGGTCGCGCCCTTCGCGCGCTCCACCGCCCACTCATCATTCTCGCGGACATCAATGAGCTGAGCGCCTTCTGGTACTTCAGTTGGTTGAACGTTTTTCATGCTTCATACCCTAGTCACGCATAGGGCCTTGTGCTGCTCCGCGTGCCGCGTCCGAGAAGAGTCGTGAGCAACCAGGCGCGGCGGAAAACTGTGTGCTCGGCCCGTTGCGTCAATTGCCTGTTCCAGCAGCTTTAGCTCTTGTCCCGCCAGATTTGTAGCGCAAACGGTTGTCTGCTTCAGCGCTTAGCCCTTGTAGTCGAGGTTTAAAGTATGCCTTGGACCAAGTCCTTGGCATTCGCGGCGGATGTGCGCAGGGCATCAATTTCCAGCGGCAACTGAGATGAATTCAGGCGAACCTGTCTTGGTCGTGATTAGAGTGGCGTACAGCCCACGGTACGGCTTTCTGTTCATGTCGAGAGTGGGTCTTCTCCACCGCGTTTTCAACATTCATCTGAATTGAAAGGTAAACCTTTGATGGAAGATCTGACAGATATGCGGACAGAGCTTCGACAAGGCACGCTTGAAATCGACGGCATTACCATAGAAAGCCGTATCGGCGTGGACCTCGAGCCTCACAGCGAATATAACCTGAGCCTTGAATTTGCAGTCCGTCAAGGAACGGCACCCACTGCAATGAGGCTTAAGACCTTTGGTGCTGAGTTCCTACTCATTGATAAAGAGACAGAAAACAGCATTCGTCTTACCGATGGCGTTAGCAATAGCGCAAGCTTTCGTCTGCGAACCGGACAAAAGTCAGGCTTGTTGAGTGTTTTCAACGAGTACCTGCATAGTTATTGGGAAGGTGTCGAACCCGCCTACGAATACATGACTGGCGATTCAGGGATTGTTATCACCAAAACGGAAGGCGACACCATTCACTTTGCCTGCAATAACCGCAGTCCACGGGAGCAGCTAGCGTTTGAGGACGTCACGGGGACGCTTACGGTTACGAAAGTTGGTTCAGCGGAAGATCATTTCATTGCCCCTGTAGAGGATGGATCGCCAATTCAGCAATATTGCTTCATCGACAGTGGCGATGAAGCACCCGGTGAGAAAAAGCTCGTTGATTTTGCCACTGCGCTTTCGGGCAAGACCTCCCCGAGAAGCGAAGCGGTCACTACCTTAATTGACAGGCTTGAAGGGCTTAACTACACCGTCATTTCTTCCGCAGACAATGCTGTCACCGTCGAAGTCGACATCTCGGATGAGGAAACCACCGAATTCGCTATGGTCGATGAGGCCCGATTGTGGAATCTCAACCTTGTGAAGGTTAAAACTCGCACCTTGCTGAATCAGAGTACAATCCGACCAGAAAGTTAGGCCACGACTGCTCAGAATTTGGATGCGAGGGACCGCGTGATTCGTCGTGTTGAAGAACGAATTTTGGCGGAGAGCACGCAGGTGCAAGCCACGGATCTGGCTGTGGCACTTGGATCGTCGGTTCGTGTGAGGAGTCAATGTTGTTCATGGCAAATAGCGCCGGAACATGGGGGTTGCGCGCTATTTACCGTGAGCGTCGTGCGGGCTGCCCGCGGCGATTCTTGAGTGGCGCATCGGGTCAAAGTGACGCACACGGCGCTGGCCCCGCGCAGGCCTGCGTGCGCGTTTTAACGGTGCGCGGAGAGGTACTCCAGAATCGCCTTGACGCGGCGGTTGTCCTCGCTGGGGTCTAAGCGAAGCTTGGTGAAGATGTTGGAGACATGCTTGGCCACCGCGGCGGCGGATAAAACGAGCTCGGCGGCGATGTCCTTGTTGGACTTGCCGCGGGACATTAATTCGAGAACCTCGCGCTCGCGCGGGCTGAGCTCGCCCAAGCCGCTGCGTCCGGAGCTCATGAGAGCTTGAGCCACGGTGGGGTCGATGACGGTGCCGCCCTGGGCCACCACGTCCAGGCTGGCCAGGAAGTCGCGCACCTCGGAGACACGGTCCTTCAAAAGGTAGCCGGTGCCGGCCTCGGGGGAGTCGAAGAGCTCCACCGCATATGCAGGGGCTACGTACTGGGAGAGCACCATGACGGGCAGGCCCGGGTAGGCGTTTCTCAAATTCACGGCGGCTTTCAAACCATCGTCGCCCATGCCCGGCGGCATGCGCACGTCCGTGATGACGATGTCCGGCAGGTCGTCGCGCAGTTTATCCACCACAGCCTCGAGCGAAGGAGCAGAGGAAGCCTGGCCCACTACAGAGTGCCCGCGGCGCTCCAACAGGCCGGCCAGGCCCTCGCGCAGAATGGCGGAGTCATCCGCTACCACAATCCTTAAGCTCATCTTTTACACTCCTGGCTGTCCGCGATCGAGAAGAAGGGGAATGGACCCGGCCACCCGGGTCGGGCCGCCAGGCGGTGAGGACAAAGACATTTCTCCACCGAAGGCAGCAAGACGCTCGGCCATCCCCGCCAGGCCGTGCCCGGGGACGACCTGTGCGCCGCCGTGGCCCTCATCCACCACGGTGATGCGCAGCGAATCGTCCGAGGTCACCAGCACCGAAACTGGCGCGCCCGGCGCATGCTTGGCCGCATTCGTCAAAGCTTCCGTGCCGAAGAAATAGCCGCAGGCCAGCACGGAGGCGGAGAGCTCAGGCAGAGGATGCGGGGCGAAGACGCTGACGTGGGGGCCGTGGGAGGAGGCGGCGTCGGCAAGCGCGGCGACCAGGCCGTGATCCTGCAGCACCTGTGGGTGAATACCGTGCACCGTGGCGCGCAGGGAATTCAGGCCGCGGTCCACGTCCTGCTTTGCAGCGGTGAGGAGCTCGGTGAGGTCAGCGGGGGCGTCGAGAAGAGCCTCGCCCAACTTCATGCTCGCGGCCACGAGGTATTGCTGCGCGCCGTCGTGCAGGTCGCGCTCGATGCGGGCGCGCTCCACCTCGTAGGCGTCCGCGATGGCGCGCCGCGAGGCCGTGAGCTGCGCAATCTGCTGCGCCTGCTGCTGCTCGTGCGTGGTGGGTTGGGGCTTTTTACGGAACACGGTTCACAGCATAACGGGCGCCCCGAACTGCAGGGGTAGTGCTGGCACTACCTTAAAGAGCAACGCTAGGGCTGTTCTTTCCGCGGGCCCGGCACGGTGGAATGAGAGACATGGCAAAGACACTTTCCCTGACAGACATCACCAAGGATTTCGGCGGCGGCCCGGTGCTCGCTGGAATCTCCCTCGACATTGAACCGGGCGAGCTCGTGGCCGTCATGGGGCCGTCCGGCTCCGGCAAATCCACGCTGCTGCACTGCATGTCCGGCGTGCTGACGCCTACGCACGGCAGCGTGCGCTACGGCGACGAGGAGCTCTCCGCGCTTGGCGACGGCCCCCGCTCCCGCACCCGCCTGCGCAACTTCGGCTTCGTCTTCCAAGACGGCCAGCTGCTGCCGGAGCTGAGCAACGTGGACAACGTGGCGCTGCCCGCCATGCTCAACGGAGTATCGCGTGGGGCTGCCCGCAAGCGCGCGATGGAGCTTCTTGATCAGCTTGGCCTTGGCGGTTTGGCGGATCGTCGCCCGGCGCAGGTCTCCGGTGGCCAGGCGCAGCGCGTGACCATCGCGCGTGCACTGGTGGCAAATCCGGGCATCGTCTTCGCCGACGAGCCCACCGGTGCGCTGGACCAGTCCACCGGCCACGAGGTGATGCAGATGCTCACGACCATCGTGCGCCAGTCGGGTGCCAGCCTGGTCATGGTCACGCATGACCCGAAGGTGGCCGATTGGATGCAGCGCCGCGTGGAGATTCGCGATGGCATCATTCACGACGACCGCCGCCTTGGGGTGATTCGATGAACACCGCGACCCTAGTTATGGACCTGCAGCGCGAATCCATTCGCGCGCGCTCGGGCACGGGCATCGTCTCTCTATTGGCGATTGTGAGCCTGACCATCGGTTCCGCCATCGCCTTTTTGGTTGCGGGTGGTACCTGGATGTTTTGGGAGCGCGCCCAGCACGTCGAGGACGCCGCGCCCGCCCTCAAGGAGGCCTTTGGCAACGACATGGAGGCCTTCCTCTATCCCTGGTTCGCCCTGGCTCTCTTTGCCTGCGCGTTCATCCTTCCCGCGCTGTTTAACCTCACCTCGCAGGCCGCCGTCCTGGGTGCGTCCGGCAGGGAGCAGCGCCTGGCCACCCTGCGCCTGCTGGGCTTAAGCTCCAGCCAGGTGGAGCGCATGGCCATTGTGGAAACCGGCCTCCAGGCGGTGATCGGCATCGTGCTCGGCGGGCTGATTAGCCTACTCGTCGCACCGGTCTTTACCCAGCTGGACTTCCAGATGCGGCCCATTGACCTGACAGAGATTCTGCTGCCCTGGTGGGGATATATAGCTGTGGCCGGCGTGCTCTTCCTCCTGGCCATCGGCGCGGCACTGTACGGCATGCGCCGCGTGCGGGTGAGCCCGCTGGGTGTGGCCAAACGCCAGATGCCCGCGGCCTACCGCTGGTGGCGCGCCATCGTCTTCCTCATCATCGTGGCAGTCGGCGGCGTGTTCCTCACGGGCAAGGCGGGCCCGCCCACCGCGATGGTCATCGTGGTCATGTTTGGCATGCTGATGAGCATCAACCTCATCGCGCCTTTCATCCTGCAGCTGGGCGCGCACGTCTTCTCCCTCCTCCCCGGAACCGCGCACTTCGTGGCCTGCAAGCGCGTGGCGGGCAATGCCCGCCCGGCATGGCGGCGCAGCGCTGCCATCGGCTTCTTCGGCTACCTGGCCGGCTTCCTCGTCGCCGCGCCCCTGGGCTCCGATGCCTTGGCCTCGGTGGTCAAAGAAGATCCCGGGATGAACGTGGTGTTCAAGGACATCTCCACTGGCGTTGTACTAACCCTCGTCTTCGGCTTCACGTTGACCACCATGTCCATCATCCTGGGTCAGGTTTCCGGCATCTTCGAGGACAAGGAGCTCATCCGCTCTCTGGATTTGATGGGCGTGCCGCGCGGCTTCCAGTTCCGCTCCGGGGCGCTGACCGTCATGGGGCCGGTCGTGGCCTTGAGCTTCTTCGGTTTTCTCTTCGGCGGCGGAATTGCTTCGCTGATGTTCTTCTCCAACGTCGAGCAAAGCGACGTCGATGTGAGCGCTCGCCTGCTTATGGCCTTCGGCTTCCTGGCGGTGGGCTGGGTGGTCACGCTTCTTGCCATTGTCCTTGTTGAACCGTTGCGCGGCTACGTGCTGCGCACAGGAGGTCGAAAAGAATGAAAACTGTGCTGAAAATTTTGGCGGACTCTTCGGCGTTGCCTTTATCGCGGTGCTCGCCGCCGTGTACTTCCTCGGCCCCTCCTATGGCGGGGCGCTGCTGGGCTAGCCCTATTTTCTTTTCAACGCCAGCGAAAAACACATCAACACCTCGATGGTGGATACCGCAGCGTATACCGGAATCTATGGCGCGAGCGAAGAATTTCAGCGCGCCCGCGAGGCCTTCAAAGAGGACCCGACCAACGCGGAGCTCCTCGTTGCCGCCGTCGACGCCGCCTCCTCCGCCGAAGTCACCCTCCTGACCTTCCGCGGCCTGGAGAACGTGCGCACCTTCGGCGAGCCGATCGCCGGCTACGCCTCCGCCAACGTGGTGCTGGATTACCCGGACGGCCGCTCGCTCATGCTCACTACTGCCAAGGACAAGGCGTGCACAGGCGAGGAGTTCGCCGAGGACCCCATCGCTCCTGATGCCCCGGAATCTGAGCTCGACGGCTGGCTTGCCTCCCATTGTGGCTTCTAAGGCGCGGTTTTCGTCCACGAGTGCCTTTGACGTTCACGGCAAATAACGCCCCGAAACACGCTATTTTTCGCCACTATTTACCGTTAACGACAGTGATTAGTCGGAAAACGCGAAAGGTACGCTTCGGCGCGCGGTGGGAAACCTCTTCGGTCCCTACCGTCTGCGGAAACGTACCTTCACAGTGCCGCCGTTAGCGTGCGGCAGAAGCGCTTACTTGAAGCGAGCCTTAGCCTCTTCGAGGATCTTCTCTGCCTCGGCCTTGTCGCCCCAGCCGGAGCCGGTGACTTCCTTGTTCGGCTCCAGGTCCTTGTAGTGGACGAAGAAGTGCTCGATTTCGTCCTTGATGTGCTGCTCCACATCGTTGATGTCCTGGTAGCGCTCCCAGCGCGGGTCATCGATGACGGCGAGCAGCTTGTCGTCGCCGCCGGCCTCGTCGGTCATCTTGAAGACGCCGACGATGCGGGCCTCAACGACTACGCCCGGGAAGACCGGCTCCGGCAGGATGACCAGGGCGTCGAGCGGGTCGCCGTCCTCGCCCAGGGTGTGGTCGATGAAGCCGTAGTCAGCCGGGTAAGCCATCGGGGTGAACAGGTAACGGTCGAGGTAGACCTTGCCGGACTCGTGGTCAACCTCGTACTTGTTGCGGGAGCCCTTCGGGATTTCAATGGTTACTTCAACGCTCACAGCGATGTCCTCCATGGGGGATTGGGTATCAATTACTGCCCATAGTCTAGCGCGTTGCGGATTCGCGCTAGGGTTAAAGGCAATGAAAGCAAAGCATGTTTGGTGGTCAGCGACCGCGCTCGTGGTAGCGGCAGCGGTCGGAGGTACGGCTGCGCTGGGCGTTACCCTCCAGCGCGAATATGGCGATCTCTCCCACGGGGAGGCACAGGCGGTCGAGGCTCCTGAGGAGCCGTTGAGCGCAGCACAGCCGGGCGAGGCAGACCTGGATGCGCTGAGCGCGAAGCTGGATGAGCTCGCTAAGAATAAAGACCTTGCCACTTTCGGCGGCGAGGTGATCGATACCGAAACCGGTGACGTGGTGTGGCAGCGCGACGCGGATAAGCGGCTTACCCCGGCCTCGTCCACGAAGGTCCTCACCACTGCGGCGGCGACGCTGGCGCTGGATGAGAATGAGAAAATCACCACCAAGGTCTACCGCGGGTCGAACGAAAAGAACGTGGTTATTAAAGCCGCGGGCGATGTGTGGATGACGCACGAACAGCTCGATGATTTGGCCGAGCAAATTTCGAAAAACGTCGAGCAGGTCGATGGCGTCTACATCGATACCTCCGTGTGGTCCGGCGAGGCGCAGGCCCCGGGCTGGGATCCGGAGAACGTGGACGGCGGCTTCGTAGCTCCAATGGAACCGGCCATGCTCTACGGTGGTCGTCTGGGCGCGACGACGGGGGACGTGCCGAGGAGTCATGCGCCAGCTTTGGACGTCGCTAAGCAGCTAGGCGATCGCCTCGGCGCGGGCAAGGTAGGCATGGGCTCTGTGGCGGAGAACGCGCAGGAAGTGGCGAGCGTGGATTCGCCGCCGCTCGCGGACCGCGCCCGAGAAATGGTGCGCCATTCCGATAACGTCATGGCCGAGGCCATTGCGCGTGAGCTGGCGATGTCCCGAGGCAAGGAAGCCAGCTTTGAAGGCGATACGCAGGCCACGCTGGAGGTGCTGCGGGAAGAGGGCTTCGACGTCGAGGGCGTCGACATAAAGGATAATTCCGGGCTCTCGGTGGACAATCGGCTCACCGCCGGGCTGTTGACGGAGCTCATTAATGGCGCGGTCAAGGATCCGCGCCTGCGCCCGCTGGTGTCTTACCTGCCGGTGGCCGGCGGCGATGGCACGCTGTACGAGCGCTACGGCGATTCCGCGGCCAAGGGCTACGTGCGCGCTAAGACCGGCACGCTGACTGGGGTCTCGGCCTTGGCCGGCACCGCGCAGGGCAATTCCGGGCGCGTATATGCCTTTGCCTTCCTTGTGAATGACGGCGATATCTTGGCCGCCCGCAAGGCGCAAGACGCATTGGCTTCTGCACTGCATGAGTTCTAATAAGCCGTTCTGGCCGCGGGTTTCGCCGCATTTTCTAGCGTGTCGGCGCGGCGTGCGCGCCGCTGGCCTTGACCACCCAGTGGCGGTGGGGCTGTCCGGGGGCGCGGATTCGCTGGCTCTCATGGCGGCGCTGGTCGCGGAGGGGCACGACGTGCTCGCGCTGTGCGTGGACCACGGGTTGCAAGACGGCTCGAGGACGCAGGCCGAGCGCGCGGCCGAACAGGCCCGAACGCTGGGCGCGCGGGCGCAGGTGCTTAGCGTTGAGGCGAGCGCTGCAGCGGGGGCAGAGTCGATGGAGGCGGCCGCGCGAGCGGCGCGGTATCGGGCACTGGCCGCCGCATGCGCAGACGAAGGCTTAGAGGTGGCCGTGGCGCATACGGCCGATGACCAAGCGGAAACACTGCTGCTCGGCGCGCTGCGCGGGCGAGTGACCGGCATGAGCGAGCGCAGCGAGGTCGAAGGCACACGCGTGGTGCGGCCGCTGCTGAACGTGCGCCGCGCCGATACCGAGGGCGCCTGCGCGGAGTTGGGCCTATCGGCGTGGCAGGACCCGCAGAACGCGGACACGAATTTCCGCCGCGTGGCGTTGCGCCACGAGGTCATTCCGCAGTTGAGCCGCATCATCGGCGGGGACGCGGTGCCAGCGCTGGCGCAAGCAGCAGGCGACGCCGCGCTTGACGACTCCGCCCTGCGCACCCCACCCACCACCGACTGCGCCGAACTGGCGGCGATGGCGGAGCCGCGGCGCCGGCGGGCAATCGCGGCGTGGCTGGTTAGCGAGGGAGTAGAGGTAACAAGGAGGGGAGTGGGGGACGTCGGCAAGCTGTGCACCCACTGGCACGGGCAAGGCCCGGTGGCCGTGCGATCGGCGCGGCAGGTGGGGCAGAGGTTGGAAGTAGCCCGTATAGGTGGCAAACTGGCACTATTGTCTGGTCATTAAAGGAGCGCACACGTGCACGACAAGAAAGACTTCGCCGTTCCCGCAAACCGCTACGGTGACGATGTAGAAGCAATCCTCATTGGAGAAGAGGAACTGCAAAGCCGCGTCCAAGAACTCGCGGATATGGTCTCGCAAAAGTATGCCGACTCTGAGCAAGACCTGCTGTTGGTCTGCGTGCTCAAGGGCGCCGCATTCTTCCTCACGGACTTTGCGCGCAAGCTATCTATCCCCTCCGAGCTGGAGTTTATGGCCGTATCCTCCTACGGTGCCTCCACTTCCTCGTCCGGCGTGGTGCGCATTTTGAAGGATTTGGACCGCGATATTGCCGGGCGCAACGTGCTCATCGTGGAGGACATCATCGATTCCGGCCTCACCCTGTCGTGGCTCATCCGCAACCTGGAAGGCCGCAGCCCTGCCTCGCTGAATGTGGTTACCCTGCTGCGCAAGCCGGAGGTAGTCAAGGCCGATATTGATCTGCTGGATGTCGGATTTGATATCCCGAATGAATTCGTCATCGGCTACGGGCTGGACTATGCGGAACGCTACCGCGATCTCCCCTACGTGGGCACCCTCCACCCCGATGTCTATACCACCAACTAAAATCGCGCAGTAATGAAAAACAACAAGATTCTTCGCTACGGCGGGATAGCGGCGCTTATCCTTATCGCGCTGTACGCCTTTACCTTCTTTAGCAACGACGCCCGCGGCTACGTGCAAGCGGATACCTCCGTTGCGCTGACCCAGCTCAAGGACAAAAACGTCGATGAGGTGGAAATCGATGACCGCGAGCAGCGCCTGCGCATCAAGCTCAAGGACGAAATCACGGTAGACGAGCGCGACGGCGTGCAGGAGATCGTGGCCAAGTACCCGGCCCGCGCCTCCGAGCAGGTCTTTAACGCCGTCAAGGATTCCGGTGCCGAGAAGTACCAGACCAATGTCACGCAGGAATCCTTCTTGGGCTCCATGCTCAGCATGCTGCTGCCGATGATCATCCTCTTCGGCGTGCTCTTCTGGCTCATGTCCCGCATGCAGCAGGGCGCTGGTGGCATGTTTGGCATCGGTGGCTCCAAGGCCAAGGAACTGACCAAGGATATGCCGACCAATACCTTCGAGGACGTGGCCGGCGCGGATGAGGCCGTGGACGAGCTACAGGAGATCAAAGACTTCCTGGAAGACCCCACCCGCTACCACGACCTGGGTGCCAAGATCCCGCGCGGCGTGCTGCTCTACGGACCTCCGGGTACCGGTAAGACCTTGCTGGCCCGCGCCGTGGCTGGCGAGGCCGGCGTGCCGTTTTATTCCATCTCCGGTTCTGACTTTGTGGAGATGTTCGTTGGCGTGGGTGCCTCCCGCGTGCGCGACCTGTTCAAGCAGGCGAAGGAAAATAGCCCCTGCATTATCTTCGTGGACGAGATCGACGCCGTGGGCCGCCAGCGCGGCTCCGGCACCGGCGGCGGCCACGATGAGCGCGAGCAGACCCTGAACCAGCTCCTAGTAGAAATGGACGGCTTTGGTGACCGCGAGGGCGTAATCCTCATCGCCGCCACCAACCGCCCGGACATCCTCGATCCGGCGCTGCTGCGCCCGGGCCGCTTCGACCGCCAGATTCCGGTCACCAACCCGGATCTTGCCGGCCGCGAGCAGATCCTGCGCGTGCATGCGAAGAATAAGCCGCTGGCAGAAGAGGTTGACGTAGCGCAGCTGGCCAAGCGCACCGCCGGCATGTCCGGCGCGGACCTGGCCAATGTGCTCAACGAGGCCGCATTGCTAACCGCCCGCATTGGCGGCAACGTCATTACCTACGACGCCTTGGAAGAGGCCACCGACCGCGTCGTGGGCGGACCGCGCCGCCAGGGCAAGATCATCTCCGAGCACGAGAAGAAGGTCACCGCTTACCACGAGGGCGGACACACGCTTTCCGCGTGGGCGCTCAAGGATATTGAGCGCGTGTACAAGGTCACCATCCTGGCCCGCGGTCGCACCGGCGGCCACGCCATGACCTCCCAGGAAGACGACAAGGGCATGTACACCCGCGACGAGCTCTTCTCCCGTTTGGTCTTTGCCATGGGTGGCCGCGCAGCCGAGGAGCTGGTCTTCGGTGCGCCGACCACCGGTGCGTCTTCCGATATTGAAAACGCCACCAAGATTGCTCGTTCCATGCTCACCGAGTACGGCTTCTCGCCGGAACTGGGCACCGTAAAGTACGGCAAGGAGCAGGGAGATCCCTTCAGCCAGATGGGTGGCGGCGGCTCCATCGATTACTCCGATGAAGTTGCCTCCAAGATTGATGAGCAGATGCGCTACCTGCTCGAGCGCGCGCACGAGCAGGCCTATGACATCTTGCGCAATAACCGTCATTACCTGGACAAGCTGGCCGAGGCCCTGCTGGAGAAGGAAACCCTGCGCCGCCCCGATTTGGAGCGCATTTTCGACGGCATCGAGCCGCGCGAGGCCTTCGACGTCTTCCCAGGCGAGGACGATCGCTTCCCGCGCCAGATTGGCTACGCCCCAGTGAAGACCCCGGTCGAGCTGGCGAAGGAGCGCGGCGAGGAGCTGCCTAAGCGCATGACGCTTCTTGATGCCTCCCGAGCCGCCCGCGAGCGCCGCCTCGCCGGCGAAGAGCCGAAGGGTGAGGTGGGCTTCAACTTTGGTCAGCACGCCGGCGATTACGTCGACCCGGACACCGCCCGCGAGTTGGGCAGCGGCCCCGCAAAGGATTCTGAGGACCCCACGCCGGGCCAGCCTGCCCAGCAGGCTCGCGATGCTCAGTCTGCTCCGGCTTCCGAGTCAACCGCCCGTCCGGCTGCACGCCCCACTACCGGTGGTGGAAAGCACCACAAGCCGGATGCCGGTGCAGAGCAGGACGCTGATACCAGCCAGTGGTTTACCCCTGGCTGGGACGAAAAGGATCGCCGCAAGAACCCCTATGCGCGCGAGGACGACAAGCAAGAAGATAACTAATGCCTGATAATCACATTCCCGCTCGCGCCGCCTTCGACCAAGACCGAGCGGAGGCAGCGGTGCGTGAGCTGCTCCTTGCGGTAGGGGAGGACCCTGACCGCGAGGGCTTGCGCGAAACCCCGGCCCGCGTGGCCCGCGCCTACCGCGAGGTCTTCGCCGGCCTGCACGAGGATCCCACCGAGGTCCTGCACAAAACCTTCGCCGAGGACCACCAAGAATTAGTTCTGGTGCGCGATATCCCCATCTATTCCACCTGCGAGCACCACTTGGTGCCGTTCTACGGCGTGGCGCATATCGGCTACATCCCAGGCAAAGACGGCCACGTCACCGGTTTGAGCAAGCTCGCCCGCCTGGCGGATATGTACGCTAAGCGCCCCCAAGTCCAAGAGCGCCTCACCCAGCAGGTAGCGGACGCCTTGGTGGAGGTGCTCGGTGCGCAGTCCGTCATCGTGGTCATTGAGTGCGAGCACTTGTGCATGGCCATGCGCGGCATCCGCAAGCCGGGGGCGACGACGACCACCTCCGCGGTGCGCGGCGGCTTCAAGAACAATGCCGCCTCCCGCGCCGAGGTGCTCAGCCTGATTCGCAGCTAAGTCCCCCGGTTACCACGAAAGCGAGAAGGAGCACGCCATGCAGCAGGCAACTTCGGTATCGGATCTGACCATTGCCCAACGCACGCTGGTGATGGGCATCGTCAACGTCACGGAGGATTCCTTCTCCGATGGCGGTAAGTGGTTGGACGTCGATGCCGCCATTAACCACGCCCGCGAACTCGTGGCGCAGGGCGCGGACATGATTGACGTCGGTGGTGAATCCACCCGGCCGGGTGCGGTGCGGGTAGAAGCGGACGAAAAGCGCCGCGTGGTTCCCGTCATTAAGGCGCTGAGCGAGCTGGGCATCCGCACTTCCGTGGATACGATGCGGGCCTCGGTGGCCCGCGCGGCGGCAGCGGCCGGTGTGGACATGATTAATGACGTCTCCGGTGGCCGGGCTGATCCGGAGATGTATTGCGCGATGGCCGAGGCCGGCGTGCCCGTGTGCCTGATGCACTGGCGCACGCTGCAGGAAGGCGCCTTTGGCTCCGCGGCCGGTAGCGCCGACCACGGTGGCGATGTGGTGCGCGATGTGCATGAGACCCTCGAGCGACTGGCAAATAACGCGCTGGCGGCCGGCGTGCGCCGCGATAATATCGTGCTCGATCCGGGCTTGGGCTTTGCCAAAACCCCGCAGGATAACTGGGCGCTGCTCAAGGCCCTGCCGGAGTTCCTCGACGCTGAATTCCCGGTGCTGGTGGGAGCCTCCCGCAAGCGCTTCCTCGCCGCCATCCGGGAGGACCGTGGCGTGGAGTCCAGCCCACTGCTGGCCGATCCCGCGACTGCGGCCGTGACCGCCATTTCCGCCCAGATGGGCGCGTGGGGTGTGCGCGTGCACGAGGTCGCCGTCTCGCGCGACGCCGTCGATGTTGCGGCTGCGTGGAATGCCGGCAACGGCTACGCGGGCGGGGCCAATGCTAGCGGCAGCTATAGCAATGGCGCCGATGGCAACGGCACCATGAAATCCACCGCCCTACCGCGCAACCCAAAGGAGTAAAACATGGCAGACCGCATCGAGCTCACCGGCCTAGAATGCTTTGGCTACCACGGCGTTTTTGAGGAAGAAAAGCGCACCGGCCAGCCCTTCATCGTGGATATCACCTGCTGGTCCGAGTTCGCCGAGGCCGCCGCCACCGATGATCTGACCAAGACCATCAATTACGCCGAGCTTGCCGACGTCGCCGCCAAAATCATCGAAGGCCCCGCCCGCGACCTTATTGAGACCGTCGCCAGTGAGGTGGCCGATACCATCATGGAGACCTTCGAGGGCCTGCATGCCGTGGAGGTCACGCTGCACAAGCCGAAGGCGCCGATTCCGCGCACTTTTGCCGACGTCGCCGTGGTCGCCCGCCGCTCCCGCAAGCACGCGAGGACCCTCTAATGCGTGCGGTGCTGTCTATCGGCTCCAATATGGATGACCGCGTGGAGCTTTTGCGCACGGTATTCGACGAGTTCGCCGACGAGATCGTCGCCGCCTCGCCCGTCTATGCCACCCCGCCGTGGGGCGTGACTGACCAAGACGAATTCCTCAACGCGGTGCTCATCGTGGACGTCGAGGAGACTCCGAAGGAACTCCTGCGCCGCGGACAGAAATTGGAAGAGGCCGCCGAGCGCGTCCGCGTGCGCCACTGGGGCCCACGCACGCTGGACGTGGATATCGTCGATATTGAGGGCTTCACCTCCGACGACCCAGAGCTTATCGTCCCGCATCCTTATGCCCACGAGCGTGCCTTCGTGCTGATTCCGTGGTTGGCGGCCGATGGTGGTGCTAGGTTGAGTGGGGAGGGCGTCGCCAAGCGGGTAGCAGCAATGGACCCGCAGGAGCGCGCCGATATTCGCCGGCTGGGCATGATGGAGGAGCTATGAAACGGACCTCGTTGGGTGCCCTCATTGGCACCGGGGTCTTCTTTGCCGCGGCGGCGGCAATCCTCACCACGCGGTTTTATGGCTCCATGCTGCACATCCCGGTAACGGTGTCGGCCACGCTGTGGCTTATGGCCGTCATCTGTGTGGCGCTGACCTGGAAGGTGGACCAAGCCACCGAGGACGAGCATGGCATCGGCCTGGATAACTCGCAGCTCAACCCCATGACCATCACGCAATTCATGCTGGTAGGCAAGGCCTCGGCATGGACGGGTTCCATCGTGGGTGGCATTTATGCCGGCATTGCCGTCTACGTCATTCCCAACACCGGAACGCTCACCGCGGCCTCCGATGACCTCGTGGGTGTCATTGCCTCCGCGCTTGGTGGCCTCGCGATGGCCGCCGCTGGCCTGCGGCTGGAGCGACACTGCGAGACCCCGCCCCCACCAGATGGGGTTCAAACGGTACATTAGTGAGCATGACTGAGCCGCGCTCTTCTTCTAGCAATACTTCCGCCAAGACGACCAAGCCGGACTTGGGCCAGATCGGCCTTATCGTCCTCGTGGTGCTGGCCGTGGTGGCCAGCATCGTCATGCTGATTTCCGGCTCTGCCGCCGCGCTCAAGATCGCCCTCATTGCAGCACTGTGGGCCGCCGTGCTTGGCTTCTTCCTGGTCATGCGCTACCGCCGCCAGGCCGAGGAATCCGTGACCAAGCTGGAGCTGCAGGAGCGCGCTCACCGCGCCGAGCTTAAGCAGGTCCGCGCAGCCGATGGCCAGCCGCTGCCAGACCAGGAGCTGCTGGATGAGATCCGCACCGAGCTGGCTGCCATCCGCAAGCAGATTGAAGACCTCTCCGGCCACGACTTCACCTATGAGCCGGCCGCCCTGCATGCCGAGGCGCGCCGCATCATGCAGCTCGAGGCTCAGACCGCGGCTGCTACTCGCCCTGGCTCTGAGGAAGGCAATGTGGACTTCACCCAGTCCTCCTCCGGCGCCCCGTCCGCCGATGCCATCGCTGGCCGCCTGGGCAACCAGCCGTCCGCGGCGCACGCCGAGTCCAACCCGCTTAATGACATCATCAGCGAAAAGACCCGTGCGCAGCGCACCTCCGGTAAGACTTCTGGTGCCTCCACCTTCAACACTGGTGGCTTCCAAGCCGTGCGCTGGGATACCGGCGGCGATGATTCCCTGAAGAATGCCCGCACGTCCGCGGCCAGCGAGCACCATGGCAGCCACCGCAAGCCAGAGGCTGCCACCAAGGCCAATGATGAGACCCAGGACATTCCGCAACAAGCGGCTCCGCAGCGCGACGAGCGCGCGGAGTATCCAGGCTCGGGTCAACATGTGGCTCCGGAATCGGCCGAACCAGTACGCCAGAAGGCAGCCCGCCCCCATCACCGTGCGGCTGAACCTCAGCCAGAGGAGCAGACACGCGGACGCCGTCGCAGCGACGATAAGCGTGAGGGAGCGGTTTCCGTGGCCGAGCTGCTGGCCCAGGCGAAGAATAAGAAGGATAAATAAATGCGCCCGCCACGCATGCGGGTAGCCCTCTTCGGCCGGAGCCTGGCCGGTTTTACCTTGGCCAATGCCATGGAACGCGCCGGCCATGAGGTGCAGATGCTCTCGGACCCGGCTGAACTTGCCTCTTTTGAGGCCCTCATCATCGCCGTGGGCGATGCCCGCCTAGAAGCTACCGTGGAACTTCTTGAACCCCATGTCCACCACGGGCTTATCGTGTTCCACACCTGCCTCTCGCGCGGTGTCCAAGTGCTAGATCCGCTAGAAACGCGCGGGTGTGTCGTTGCGGCACTCGCCCCATTTGCACTCATGCGCTGGGCCGTGACCACCCTGGACGAGTTGGGCGAGACCGTAGTGGAGCTCAACATCACCGAGTTCCGCGGCGAAGCCGTCGCGCTTTCCGATGCCGAACGTCTTCCCTTTGCCGCCCGCGCCTACTACGCCGAGATGCTGCGCCGCTTGCACATCTCTGCGGCGGTCGATGCTCGTTTCTTCCCCTCTGCAGAGGAAAAGCCCATGGTAGGTGAGGACATGGACACCGAAGAAATCATCGCCGCTTATCGCGGTGTTACCGACCCCGGCCTGCGCCGCAGCTATGTGGAGGTTGCCCGTCGCCTAGGTGAGGTATACGGCCGCGAGGAACTGGAAATGTGGGCCCTACAAGAGGAGAGCCGATGAGCCTAGAGTTGGGAAATGCCACCGTCATCAGTGAGATTGAGCGCATCCGCATGGTTGGCAGCGCCTTTCATAAGACTGGCCGTCCGGTGGCCTTCGTACCGCTGACCAACGGCGTGCACGCCGGCCATATCGCGTTGGTGCGCGCGGCCAAGCACATTCGCGGCGCGGTTACCGTCGTGGCCCTGCAGTCCCCGCACGAGGAGGCTCTTGAGCTCCTGCGCGCCGAGGGCGTGGATATTGTCTGGGATTACTCGCCAGAGTCCTTGTGGCCGCACGGCCGCCGTATCGCCGTGGCTCCGGCCGACGCCGCGACCGCCCTCGAGCCGGACCTCAGCGAGGATCTCTCGCTGTACCTTGCGCTCATCCTGACGCTTTCGCCTACCGACGTCCTCCTGGGCGAAAAGGACTACGAGCTCCTCCTCGCCATCCACCACGCGGTTCAAGACTTCCACCTGGGTGTCCGCGTGCAGGGTGTGCCCCCTGTACGCATGCCCGATGGTGTGGTGATGAGCCTGCGCAATACCAACGTCCCAGCCGAATCCCGTGACCAAGCCGCGGCCCTTTCCGCCGCGCTGACCGCCGGCGCGCATGCCGCCGAAGCCGGTGCGGAGAAGGTTCGCGAGGTGGCCGCGGAAGTCCTACGTGCAGCAGGCGTTGAGCCCGACTACCTCGAGGTGCGCGGCCGCGACCTCCGCACGCCTCCCGAGGAGGGTGATGCCCGCTTGCTCGTCGCTGCGACAATCGGCGGCGTCCGGCTCATCGATAATGTGGGCCTGCCGCTGGGAATCGGCTTTAATAATATTGAAGAGCACGAAGCCAAGGCCGAGCTCGAGCGCGAGAAACAACGCGCACAGGGTACCGCTTCCCAGCAGCCATCGGAGGACTAATGACCGATATCCAGATCCGCGACCTTGACTCGCGCGATGAGCCCAAGGCTATTTCTTTTGCCATCGAGGGCATGCACCTGCACTGGTTTGTGAAGAACCCGCGCTTTGAGCGCGCCTATGGCCGCTACTTTTGGGATTTAGAGCGCGCCAAAGCCACCGATATCCTGGCCGCCTACGATGGCGACCGTTTCCTCGGCGTGCTTTTGGCTTCCATGAAAGGCAAGCCCGCCTTGCCATATCCTTGGTGGCGCAAGGCCTATGTCCGCGCGGTGGAAATCTTTAATAACCTGCGCCCGGGCGGGCACCGCGATGATTACGATGCCGCCAATCAGGACATGCTGCTCAAGTACTTGGGTAAGCATCCCATTGATGGCGAAATCGGCTTCCTCGTCGCGGACCCCAATTCCGGCGTGAGCGGCGTGGGTACGGCGCTGCTCGAGGCCTTCGAAGCCCGTCACGAGGGAAAGAATGTCTACTTGTTTACCGATGACGGCTGCACGTATCAGTTCTATGACAGCCGCGGTTTCACGCAGGTGGGCGAGCGCACTATCGCGGTCAATGAAGACCGCGACTTGGAGTGCATGCTCTATGTGCGCCGCCTTGGCACGCCGCAGGCTTAACGCGCCAATGCTCCCATCGGGTCCCATGCCGGCAGGGTAGTCACGGAATCGGACTGCAACGCCGCTTGGTATTGTTCTGGCAGGCGGGAGGGGTGCACGGCGATTTCGAAGACGAACTCGTCGAACCAGTCATCGGCCATGGTCCAAAAGCCCTTATCGGCCTTCTTCGGGCCCCAGGAATTCTCCACGCGCCAGCGATTGACGGTGCCGTCGTCTGCGATATCGGCGCCGGTAAAGACCATCGCGTGGGTCATGAGGGACTCGTGCAGGCGCAAGCGTTGTGCCTTGTCCAGGTCCATCTTCACGCCGTAGAAGGCCTCATAATCGTGCAGGTGCTTGGCCCACACGCCGTGCTCATCATCGGATTGCTGGTCGGTATCGCAGCCGAACCAGACCGGCTGGCCGTCCTCGATGGAGGCACGCGCGGCATCGCGCAGCACCTCCACAGGCGCGTTCAAATAGGTCACGCGCTTTCCAGCCACGTTGCCCAGATACTCCACGGTGTAGAGCTCGCCGTAGGCGTTGCGCGGGTCGTTGACCACGCACACGTACTCGCTTAGGTCCGCCGGCAGGTATTCCTTGGCAAACTCCTGCGGGGTATAGGTACCAGCGCGGTGGAACTCATCGTCCTTATCGCGGTACTGCCACACAAAGTCCTCGGGTGGCAGGCCAAGGTTGGCGGTGAGGATACGGTAGACGTCGGCAAGCGCCTGCTCATGCGCGCCCTCTTCGCCGCTGCGGATGCGGTGGGCGGCGCGGCGCAGCACGGTTTGCAGATTGCGGTTAAGCATCGCCGTGGCCTCGGAAGACGCGGTCTCCGGCATGGCGTATTGCGGCACCACGCCGTACTTTTCCACCAGGGCGACGAACATGGACCACTGGCCGCCGTCATCGATGGGAACATCCATGAGCTTGGCAACGGTGCGGTCCGTAATCTCGCGGTCCTTCAGCTCGGCCATGGCGGTGAGGAACCAATTGGCCTTTTCCAGCTTGTCAAAGAAATAAATATAGGTCTGGGAGAGCTCAAAATCTTTGAGATTGGCCTTGTCCATCAGGCCGCCGCGCAGGGAATTGAGGCCGGCAAAAATCCAGCAGCGGCCAGAGGCCTTCTGGTCGGCCACGCCCCAGGAATCTAGCTTATGGCTGGTTACCGGGGTAAGGCTGCGCAATTGCTCACGGTCGAGGCTGAGCTTGTCGACGCCCTCCTGGGCCACCCCATTGCGTACCAGGCGCAGCGTGGCATCGCTGGTGAGTTCGGCGGTGGCGGCATGAACCTCGTTCGGTTTAATCTCTGTCATTTCTCGATTCTCCTTAGTTCATCCGGTCCCAGAGGGGAAGCTCAATCGGTTCGGTGGCAAGAGCCTGGGCCAGCTCGTCGCTCAGGTGCTCCTTGCGCACGGCAATGTGGAAGACGTTTTGGTCAAACCAGGCATCGGCCATCGTGGCAAAGCCCTTGCCGGGCACATCCTCGCCGTCGTCCTTGCGCGGCGGCTTAGAGCCCCAGGAGTTCTCCACGCGCCAGGCGCGGTCACCATCGACGCCGGTGAGCACCATCGCGTGGGTGGGCGCGGTCTCGCCGGAGGTAAAACGCTCCTCCTTGCTCATAGAGGAATCGATGCCGTAAAGGCCATCGGTATCCACTAGGCCCTCGTCCCATACGCCGTTGAGGAATGAGAACTGGCGGTTGACATCGCAGCTAAACCACACCGGCTCGCCGGCCGCCAGGCTGCGCTTGGCAGTGTCCTTCAGCTCGGCCGCGCTGACGTTGAGGTACTCCTGTGGTGCGCCGCCCAGCACATTGGTCTCCTCGGCGCTGCTGAACACGCGATGCTTGGGGTTGGTGGAGCGGGGGTCATCGGCCAGCACCACGTACTCGTCTAGGTGCGGTAGGTACTTATCCGCAAACTCGCGCGGGGTGGAGTGCAGGCGCACGAATTGCTCGTCCTTGGTGCGATACGCCCAGGTAAATTCCTCCGGTGGGGTGCCCAGGTGGATGGCCAGGATGCGGTGGATATCCTTGCGCGCCTGGGCGAGGATTTCTTCGCGCGGGCCGTCCTGTGCGGCGGCCCGGCGCACCACGGTGGCCAGGTCGCGGTTCATCTCCGCGGTATTTCCAGACGAGCGCACCTCCGGCATGACCTCGGCAGGGACGACGCCGTATTTGGCTACGAGGTTGCTAAAGAAGCACCACCAGCCGCCATCGGCCCCTGCGTGGTCGAGCACCGCGGCGACGGTGCGCTCGTCCCAGCCGGCGTCTTTTTTATCCAGCAGTTGGTTGAGCACCAGATTGGCGCGTTCCAGCTTGTCAAAGTACTGCAGGTAGGTGAAGGAGAACTCGAAGTTATCTACATTGAGTTCCTTGGCCGCGCGGTGACGGAAGACGTTCAACGCCGCGAACATCCAGCAGCGGCCCGAGCGCTTTTGGTCCGATACGCCCAAGCTATCCAGCTTGACCTCGGTGGTGGGGTAGAGCGCCGTAATACGGTCGCGGTCTAGGGCCGCCTTGGCCGCCCCGACGTTGGTGATGGCGTTGCGCGCGATGCGCAGCCGGGAATCGTCCGCAGCCTCCTCGCGCAAGTGGGATAGGTATTCGTTGGTGAGCAAAGTCATAGTTTCGGTTTTAGCAGACCCGAGCCCACAGCGGCGCGGGCGGGTGGAGCTAGAGATGGGCCGCCAGCTTGCCGACGGCCCCTGGAGTCCCCACTTCCTCCGGCAACCACGGAACCTCGCGCACCGGCGTTTCCGGCAGCTGGGCACGCAACAGCGCGAGCGCCTCATCCTCGGCGGCGCGCCGCGCGGCAAGGAAGTCGCCTTGGTTCTCCGGGGTGCGCCGGTTAACCAGCATGGATCCCACCCGCACACCGTTGCTCGTGAGGTCCGCATGAAACTCGGCAGATTCCAGCACGGGCAGGCGCTCGGCGGTGAGCACGATGTGGAACACGGTGCGCGGGGAGGCAAGCGCGGTGCGCAGCTGCGCAAAGCGCTCGCGGCGCTGGAAAAGCGTGGCGCGAATCTCCTGATTGCGCCGGTCCACCGGGTCATTATCCGCGCCGCTTCCTTGCGACATTCCGCGCACCAGTGAGCCGAATTTATCGGATTTCTCGCGCCGGGAGAGCAATCCATCGGTATAGGCGGCCATGATCTCCGGCAAGGCCATCAGCCGCGAGGTATGCCCAGAGGGGGCAGTATCGAAGATGAGGTAGTCGAAGTCGGACTCCTCCACGACTAGCGCCGCTATGCGCTCCAATAGTGCCGCCTCTTGTGTGCCGGGCGATTGCCGGGCTAGGTCGAGGTGCTTTTTCACCTCACCGTGCAGGTGCTCGGGCATGAAGCGGCGCATCGAGTTCCCTACCTGCGCTAGGTGCTGCTCGGTCGCGCGCGCAGGGTTGATCTCGATGGCAGACAGGGTAGGGGTGAGGCTGACGGGGGCGTCGCCAAGCGAGGCACCAAAAATATGCCCTAGGTTATGCGCCGGGTCCGTGGACACCAGGCAGACGCGGTGCTCACGGGACAGGCGCAGCGCGGTAGCGGTGGCCAGGGTGGTTTTACCCACCCCGCCCTTGCCGCCAAAGAACATGATGGGTGCGGTCTCTAACAACATTGAATATTCTCCAGCGGGGATCTATCCATTCCCATGCGCGTATGCCAGGCGTGGAAATCCTCATAGACCAGCGGCAAAAGCTCCAGGGTGTAGTAGCTGGCTGGGTTGGGGATGCCGAGCGCCTCCGAGGCAACCAGCATCATGAAGAGATCGTCTTCTTGCTGTTGGGCCTTGGCAAAGCTGGCGCGATACGGGGCCTGGTAGTACTCATTGAGCCCAGCAGCAAGTGCCTTAAGCTTGTCGAGCATGCTCAGGCAGCGGGGCGTCAAGGTCATCATCGCTCCACTCCAGCGGGGTCTCCTTGCGGGCGCGAGAAATCGCGCCGACGGCCTCCACGATGACCCAAATGGCGGCGACCACGATGATGACGTCCATGCAGAATAGCAGCCAGTTCTGGCTGGTAAATAGGGACTTCAGCTGGAGCAGTGCAGCCCACAGTGACATGGCGGTAACGAAGATGAGCGGGAAGACCACCGGCCACGTCGGCCGGCGCAGGTGGGTCAGGATGACCACCACGATGGCCAAGGAAAGGCCCGCCATGAGCTGGTTGGTGGTGCCGAATAGCGGCCAGATGGTCATGCCGCCGGATCCATCCGCACCGGCGGAGAAGGTCAGGCCGAAGGCCAAGCCTACCGCGATGACGGTGGCGGCCAAGGCCTTGATGCGCACACCCATGATCTCGCCGATTTCTTGCACCACTAGGCGCTGCAGGCGCACGCCCGAGTCCATGGTGGTAGCGGCGAAGAGGACGGCCATGGTGGCCAAGATGGTGCCGGAGAGGGAGGTGGGAATCCCCATGCCCTCATTCATGAGCGCGCCGCCGCCTTGCACGAAGGCCTCCACGCCGCCGGCATTCCACTCGGAGTAGATCTCTTCCCACTGCTGCAGGGACTTAAAGCCTGCGGTGGTGGCGATGATGGTGCCCAGCGCGAGCAAGCCCTCGCCTACGGCGCCGAAGTACCCCACAAAGCGCACGTCAGTTTCCTTATCCACCTGCTTGGACGAGGTGCCGGAGGCCACCACGCCGTGGAAGCCGGAGATAGCGCCGCAGGCGATGGTGACAAAGAGTAGCGGGAAGATGCCCGGGGTACCGTCCGGCACGTTGTCGCGCAACGCCGGTGCGGCAAGCGAAGGGCGGGTAATAAGGAAGGAGCCGTACAAGATGGCCAGGCCCACAAAGAGCTGGAGGCCGTTGATGTAGTCGCGCGGCTGCAGCAACACCCATACCGGCAGCATCGAAGCGATGAAGGCGTAGATGAATAACAAGATGATCCACACGCCGTTGGCGGGGATGCCCAGGACCGTATCTGGCAGGACCACAGGCACGCGGTCACCGATGATCATCAACGCGTAGAGCGCGACAACGCCCACGATGGAGACCAGCGGAAGGTTCCACTTCAGGCGGTAGATGGCCTGACCGATAAGCAGCGCGACGACGATGGCGCCCCAC
Source organism: Corynebacterium sp. MSK150 (assembly GCF_030229215.1). Classification (NCBI taxonomy): domain Bacteria; kingdom Bacillati; phylum Actinomycetota; class Actinomycetes; order Mycobacteriales; family Corynebacteriaceae; genus Corynebacterium; species Corynebacterium sp. MSK150. The sequence goes on from NZ_JASPHM010000006.1 coordinate 54,294, forward strand.
GTGGGGATAACGGCCGTAGGGGTGGAGACCAGCAGGTTCGAAATGACCACGGCGAAGGCCGCATTCACCATCAACAGCAGCAGGAAGATGACGATGAGGAAGAGATTGCGCCCGCGCTTGCCAATGTAGCGCCCAGACAAAGTTCCGATGGACTGGCCCTTGTGGCGCTGCGACGCCCACAGCGCACCTAAATCGTGCATGCCGGCAAAGAAGATGGTGCCGAGGGTGACCCAGAGAAACGCCGGGACCCAGCCCCAGATGACGGCTACGGCCGGACCAATGATGGGCGCGGCGCCCGCCACGGAAGTGAAGTGGTGGCCCCACAGAACGTATTTATTGGTGGGCACGTAGTCCACGCCGTCTTCCATGGTGTGGGCCGGGGTGGAGTAGTTCGGGGATAGCCGGAAAATGCTCTTTCCTAGGACCTTGGAATAGAGCAGATAGCCGGCGCCCATCATCGCGATGCCGATGATGGCGAGGACAAGAGAGTTCATGGTGTGCGTCTCCTCATGGGCGGTCAGGTGGCGTGTCTCACACGTGCGGTTAGTATGCCACAACTCACATAGGTATTAGCCCGTGGGGGAGACTGGTGGGTGGATTTATATTTGGAAGGCGCAGGCGGCGCAGTTCCTCATGCTGCCAGTAGGGAAAACGACTGCGCGGCCCGAGTTCCAGTGGAGGAACGTGGGCCGCGCGGTGGGTGCTTAAACCAGGTGGTGGTTACTTCTTATCGACGCCGATGTTGCCGTCCTTCTTCCACACCACAACCACTGCCGGGCGAGGAGTGGACTTGCCGCCCTCTGGCCAGTGGGAGGTCTGCTTTTCGAAGGTGGCGTCATCGGTCTCGCCTGGGTGCTGAACGTTGACCATCACGCGCTCATCGGTGACGATGGGGCCACAGGTCTCGGCGCCTGCCGGGACCGTCAGGAAGCACTTGAGCTCACCGCGGGTATCGCCCTCAGTGGTCACGGCGTAGAGGCCATCGTTGGACTCAAGGGCGTTGCCGTCGGTGGAGATCCACAGGTTGCCGTGGCTGTCGAAGGCCAGGTTATCCGGGCAGGAAATCGGGGAGACCTTCTCCTTGTCAAAGCCACCAAAGTAGGTATTTGCTTCCTTCGGATCACCACAGACCAGGAAGAGGTTCCAGGTGAACTTCTCGCCAGCGTGGTCATCTTCAATCTCCATGACCAGGCCGTTCTTGTTCTCCTTGATAGGAGCCCACTCCATCGGCTCTTCCTTGTTCTTCTTGGCATTCTCGCCGGTAGCGCCGCGGTAGGAGTTATTGGTCAGGGCCACGTAGACCTTCTCGGAGTCTGGGTGAACCTGCATGTCCTCCGGGCGGTCCATCTTGGTGGCGCCCACCTTATCGGCGGCCTCACGGGTGTAGACGGCAACCTCTTCAGCAGACATGCCATCAACGTGGGACTCGAACTTGTTGTTCTCCGTATCGGAGGTCAGCAGCTTGATCCATTCGCCCTTGCCATCAAAGGCGCCATCCTCTGGCAGCACGCCGGAGCCGTCAATCTCGTCCTCTGGGGAGTTGCCCTCTACCTTGGCTACGTACAGGGTGCCGTGGTCCAAGATGGTGAGGTTGTGCTCAATGTCGCCTTCTTTGTACTTCTTGGTGGAGATGAACTTGTAGATGTACTCGAAGCGGGAGTCATCGCCGGAGTAGCACACGACGGTGCCATCGGATGCGATGTGGATGTTGCCTGCCTCATGCTTGAAGCGTCCCAGCGCGGTGTGCTTGATCGGGGTGGACTTCGGGTCCAGTGGGTTGATTTCTACGATCCAGCCGAAGCGGTTGGGCTCATTCGGCTCCTTGGAGACGTCGAAGCGCTTATCAAAGCGCTCCCACTTGCGCTGGGATTCGCCATCTTCCATGCCGAAGCGCTCGAGGGATTCCTGCGCCTTCTTGTCATCCAGCTTGGCGTGGGCGAAGTACTGGTCAAAGTTCTCTTCGCCAGAGAGCATGGTGTTCCATGGGGTGATGCCGCCGGAGCAGTTATTCAGGGTGCCCTTGACCTTCTTGCCGGTCTTATCGGCGGAGGTCTTGACGTAATCGGAGCCGGCAGCTGGGCCCACCAAGGTGAACTCGGTCGTGGCGGTAATGCGGCGGTTGAGCGGGCCGAACTCGCGCTTGAGTTCACCGGTATCGCCTACCTTGGACACCTCCACGATGGAGTGGCCGTGGCCAGCCCAGCCGATCTTGGCCTGCTCCTCGGTGGGGTTATCCGCATCGTAGTTGGGGAACATCTGCGGCTCGGTGGTGTACTCGTGGGAGCAGACGTAGATAAGGCGGTTGTCATCGTCCGGGTGCTCGATAAGGCCAGCGAAGTCATTGTTGAAGCCGAATTGCTTCTCGGCTGCCTCGGCGGTCTGGTTCTTGTCATCGAATTCCGGCGCGTCCTCAAACAGTGGATCGCCCCAGGCAATGAGGACGGACTGCTCGTAGCCATCCGGGATGACCACTTCGTCCTTCTTGTTTGGCTGTACTGGGTCGAACTTCATGCCCTCTGCGGAGGTGAGCTCAACGTTCGCCTCAGAGGTCTTGCCACCCTTGCCCTCGGAGGAAGAAGCCTCGTTGGACGCATCATCCGGGTTGGAGCAGGCCGCCAAAGCAGCGCCGCCGCCAACGGTTACGACAGACAGGCTGCCCGCACGCAGCGCGGTACGGCGGGAGAACTGGTCAGCAAAGTACGGGTTATTGGACTTGTTCTCGCACTCGCCAAAGCAGGCATTACCGCACTTGTAGGTGCAGGTCAGGCTGGAACGAGAGGATGCAAAGAGGCTAGAGAGAAGGTTGCGGCCTTTAAGCGCCATTATTACTGCTCCAAAAAGGGTCGAAAATATTGTTTAGACACGGGGACAGCCATTTATATAAGGGGATCTCAGTAACTGTGCGTTGGCGCTGAGGTGACGGTGAAGTGAATTATGCGTAAATCTTTTCCGGGGTGAAGGTGGCGTGGGCTAAATCGCGTGCTGCGGTGGGGATCGACTACCCTAGGCTAACGTGAGCGAGCAGAAGAATAATGAAGTAAACGATGTCCCTGAGCAGCTGCGCATCCGCCGCGAGAAGCGCGATCGCCTGCTGGAATCCGGCGTAGAGGCCTACCCGGTCACCGTTGAGCGCACCATCTCTTTGAAGGATTTGCGCCACGATTTTCGTGTAGTGGCCGAGGGCGAAGAGCCGGGCACGGAAGAAGGCGTGACCTACCTGGCCCCAGGCGAGGAAACCGAGGTAACCCACGCCATTGCCGGCCGCCTTATCTTTATGCGCAATACCGGCAAGTTGTGCTTTGCCACCCTGCAAGATGGCGACGGCACCCAGGTGCAGGCCATGCTTTCTTTGGCTGAGGTAGGCAAGGAGCGCCTCGACGCTTGGAAGTCCGATGTTGACTTGGGCGATTTCATCTCCGTGCGCGGCCGCGTGATTTCCTCCCGCCGCGGCGAGCTGTCCATCATGGTCTCCGAGTGGACCATGGCCGCTAAGTCCCTGCGCCCGCTGCCGGTGTCCTTCGCCGATATGGCAGAAGATACCCGTGTGCGCCAGCGCTATAACGACCTCATTATCCGCGAAGAGGCCCGCAAGAACGCCATGATCCGCGTGAAGGTCATGCGCGCGCTGCGCAACTACCTGGAAAGCCAGGACTTCGTTGAAATCGAGACCCCGATGCTGCAGACCCTGCACGGTGGCGCGGCCGCTCGCCCGTTTATCACCCACTCCAATGCGCTGGATATTGACCTCTATCTGCGCATTGCGCCGGAGCTGTACTTGAAGCGTGCCGTCGTCGGCGGCATTGACCGCGTCTTCGAAATCAACCGAAACTTCCGCAACGAGGGCGTGGACCGTTCTCACTCGCCGGAGTTCGCCATGCTCGAGACCTACGCTGCATGGGGGGACTACGACGATTGCGCCCGCATGACGCGCGAGTCCATCCAGGCCGTAGCCCGCGACGTCTTTGGCTCCACCACCGTCACCCTGGCGGATGGCACCGAGTTCGACTTCGGCGGCGAAGAGTGGCCCGAAATCGAGATGTACCCTTCCCTCAATGAGGCCCTGCAGCGCAAGTTCCCGGGCCAGCCGGAGGTCACCATCGATACCGACGTCGAGACGCTCAAGGGCATTGCAGACGTCATCGGCCTTGACGTCCCCAAGGATGGCGGCTGGGGCCACGGCAAGCTAGTGGAGGAAATCTGGGAGGTCCTGTGCGAGGACCAGCTGGAAGGCCCCATCTTTGTCAAGAATTTCCCGGTTGAGACCTCCCCACTGACCCGTCAGCACCGTTCCAAGCCGGGCGTGACCGAGAAGTGGGATCTCTACGTCCGCGGCTTTGAGCTGGCAACCGGCTACTCCGAGCTGGTGGACCCGGTTATTCAGCGCGAGCGCTTTGAGGACCAGGCCCGCCTGGCCGCCGGTGGCGATGACGAGGCCATGGTGCTGGACGAGGACTTCCTTGCTGCAATGGAGCAGGGCATGCCGCCTACGGCCGGCACCGGCATGGGCATGGACCGCCTGCTGATGGCCCTGACCGGCCTGGGCATCCGCGAAACCGTGCTCTTCCCACTGGTTAAACCAGAGCAGAAGTAGCCGCTCAGCGGCCAATCGCTAGCCGTCAGCCCATGAGGCTGGCGGCTTTTGCCGTACCTGGGCTAGTGCGAAAGCGGCCCGGCGGATTTATCACCACGCAGGCGCTTAATAATGTTCTCGGCCGAAATCAGACACATCGGCACGCCCACGCCCGGGACGGTGGTCGCACCCGCGTAGTAGAGGCCGCCGACCTTGCGCGAGGCGTTGCGCCCGCGCAAGAACGCCGATTGCCGCAGCGTGTGCGCGGGCCCAATAGAACCGGCCGACCAGGCATGGTAGCGCTCGGCAAAATCGGCCGGGCCGAGCGTGCGCTTGACGACGACCCTGTCTACCAAATCCGGCACCCCGGCCGTGGCTGCGATGTGGTCGAGGGCGGCGTCGGCAATCGCGGCAACGCGCTCGGATTCCTCTGCGTGGTAGGCATTGCCGAACCCGGGCGCCTCCGAGGCCGGCACTGGCACCAGAATGAAGAGGTTTTCGTAGCCCGTGGGCGCTACGTTCGGGTCGGTGGCCGAGGTCTTGGACACGTAGATGGACTGCGAGGCACCCAACGGCCGGGAAGGCTCCGGACCGGAATAGACGGCGCGGAAATCCGGATCCCAATCCTGACTAAAAAGCAGCGTATGGTGCGCTAGTTCTGGCAGCTCGCCCTTTACGCCGGCCAAAACGAGCACGGTGCCCAGACCTGGATTGCGCCGGCCCCAGTAGCGCTCCGGGTAGGTGCGCAGCTGTGGTGGCAATAATTGGGTCTCGGTGTGGTGCACGTCCGCCGCCGAGACCACAATATCGGCGTGGATAGCGCCCTTTTTCGTGCGCACGCCCGTGACCTGACGATTGGCGACCTTGATGGAAGTAACCTCCTCGCCCAAGCGGAAGCTGGCGCCGAATTTCTGTGCCTGCCGGTAGATGGCCTGGACCACGGCCGCGAACCCACCCTGCGGGTAGCGAACGCCCTCCACCAAGTCGGTGTGGCTCATCAAGGAATACAGTGCCGGTGCAGCGGCCGGCTCGGAGGACAAAAAGACCGCCGGGTAACTCAAGATTTGGCGCAGGCGGGCATCAGAAAACGTCCGGCCCACATGTTGCTTTAGGTTCGCCGTAAGCAACGCCACCAACTGGGAAAGCCGGCTGCGGATATCGCGGTGCACCAGGTTCAGCGGCGCGGAGAAGGTGGTGTAAAGGAAGTGCTTAAGCGCCATCTCGTAGGTATCGCTGGCCTGCGCTAAGTACTCGCGAACTTTCTCCCCCGCGCCGGGCTCGAGTGACTCGAAAAGCGCGGTGACTTCCTCGATGCCGGAGCGTACATCCACCGGCGTATCGCCATGAAAGACGCGGTAGGCGGGGGAGAGGTCGACCAAGTCCAGCTCCGCCTCGGTGGAGGTGCCGCACAGCGCAAAGAAGTGATCGAATGCCTCGGGCATGAGGTACCACGACGGGCCGGTATCCCAGCGGAAGCCAGCCTCCGCAAAGCTGCCGGCGCGCCCGCCTACCTCATCCAGCGAGTCCACAACGGTGACCTCGTAGCCCTCGCGGCCGAGCAAAGCGGCGGTGGCGAGTCCGGCGATGCCGGCTCCAATGACGACGGCGTGCATGACGTTCTCCTTAGTTTTCGGCCGTGGGCGATGTCTGGCTGCTGTGGCCGCGACGGTGCACCGCGCGGGCCGCGAGCCAAGCCTTGGTGTGGTTCGGAACGGATACCCGCGTAGTGGCAAGCGCCGTAGCTGGAGTGGCGGCAAGGCGATTGGTGAGCTCAGCAAAGATATCCGCCGCCGCGCTCACCCCCACCCGTGCAGAGGCCGGCAGCAAGTCGATGGTGAGCGCGGCGGCGGCGAGCTCTCGGCGGATCTCTGCGATAAGCGCGGACTTGGTGGCCTCATTAATTCGTCCCGATGGGGCCTGCTGAAAATAGGTGCGACCTAAAGTTGAGCTGTCTTCGCCTAGGTCACGAAGGAAATTAATCTTCTGAAAGGCTGACCCTAGCGCGCGGGCACCGCGCTCCATGGCGGCGCGGTCGGTGGGGGAGACGTCCTCCTCGGCCAAGAAAATTTGCAGGCACAATAGCCCAATGGCTTCCGCTGAGCCGTAGATATAGTCCTGTAGCTCCGACGGGGAATATTCGCGATGGGTCAGGTCCGCGCGCATGGAGCTAAAGAAGGCCGCAAGATGCTCCTCGTGGAAGCCGCAGCGGCGAGCGGTGATGGCATAAGAGTGCACAATCGGGTCGGTGTGCAGTCGCTGCTGCGGCGCGGCCAAGATGGTCTGCTCGTAGGCATCCAGCGCGGCGGCGGGGTCGGTGTGGGCTTGGGCTGCGGCGCCGTCGACAAGCTCATCTGCAATGCGCACCACCGCGTACAGGTGGCGGATATCGGCGCGCACCCGCCCGCGCAAAAGCCGCGTGGCCAGGGAGAAACTGGTGGAATACTGCCCCATAACCTGCGCGGCCGCGCGGGAGGCCGCTTGGTCATAGCGAGTCAACATATCTGTCAACGTAGCACGTGCTGAGCGGAGGGCTTCTAGGGACGCTGGCTTCTTAGCACTCGAACTCTTGACTGTTCGAGTATCCAGGAGGCCGCTTCCGGGGAGATCCAGGAACAAACTTTGTGAAGTGCTGTTGATATGTTGTCCAATTCCTTCTCTTCCATGCCGTGGCAGTCTCTAATGATGGGTTCATGGTGGGCTGCTCTGTTTCGAAAGGTGTAAATGGTTTGTACTTGAGCCTCGAAATCCTTTCGGGAAACCCGTGAGGAAAAGGTGGAGTGAAGGCATGGCCATATCGTCGTCTGATAAGTCGTGGTCAACAGGTATCGCCAGAAATCAAAATTCAATTCTGCGATTACCTTTCCTGTGTTCCGATTCTTATTGAAATTGGTGCGTCTCTGGGCTTTTGTTATTGCTTTCTTAGATTGGGAAGTGAAAGGAATTTTTGGGGAGTCAAACCACTCGGGGCCGTACTTGGCCGAGAGTGCTGTGTCTATGTGGTTCCTCAGAAGTACCTCAGCGTGCTGAATATCTTCTAGGAATGCTTTCGAGACGCGAGTGTTCCATAGATAAAGAGCCGCCGGGTCAGGATGATCGAGAAACCTTTTCATTCGGGGAGCTGAAAACCATTCAATTAGCTGGCGGTGGGTAGCTGATTGTGGCGTCATGGCTCCCATGGTAGTGTCGCATTTGAAAGCCCCAGAGCGATCCCTGCAGGTCATCTGCACATCACTGGGGTTATTGTTTTAGCGGTTCGTGGCGCGTGGCTGCCCCTCGGCAAAGCCGGCGGCGGACTGCACGCCCACGGTGGCGCGCTCGCGGAAGGCGGCTAAGGAATCGGCGCCGGCGTAGGTGCACGAGGAACGCACGCCAGAGACAATCCGGTCCACCAGGTGCTCCACGCCGCCGTGCTCGGGGTCGAGGTAGATGCGAGAGGTAGAAATGCCCTCTTCGAACATCTCGCGGCGGGCGCGTTCAAAGGCCTCGGTATCGGAATTGCGGCCGCGCACCGCCCGGCGCGAAGCCATACCGAAGGATTCTTTATAAAAGGCGCCGTCGGCATCCTTGTGCAGGTCACCTGGGGATTCAAAGGTGCCGGCGAACCAGGAGCCGATCATGACATTGGAGGCACCCGCGGCAAGTGCGAGGGCGACATCACGCGGGTCGCGTACACCGCCGTCGGCCCAAACATGGGCGCCAACCTCGCGGGCGGCCGCGGCGCACTCTAGGACGGCCGAGAACTGCGGGCGGCCCACGCCAGTCTGCATGCGGGTGGTGCACATCGCGCCCGGGCCCACACCGACCTTGATAATGTCCGCGCCTGCCGCGGCCAGCTCGCGTACACCCTCGCCCGTGACGATATTGCCGGCAGCAATGGGAAGTCCCAGATCCAGCGCCTTAACCTTGCGCAGCGCGGTGAGCATGCTTTCCTGGTGGCCGTGTGCAGTATCGATGACGAGGACGTCAGCACCGGCCTCCGCTAGAGCACGGGCGCGACCTTCCACGTCACCGTTGATGCCCACCGCAGCACCGATGTGTAAGCGGCCTTGCTTGTCGACGCCGGGCCTATACATCTTCGCCCTCACCGCGCCCTTCCTCGTGAGGATTCCGGCCAAGGTGCCATCCGGGTTGACCACTGGCGCCAGCTTGCGGGAGGTTTTGCGCAGCTTGGTAAAGGCCTCCTGTGGGTCAATGCCCACCGGCAGCGTGACCAAGTCGGTGGTCATCAATTGGCCAACGGCGGTGAAGTTATCCTGTCCGCGCAGGTCCTTCGGCGTGATGATGCCGATGGGCATGTCCCCCTCGACCACAATGGCGGCACCATGGGCGCGCTTGTGCAAAAGATTGCTGGTATAGCCCACGGTGTGGTGCGGCTTGACGGTAATTGGGGTGTCATAGACCAAGTCCGCCGCCTTCACAGAGGCGATGGTTTCTGCGGCCGCTTCTAAAGAGAGGTCCTGTGGCAGGATGGTCAGCCCGCCGCGCCGGGCGATGGTCTCGGCCATGCGGCGCCCGGCCACGGCGGTCATATTGGCCACGATGAGCGGGATGGTATTTCCGGTGCCGTCCTCAGTGGTGAGGTCTACCGATTGGCGCGAGCCCACCTCGGAGTGGCTCGGGACCATAAATACGTCGGAGTAGGTCAATTCGTACGGCGGGTGGGAATCGTTGAGAAAACGCACTGGGGTGTACCTCGCTTTAGGCTCGGGTGGCGCGGTCTCACCGCGCGGATGAAGACACTAAAATTATACTCCTCGACTTTCCCCGCACCCGCGGCCTCAGTATCCTGTCTGGGTGTCTCAGAAACCAGATCCCCACATTTCCGCAGAGGTAAAAATCAACCTCACCATCCTCGTCCTCGGCGCGATGGTGATGATCCTGAACGAGACCGCCCTGTCGGTGGCGCTGCCCACCATCATGGCGGACTTTGGCATCCCCGCGACCTCCGCCCAGTGGCTGCTTACCGGTTTCCTCCTCACCATGGGCGTGGTTATCCCAACCACCGGCTTTCTTATGGATAAGTTCACCACCCGGCAGATCTTCTTGGCATCGTCGGGCGTTTTTCTTGCCGGTACGGTGTTGGCGGCGCTCGCCCCGGCCTTCGGCGTGCTGCTGGTGGGCCGCGTATTCCAGGCGGCCGGCACCGCCTTGATGATCCCAACCCTGATGACGGTGGCGATGACCCTCGTCCCGCCGCAGCGCCGCGGCAGCGTCATGGGCATTATCTCCGTGGTCATTTCCGTGGCCCCAGCGCTCGGACCCACGGTAGGTGGCTTCGTGTTGAGCATGTCTAGCTGGCACGTCATCTTCTGGACCATGGTGCCGCTGCTTGGCCTCATCTGCGCCGCCGGCTATTTCCGCCTGGTCAACGTGGGAGATAAGCGCGATACCCCGCTGGATTTCCCGTCCGTCGTCCTGTCCGTCATCGCCTTTGGCGGATTGGTCTACGCCGTATCGTCCCTGGAAAACATGCTGGAGGGCGATGGCCTGGTAGACATCGTTGTTCTCATCGTCGGCCTCGTGGCTTTGGCGCTTTTCACCCGCCGTCAGCTGCGCTTGGCCAAGGACAATCGCGCCCTTTTGGATATGCGCCCGTTTACGGTTCCCAACTTCACCGTGGCGGTACTGGGCATGCTGCTTATGTTTGGGCTATTGCTCGGCGTGGTCAATATCCTGCCCATCTACCTGCAGACCTCTCTGGCGGTAAGTTCGCTGGTCACCGGGCTCGTTGTCATGCCTGGCGGCTTGCTCCAAGGCGGCATCTCGCCGATGGTCGGCCGCCTCTATGACATCCACGGGCCCCGTCCACTCATGATCCCCGGCGCCCTGCTCCTAGCCGCGGGCACGTGGCTGATGACCCTGCTCAACGAGGACAGTGCGGTATGGATGGTCATTGGCATGCATATCCTTTTTGCCCTGGGCATTGCGCTCATGATGACGCCGCTGATGACGACGTCCCTGGCCTCCCTGCCAGACGAGCTCTACTCGCACGGCTCCGCCATCCTCAATACCCTGCAGCAGCTGGCGGGCGCGGCTGGCACTGCCTTCCTGATGACCTTCCTGACCCGTGGCACCAAGTCCGGTGCGGCCCAAGGCATGAACGAGGCAGCCGCGACGGCTCACGGCGCACACTGGGCTTTCCTTTTTGCCGGCGTGCTTTCGCTGGTGGTCGTCGTACTCGCTCCGTTCCTCAAGCGCGTGCCCTCCGGGGAATAGGCACGAGGACAAATTAAGAGGCGCACAGCGGCAGGTTCAGCCGCTCCTCTTCAGCCTTATCGCCCCACACCAGGAATGCGGACTGGGTGCCTTCCACGGCCATCACGTAGGTCGGAACATCCGCGGTGGTCTCAAAGCTTTGGATGGTGCATTGGTCATTGGAAAGCTCGACCGGTTCGGCGTCGGGAAGCATGGCATCGCGCTCCTCCACGCTGGGGTAGTAGGTCACGATGTAGTTGAACCCATCGCCCACGCAGGAAATCTTGGCCTCCTGGCCAGGCTCCGGCTCGCGCGAGGAGCACTTAGCCCCATCGAAGCCGTCCTGGCCGCTGCGGGAGCCCACCAAGTCCGGATACGCATCCGCGAGGTTTTGCTCCTTATCATTCCAGCTGGGGTAGTACAGGAAGAACCACAGCGCGGCCGCAGCAGCAATCGCGGCCACCGCCAGCACCGTGATGAGCGCAATGAGCCCGCCCTTGCCCTTCTTCTTCGGCGCGGGTGCCAGCGGTTGCTGCGGCTGCGCCATGGGCTGGGCCATTGGTTGCGGCTGCGGCTGTTGCGGCGGAGCAAACTGCTGCTGAGGGCGTGGCTCCGGCTCCTGCACGCGGGGAATCTGCGCGGTATCAAACTCGCGCTGCGGGCGCAGGTGCTCCACCACATCCTTGGCGCTCTCTGCCGTGCCAGTGGGCTTATACTCCGGGCACTTGCGGGCCACAAGCTCTTCAAACGCCGCTACCGCATCGCCGTGCTCTTCGCCGGACGGACCGGCCGCAGCCAGCACCGAAACCTGGCGTTGCTTATCGACGCCCACCCGGGCCTCCCTTAGCCCATGCACCGCAAAGTCTGCCCGGCCGCGGGAAATTAGGAAGTCCACCGCACCCGCCAGCGGACCAAAGACGTCGGCGGCCTCTTCGCGGCTGAGATTATTGGGCAGCTCAGAAAGCTGGGTTCCGGAAGTCCCTTCGCGCACGATGAATTCCTGCCCGTCCGCAGTGGTGCCCGTGCCCACCAGCGGCGCGATGGCTGGGTGGCGCAACCCATGCAGTGCCGTGGACTTGTCCACCACTCCGGTAATTTCCGGCGCGAAGATTTCCACGCTCAGCTGCTGGTGCGTGCTTCCATCTTCGACCACAAAGAGGGCAGACGATGGCGCCTCATCCAACACGGCCAATTCGTGCAGGTTGTGCTGGGTGGCAAAGAACTCAGGAAGCTGGGGCACGGTCGCGACGTCCTTAAATAGTGGGGAAGGGCAGGGAACAAAAACGATTCTAGATTACATGCCCATGCCCCTGTTCGCTACCGGCGTACACCCGTGTGAGCTGCGAATATGGTGGATTCTGTCGGTATTGCGGGCATCTGGGAACAAAACCGGAAATTATCGGCGGACTGCCGCGTTAGAGTGGGTATCACATTAGAAGCGAAAGTATAGGGGAATCATGTTCGAGAGGTTTACCGATCGTGCTCGCCGCGTCATCGTTTTGGCGCAGGAAGAAGCACGCATGCTTAACCACAATTACATCGGCACCGAGCACATCCTGCTCGGCCTTATCCATGAGGGCGAAGGCGTAGCCGCCAAGGCGCTGGAATCCATGGGTATCTCCCTGGAGGATGTCCGCCGCGAGGTCGAGGAAATCATCGGCCAGGGCAGCCAGCCGCACACCGGCCACATCCCCTTTACCCCACGCGCCAAGAAGGTCTTGGAGCTTTCCCTGCGCGAAGGTCTGCAGATGGGGCACAAGTACATTGGTACTGAGTTCTTGCTATTGGGTCTCATCCGCGAGGGCGACGGCGTCGCCGCCCAGGTGCTGACCAAGCTCGGCGCCGACCTGCCGCGCGTGCGCCAGCAGGTTATCCAGCTGCTGTCCGGTTATGAGGGCGGCCAGCAGGAGGGTGGTTCCTCCAACGGCCAGGGCTCCGGTCCGGTCGGCGCGGGTGCTGGTGCAGGTGCCGGCGCGGGCGGCCGTGGTGGCTCCGGCGGCTCCGGCGAGCGTTCCAATTCCCTGGTGCTCGACCAGTTCGGCCGCAACCTCACCCAGGCCGCGAAGGACGGCAAGCTCGATCCGGTCGTTGGTCGTGAGTCCGAGGTAGAGCGCATCATGCAGGTGCTGTCTCGCCGTACGAAGAATAACCCGGTCCTCATCGGTGAGCCGGGCGTTGGTAAGACCGCCGTCGTCGAGGGCTTGGCGCTCGACATCGTCAACGGCAAGGTTCCGGAGACCCTCAAGGATAAGCAGCTTTACTCGCTGGACTTGGGCTCCCTGGTTGCCGGCTCCCGTTACCGCGGTGACTTTGAGGAACGCCTGAAGAAGGTGCTCAAGGAGATTAACCAGCGCGGCGACATCATCTTGTTCATCGATGAGATCCACACCCTGGTTGGTGCTGGTGCTGCTGAAGGCGCCATCGATGCAGCCTCGCTGCTCAAGCCGAAGCTAGCTCGTGGCGAGCTGCAGACCATCGGTGCTACGACCCTTGAGGAATACCGCAAGCACATCGAAAAGGATGCCGCCTTGGAGCGCCGCTTCCAGCCGGTCAAGGTGGAGGAGCCTTCCCTGGATGACACCTTCTTGATCCTGAAGGGCCTGCGCGATAAGTACGAGGCGCACCACCGCGTGTCCTACACCGATGAGGCGCTGCATGCTGCAGCTTCCCTCTCGGATCGCTACATCAATGACCGTTTCTTGCCGGATAAGGCCGTTGACCTCCTCGATGAGGCTGGCGCCCGCATGCGTATCAAGCGCATGACCGCGCCGAAGGGCCTGCGCGAGGTTGATGACCGCATCGCTGAGGTCCGCAAGGAAAAGGAAGCGGCCATTGATGCCCAGGACTTTGAGAAGGCAGCCGGCCTGCGCGATAAGGAGCGCAAGCTGGGCGAGGAGCGCGCGGAGAAGGAAAAGCAGTGGCGCTCTGGCGACCTTGAGGAAATCGCCGAGGTAGGCGAGGACCAGATCGCCGAGGTTCTGGCGCACTGGACCGGCATCCCTGTACTGAAGCTGACGGAGAAGGAATCCAACCGCCTGCTCAACATGGAAGAGGAGCTGCACAAGCGCATTATTGGCCAGGACGAGGCGGTCAAGTCCGTCTCCCGCGCCATCCGCCGCACCCGTGCAGGCCTCAAGGATCCGCGCCGCCCGTCCGGTTCCTTCATCTTCGCCGGCCCGTCCGGTGTGGGTAAGACCGAGCTGTCGAAGTCCCTGGCTAACTTCCTCTTCGGTTCGGATGATGACCTCATCCAGATCGATATGGGTGAGTTCCACGATCGCTTCACCGCCTCCCGTCTCTTCGGTGCGCCTCCGGGATATGTCGGCTACGAAGAGGGTGGCCAGCTGACCGAGAAGGTTCGCCGTAAGCCGTTCTCTGTTGTGCTTTTCGATGAGATCGAGAAGGCCCACAAGGAGATTTACAACACCCTCCTGCAGGTGCTGGAAGATGGCCGACTTACTGACGGCCAGGGTCGCGTCGTCGACTTCAAGAACACTGTTCTCATCTTCACCTCGAACCTGGGCACCCAGGACATCTCGAAGCCAGTGGGCTTGGGCTTTACTGGTTCCTCCGAAAACGATGCGGATGCCCAGTACGACCGGATGAAGCAGAAGGTCAACGACGAGCTGAAGAAGCACTTCCGCCCAGAGTTCTTGAACCGTATCGATGACATCGTCGTCTTCCACCAGCTCACCCAGGAGCAGATTGTGGAGATGGTCGAGCTGCTCATCGGCCGCGTGGCCAAGCAGCTGGATGAGCGCGATATGGGCATCGAGCTCACGCAGAAGGCCAAGGACCTGCTGGCTAAGCGCGGCTTCGACCCGGTATTGGGTGCTCGTCCGCTGCGCCGCACCATCCAGCGCGAGATCGAGGATCAGCTCTCTGAGAAGATCCTCTTCGGCGAAATCGGCGCCGGCGAGATCATCACCGTCGACGTCGAAGGTTGGGACGGCGAGTCCAAGGACAACACGGGTGCGAAGTTCACCTTCAGCCCGCGCCCGAAGCCTCTGCCGGAGGATACCGAGGAGCCGCAGCTTGACGACGCCGAGGTGCGCGAAAACGACGCCGACTCCACCGATGCCGGCGAGCCCGACACCATCACCCCGGATGTTCCGGGCGATGGCGGCTCCACCGCCGCCGGAACCGACCTAGAGTCCGGCTCTGGTTCCGACTCCGATGACGACGGCCACAACCCGCCGCCAGCAGGCGCCGGCCAGCCGATGTAACTCTGGGCAACGATTAAAGCCACCCAGCACTTCGCTTTCTGCGAGATTGGGTGGCTTTTGTGTGCGGTTCCGAGGGGTCGGACGCCATTTAGCCAGCACAATTAGATGGCGCCGGTTTTCCGTTGAAGCGATCGAAGAGGTACTTCAAGCCCACCGGGATATTGACGTAAAGCGGCAGCGCGTGGTCGGCGCCAGCGCCCGGGATGGTCGCGGTGCCGGGCGCGGCCATGAAATCTACGGTTCCGCCCATCTGGCAGTAGGCTCCTGCGACGGCGCGGACCTGCTCGTGCGGGATGAGGTCATCGTGCGGCGAGCTGGCGATCATCGCCGGGCCCTTGAGAGGGTGCTTGCCCTGATTCTGCCGTAGCAAGGTTTCCTTGATGACGGGCTTGCGCTCTACGAGTTCGGATAGCGATTCCCCGGTGCGGGTGAGTTGGCGAGTGTTGGTAAAGCCCCACATGAGGATGGAATCGCCGGTACAGGTGGTAGCCGCGGAGCGCAGAAAGTCGATGCCGCGGGGATTTAATTCTTCAAGGACCGCATCGCGGAATTTGGGGTCACGCTCAGCAAAGCCGTTGATGGCGTAGCCCAGCACGTGGACGATGGAAGAGCCGTCGATGGCCTTCATGACCTTGGGCAGGTCAGCCGGCGGGGCGCCGGAGTAGGTTCCGGCCACGTTCAATTCGGGTGCATAAGAGCCGGCGAATTCCGCAGCGGCTAGCGAAGCGCCGCCGCCCTGCGAGTAGCCCGCAAACCCAATAGGGGAGTCCTGCGGAGCGCGCGCCAGCTCCAGGCCGGAGCGGGCGGCATCAAGCATGGCGTGTGCTTCTTCAATGTGATTAACGTAGGTGTGGTGCCCAGGCATACCGAGTCCGATAAGGTCCGCGACGATGACGCGAGCGCCATGCTGGAGTGCGCCCATATAGAAGCCGTATTCGTAGTTCGCATTGATAGTAGGGGAGCCGACCTTGCTTAGTCCCACTGAGCCCAGGCCCATGCCGGCGCGCGATGGTGCACACTGGTCTCCTGCGCCGCGAGTGCCGGGCGCAAAGATGATGGTGGGCCGCTCCCCCTTGCCGCGCCACGGCGCATTTGGCTCGTACAAGGTGGCTGAGGCCTGGACTGGCTTGCCGCCATCCGTGGTGGTGTCGTAGGTGAACGCCTGGCCGCGGCCGATGCCATCGAGTACGTGCGGCGAAGGCCGAGTCGAGGTTACCGCCGCATTTGCGGCCGGCGGCAGCAGGAGGGAGCCGAGGATTAGTGAACAAACTGTGAGGAGTCTCATACAAATCTTTTCCATGCCCAAAACCTACTGCGCAGTAGGAACGGTGGAAGTGGAATTGCTAAAATAAATGCTCATGGGACTTCAGTATCGTTCAAGAAAAAAGACCGGCAAGAATAGCTGGATCAACGTCTCCGGATCCGGCGCGTCGATGTCTACCAAGGTAGGACCGGTCACCTTCAATTCCCGCGGCGGCATGTGGGTGAACCTGCCGGGCGGATTCAATTTCCGCGGCCGCTGGCGTTAACCAGATCACACCCTGCGGATCGCGACCTGCGATTATAGCCGACCATTATTAACCCCCTAAATAGGGAGGTGGAACAGGCCGGCGTCGTTTTGCTCGGCGAGGCCGTCGGCAAGCAGCGAAGCCAACGCCCGGGAGCGCTGCGCCGCATCGGGCCAGACAACGTCAATCTCGGACTGTGGCACCGGCCGCTCCGCCGCGCGCAGAACGTCCAGAATCTTGCCGCGCACCTGTCGGTCCGTGCCGACGAATTTTTGCACGCGCTTTTTTGCCCGTGCCTGCTCCTCTGCACTGGGCTGCGGCCGGCCAGCGAGCTGCCACGCACAGCTCGCGCGCAGCGGACACTGCTCGCAGGAAGGATTCTTCGCCGTGCACACCAGCGCTCCCAATTCCATGAGCGCGGCCGAAAAACGCGGCCCGTTCTCGGCCGGCAACAGCTCCGCTACGGCCGCCAACTCCCGCTTCGACGGTTGCGGTGCCAAGAACCTACCGTCCTCCGCGCGCGCATACACTCGGCGCACATTGGTATCGACCACCGGTACGTTGACCCCATAGTGGAAGCAGGCCACGGCGCGCGCGGTGTAGTCACCGATGCCCGGCAGGCGCAGCAGCTTATCGACGTCCGCCGGTACCTCGCCCTCGCCAATGGCCGCCGCGCACTCCCACAGGCGCAGCGCGCGCCGCGGATAGCCCAGCTTGCCCCAGGCGCGCAGTACTTCTGCCCGGGTGGCCTGAGCAAAGTCCGCCGGGGTGGGCCAGCGCCGCATCCATTCCTCCCACACCGGAGCCACGCGCGCGACCGGCGTCTGCTGGCTCATGACCTCGCTGAGCAGCACACCCCACGCGCTCGTGCCAGGCCGGCGCCACGGCAGGTCGCGTTCATTGGCATCGAACCAGGAAAGAAGAGCTTGCGAATCCATCGTGGGAGATAGTCTAGGGCATTAGAATGTGGCCTATGCCTTTACGTAATGTTGCCCACGAACCGCAGGCCGTATGGGAGGCCCTCCAGGCGGGAAATCAGCGCGTGCTGGACGGCGAGACCGTCGACGTGCGCGAGATTTATAACCGCGAGGGCCTAACTCACGGCCAGGATCCCCGCGTGGTGGTCATTTCCTGTTCCGATTCCCGCGCCCCTATCGAGCACGTTTTCAACATCGGCTTCGGCGATGCCTTTGTCATCCGCACCGCGGGCCACATTCTTGACGACGCCGTCCTGGCCTCCCTCGACTACGCCCTCGCCGCCCTCAAGCCCAACCTGCTGGTGGTCCTCGGCCATCAATCTTGTGGCGCGGTCGGCGCGGCTACCGGTTTCGTGGCCGGCGGCGAACTGCCCACCGGCCTGCAGCGACCCATTATCGAGAAGGTCGCCGCCTCCGCGCTGGTGGCGGGCCCGAATGCCACGACTGACGACGTCGAGCGGGAACACACCCGCCAGACCGTCGCCCAGCTGGTGGCCAGCGTGCCCAACGTGCGCCGCCTATTAGACGAGCGCGTCCTGGGCGTTATTGGCGCGCGTTACCTGCTGGAAGACTCTAGCGTGGAAACCCTGCAGACCTTCGGG
The DNA here is from genome assembly GCF_030229215.1 of Corynebacterium sp. MSK150. Taxonomy (NCBI): domain Bacteria; kingdom Bacillati; phylum Actinomycetota; class Actinomycetes; order Mycobacteriales; family Corynebacteriaceae; genus Corynebacterium; species Corynebacterium sp. MSK150. Next base: position 72,372 of record NZ_JASPHM010000006.1, read on the forward strand.
GTGGAATAACCCAGCCTGACACGCGGCGCGGGCTTAGCGCACCGGCCCGCGCACACCGCTTAAAATTGACAGCGTGACGCAGAAAAAGCCCCTACCTGAAGAGATCTACAAGCGACGCCGCGTGGCGGCGCTCATCATCGTGCTCGTTCTGGCCGTGGTGCTGATCTGGGCGGCCGTGGCCGCCTTCGGGGGTAGCAGCGATGAGCCGGCCGATACCGCCGCCCCTGCGCCCACGCCGGAGCAGACCTCGTCTTCTGCCGCCCCGGAGACCTCTGAAGCTGCCTCGGAGACGGCTGCGGAGGCGTCGGCCGAGGGGGCGTCGGAAAGCAAGGCGGCCGAAAGCGAACCGTCGAGCGCTGCGCCTGCAAGCTCCGAAGCAGCAAAGAAGACCTGCGACCTCGCGGACCTCGACGTGCGCACCTCCATGCTGAACTATTCCGTTCCGGAAGGCGAGCTGCCGAAGTTCTTCATGACGGTCACCAACCCCACGGCCGCGGACTGCAAAATCGACCTGGACAAGAACCTGCTGCGCTTCGAGGTCTACAAGATGGCCGATAACCAGCGCGTGTGGTCCGATACGGATTGCTACGCCTCCGTGCAGACCGGCTCGCAAACCTTCCCGGCCGGCAAGGACGTGAAATTCGAGGCCGAATGGTCCCGCCAGGCCTCCAAGCCGGGCGAGTGCACCGATCGCCCCGCGGCCGAACCTGGGGCCTACTTCGCCCACACCGTCATCGGCGATAACTCCTCCCCGCCGCAGGACTTCACGCTGCGCTAGGCGCTATTCCGACACCGCGGCGATGGCCTGCCCCAGCGTCCCAGCCTGGTGCACGCGCATGCCCTCTACCGGCTCGATATCCCCGCGCGGGACAATCGCGTTCTTGTAGCCCAGCCGCGCGGCCTCCATCAAGCGCCGCTCCACATTGGGCACCGGCCGCAACTCGCCGGCCAGGCCCACCTCGCCGATGACCACCGTCTTGGCCGGCAGCGGCTGCTCGTGCAGCGAGGACCACGTTGCCAGCGCCACCGCCAGATCCGTGGCGGTTTCCGTAATCCGCATGCCACCCACCGTGGCGACATAAGCATCCTTATCGTTGGTGCGTTGGCCGGCGCGTGCCTGCAGCACCGCAAGCACCATCGGCACGCGGTTGGAGTCCAGCCCGGTCACCACGCGCCGCGGGTTCTTCGCCACCGGATCCACCGTCAGCGCCTGCACCTCCGCGAGGATCGGCCGCACGCCGTCCATCGCGACCGTTACGGCCGAGCCATCCGGCGTCGTGCCGCGGTGCGAGAGAAACAGCCCGGAAGGGTCTGCGACTTCCCGAATGCCGCCGGCCGTCTGCTCAAAACACCCCACCTCATCGGTGGCGCCAAAGCGATTCTTGATGCCGCGCAGCATACGCAGGCTGGATTGGCGGTCGCCCTCGAAGTTTAAGACGACGTCGACAAGATGCTCCAACACGCGCGGGCCGGCCACGTTGCCGTCTTTGGTCACGTGGCCCACCAGGAGCACCGGAATGCCGGTGGACTTCGCCAGTGAGGTCAGCGCGGCCGTCACCGCGCGCGATTGTGCCACGCCGCCCGATACGCCCTCCACGCCCACGGCGTGCATTGTCTGCACCGAATCGACGATGATAAGGCTCGGCTTGAGCTTATCCACGTGCCCAAAGACCGCGTCCAGGTTGGACTCGGCCGCCAAGTACAGCGATTCCTGCAGCGCCCCGGTGCGTTCGGCGCGGGAGCGGACCTGGCCGGCGGATTCCTCGGCCGTCGCGTAGAGCACGGTGCGGCCGAGCTGGGCCCACCGCGAGGCTACTTCCAGCAGCAGCGTAGATTTGCCCACGCCGGGCTCGCCGGCCATAAGCACCACCGAACCCGGCACGATGCCGGTTCCAAGCACGCGGTCGAGCTCGCCGATGCCGGTGCGCACCGTCTTTGTCGCCTGCGCCCCAATCTTGGTAATCGGCTGCGCCGGGCTGGACGGCGCTACGCCCTTGCTTGCCGACGCCCCCGCAGCCCCCGGCCCGGCCACCACCGGCGCCCGTTCCTCCAATGTGCCCCAGGACCCGCAGTCGGGGCAGCGCCCGAGCCACTTCGGCGAGACGTAGCCGCATTCGGAACAGGTGTGGATAGGGCGAGATTTCTTGGCCATGGCTTCTAGCCTAAAACACATAAACGCCCCCGGCCCGAAACGGGCTGGAGGCGAGACTTTTGGGCGGTGGGGCTTAGTTCTTTGGAGCCTCGGAGGAGTAGCCCTCGGACGACTCGACGTCGCGGTCGAACTCGCCGGACTGCATCTGGGTGGCGGCAATGGTGGCGTCCACGTCGATGGAACCGTTGGAGAACTCGAAGGTGACTGGGCGGCTGCCGGCGTAGCCGAAGTCATCGTTCTTCAGCGTAGTGGCGATGTACTGGACGGTCTCGGAATCCTGCTGGGTGGTGGCGTCCAGGTTCTTCTGGGAATCCGCGATGATGGACTGGTCGCGGTGCAGCGGCTGAGCCTTGTCCATCTCTACGCGCTGGCCATCGACCTTGACGGACTCCAGGGAGATGACATCGGTATCGTAGCCCTGGTTTACGGCGGTGAACTTCAGAGCAGCGGTGCCGTCCGGTTCTACCAAGATGGTGACATCGCGAACCGCAACCTTGTTGTCTTCCGTGCTTGCAGAAGCGCCATCGACCGCAGCCACCTTGTCGGCGGTCTGGGTGACCTGGCCCGCCGAGCAAGAAGCCAGCGCCAGAGCGGAGACGGCGGTAACGGAAATAATGGCACCGCGGCGGGCGGCGGACTTCAGGGACTGCACGTTGAGCATCCTCCATCAATTGCGATCACAGGGCTTATCAACGCTTTAGCCTAGTCCCTTTCGCATTAAAGTACACAGTTTGTCCCAAACCGGGCGGGTAGACCGTGGGGGTATACGGGGGTATCCGCAGGCGGGGCGGCCGTGCGTGATAAAATAGCGGCCTTAGTCAACCGGGATAAATCGGGAACACAAGGAGTGGCAATGGAGTATAAGGTCGGCGAGGTCGTCGTCTACCCGCACCACGGTGCGGCCGTCATCGAGGATATCGAGACCCGCGAGATGGGCGGCGAGACGCTGGAATACCTGGTGCTGCACATCAACCAGTCCGACCTAGTCGTTCGCGTGCCCATCAAGAACGCCGATAACGTCGGCGTGCGCGACGTCGTGGGCAAGGAAGGCCTGGAAAAGGTCTTTTCCGTGCTGCGTGACGAGGACGTTGAAGAGGCCGGCAACTGGTCCCGCCGTTATAAGGCTAACCAGGAGCGCTTGGCCTCCGGCGATATCAATAAGGTTGCCGAGGTTGTTCGCGACCTGTGGCGTCGCGACCAGGACCGCGGCCTTTCGGCCGGCGAAAAGCGCATGCTGGGCAAGGCCCGCACCATCCTGGTGGGCGAGCTCGCGCTGGCCAAGCCGGTCGATGAGAAAAAGGCCGACACCATGATGGAAGAAATCGATGCCACCATCGAGCGCCACCGCGCGGCCGGATTGGTAGACGATAAGTCCATCACCACCGATATCGACAACGACATCGATCTCGATGACCTCTCCTTCGACGACGAAGACTAAACCGCGCGTCATCGCGCTCATCGCGGCCGCCGGCCAGGGCACCCGCCTCGGTGCCGAGGTGCCGAAGGCGTATGTCGAGCTGCGCGGGCGCACCCTCCTGGAGCGCTCCGTGCGCGCGCTGCTGGCCTCCGGCGTGGTCGATGAGGTCATTGTGCTGGTCAGCCCAGACATGGAGCCTGAGGCCGCCCGCATCATCGGCCGCATCGGCATCGCAGGCGCTCAAGACACCACCAACGCCGCGCCCATCCGCCTCGTACACGGCGGCAGCGAGCGTGCCGATTCCGTGTGGGCCGGCCTGCAAGCAATTCCCGACGATGACGCCGTGGTGCTCATCCACGATGCGGCCCGGGCGCTGACTCCGGCGGCGATGGTGCGGGGCGTCGCCAAGCGCGTGCTCGAAGGTGCCCCCGCGGCCGTGCCGGTTGTTCCCGTGGCCGATACCATCAAGGAAGTCGCGGCTGACGCCGTGGTGAGCACGCCCGACCGCTCCCGCCTGCGCGCCGTGCAAACCCCGCAGGCATTTCGCCTTTCTGCGCTGCGCCAAGCCAACCTGGATTATTGGGCCCAGCGGCCGGAGTTTACCGCCACGGATGACGCCAGCCTCATGGAATGGCACGGCGAGCGCGTGGCAACCGTGCCAGGCGATACCCTGGCGTTCAAAATCACCACGCCCATCGATCTCACCCTGGCCCACGCCCTGACCGAGGAGACCCATGACTAACCCGATTATCCCGCGCGTTGGTATCGCCACCGACGCCCACCAGATCGAGGCCGGCAAGGACTGCTGGATCGCCGGCCTGCTCTTCGAGGGCGTGGATGGCTGCGAGGGCCATTCCGATGGCGACGTCGTAGCGCACGCGCTTGTCGACGCCCTCTTATCCGCCTCCCACCTCGGCGACCTCGGCTCCTTCGTGGGCGTCGGCCGGCCCGAATACGATGGCGTATCCGGAGCGAAACTGCTGCGCGAATGCCGCGAACTGCTCGAATCCGAAGGCTTTATCATCGGCAACGCCGCCGCCCAGCTCATCGGCCAGACCCCCAAGATGGGCCCGCGCCGCGAAGAGGCCGAAGCGGTACTGAGCGAAATCCTTGGTGCCCCCGTGTCCGTCTCTGCTACGACGACGGACCATATGGGGTTTACCGGCCGGAAGGAGGGCCGCGCGGCGGTTGCCACGGCCGTCGTCTGGCGCGCCTAGCCCACCACACTAACCCCGCGCACGCGTCAATTAGACTGGGTGGCGTGAGTACTTTGCGCATTTATGACACAGCCACCCGCAGCCAACGCGATTTCGAGCCGATTCGCCCCGGCCACGCCTCGATTTATCTGTGCGGCGCCACCCCGCAGGCCCAGCCGCACATCGGGCATCTGCGCTCCGGCGTCGCCTTCGACATCCTGCGCCGCTGGCTGCTCGCCCAAGGCTATGACGTAGCCCTGGTGCGCAACGTCACCGATATTGATGACAAGATCCTCACCAAGGCGGCCGAGAATAATCGCCCCTGGTGGGAGTGGGTGTCGACGTATGAGCGCGAGTTCACTAAGGCCTATAACACCTTGGGCGTCATCCCGCCTTCGGTAGAGCCGCGCGCGACCGGCTTTGTCACCCAGATGGTCGACTATATGCAGCGGCTTATCGACGCCGGCTTTGCCTACCCCGCCGACGGCTCCGTCTACTTCGACGTCGCCGCCTGGACCAAGGCCGGAGGCTCCGATTATGGTTCGCTGTCCGGCAACAAGGTAGAGGAAATGGAGCAGGGCGAAGGCGAGGATTCCGCCAAGCGTGGCGCCCAGGACTTTGCCCTGTGGAAGGCCGCGAAGCCGGGCGAGCCCAGCTGGCCTACCCCGTGGGGCGACGGCCGCCCTGGCTGGCACCTGGAGTGCTCGGCCATGTCCACCTATTACCTGGGCTCTAATTTCGATATCCACTGCGGCGGTCTAGACCTGCAGTTCCCGCACCACGAGAACGAAATAGCGCAGTCGCATGCAGCCGGCGATAAGTTCGCTAATTACTGGATGCACAACCACTGGGTGACGATGTCGGGCGAGAAAATGTCGAAGTCGTTGGGCAACGTGCTGTCCATCCCGAATATGCTGGAGCTGGTGCGCCCGGTGGAGCTGCGCTACTACCTGGGCTCGGCACACTACCGCTCCGTGCTGGAGTATTCCGAAGCCGCGCTGACCGAGGCCGCCGCCGGCTACCGCCGCATCGAGGACTTCCTCGGCCACTTCGACGATCTGGAGCTTGGCGAGTGGACGCAGGGCTTTGAAGACGCGATGAATGATGACATCGCGGTGCCCAAGGCTTTGGCGGAAATCCACACCACCGTCCGCGCCGGCAATAAGGCGCTCGCGGCCGGCGATGAGGCCGAGGCGCGCACGCTGGCCAGCCAGGTCCGCGCGATGGCGCACGTACTTGGCTTTGACCCGCTGGAGTGGGAAGATGGAGCGCAAGCTAGCGGGGCGGATGCCGCGCTGGATGCGCTGGTACAAGCTGAGCTGGAGCGGCGCACCCAGGCGCGCGCGGACAAGGACTTCGCTACTGCCGACGCCGTCCGTGACCGCCTTGCGGCCGCCGGCATCACCATCACCGATACCCCAGACGGCCCGACCTGGTCGCTGGCGCAGCGTTAAGCACTCCGAAAGGACATAAATTATGGCACGTACCCACGGCCGCGGTGGCGCGGGAATCCGCAAGACCAATAAGAAGGGCGCAACCAAGGGCTCCGGCGGCCAGCGCCGCAAGGGCTTGGCCGGTAAGGGCCCGACGCCCAAGGCAGAGGACCGCATCTACCACGCCAAGCACAAGGCCAAGCTGGAACGCGAGCGCCGCAACTCGGGTCGCCACCAGAAGGAGACCGCCGAGATGGTCGTGGGCCGCAACCCGGTCATCGAGTGTCTGCACGCCAAGGTGCCGGCCACCACGCTCTACATCGTGGCCGGTACCCGCAACGACAAGCGACTATCCGAGGCCGTGGCCATGTGCAATACCCGCAATATCCCCATCATCGAGGTGCAACGCCACGAGATGGACCGCATGACCGGTAACGGCATGCACCAAGGTATCGGGCTGCAGATTCCGCCGTATAAGTACGCCGACGTCGACGAGCTCATCGCCCGTGCGGCCGAAAACGCGCGCCCCGGCATGTTCGTCATCCTGGATAACATCACCGACCCGCGCAACCTCGGCGCGGTCATCCGCTCCGTGGCGGCCTTCGGCGGTGACGGCGTCATCATCCCTGAACGCCGTTCTGCGTCCGTGACCGCCGTGGCGTGGCGTACCTCGGCCGGCACGGCGGCGCGCCTGCCGGTTGCCCGCGCGACGAATATCACCCGCACCGTGCAGCAATTCCAAAAGAGCGGTTACCAGGTCGTCGGCCTGGACGCCGGCGGCGAGCACACGCTGGATACCTATAACGGCGCGACGGATCCCGTAGTCATCGTCATCGGCTCCGAGGGCAAAGGTATTTCCCGCTTGGTGCGCGAAAACTGCGACGTCATCATGTCCATCCCGATGACGGACTGGGTCGAGTCCCTCAATGCTTCCGTCGCGGCCGGTTCCGTGCTCTCCGAATTCGCACGCCAGCGCCGCGCGGCCCAGTAACCTCCAGCTAGGTTTTTAGCCGCTTTCCGCCCAGGGTGGAAGCCACTTAATGGTTCCATTCACCCTGGCCAGGCGGCCGCGCAGCGGCGGGGCGTTGGGGTCATCGTCGTTGACGCCGTTGTGATACGGGCAGGCGATGGTGAGATTTTCGGGGTTAGTTTCGCCGCCGTGGCGCCACGCGGTGAGGTGGTGGACTTGGCATTCATCGGCGGGGTAATTGCACTGGGGCCACGGGCAGGTGGGGTTTTCCGCAGCGGCCATGGTCCGCTGCTTGGGGGAGGCGAGCCGCTCGGTGCGGTACAGGTTAACCGGGCCTTTAACGGGGTGGATAAGGGTGACATAGCCGTGCGCGGTAAAGGCGCGGCGCACTAGGTCCGCGCCGGTCATCCGGGCGCCATTGGTCAGTTGCAGGGTGATGTCATCGCCCGCGGTGTCGACGACGCGGTCGAGTTCGTCCAGGCGCAGCACCACAGTGGTGGTCACGGACGTGGGGGAAGCGGCGGCGTCGCCTTGGAAAATCTTGCGCACCGAATCGAGCGGGGCGTCCTTATCAAGCGCGGCGTGCATATCCGCGATGTCCGCAGACTTGCCGGTAATCGTCATGGTCCACGGCCCTTCGGCGCGGCGGTAGAGCTTGACTCCAGGCTTGCGCTGCGGCGGACCTTTAATCTCGCGCACGCGTTTGCGCCCCTGCTTGTCGACGTCCGACCCATCCCCCTTCATCCCACATAGCTCCCGCCGCAGCGCCCAGGCCTGGCGCTTATTCTTCAGCTTGGTGGCGTGGCGCTCGATGGCCAGCAGCGCGGTGAGGCTGTGCTCGTTGGTGCGCGCCGCTGCGATGGATTCGCGCTGGAGCCGGCGAAAGGCGGTGGGGCCGAAGTAGGTATCGGCGAGGGTAAGGAGGCGGGCGGCGGTGGTGTCGGGGCAGCCGGCGTCGATAAGCGCGCGCTTAGTAAGGCCGTGGCAGTCGGCGATAATGTCCATGCCGGCGGCCAGGCCTGTCAAGAATTTCTGTAGCGCGTTCACGGCTCCACACGTTAAGTGCGGGTGCATGCCGGCGCGAGGTGCGTTGGGGGCGGGTGTGGATAACTAGGCCTCGGCGTCGTCGAGGCCGAAGAACTCGCGGACCTTATCCACAGCGCGGAAGGAATCCGTATTTGGGCCTATGCGTGGGTCGGTTTTCATGCTAGAGGGAATCACGTGGCCGAGGCCCTCCATGGTCCACAGCTCGACGGGGAAATCGCCGTCGTATGCGGTGGCGGTGACATCCGTGGTGGGGTGGTAGTCGCGGGGTGGCTGACAGCCATTGGCCAGCGCGAAGTGCTCGGCGGTGGCCGGCGCGGAAAGCACACGGCCGCGGGTGCGCTCGGCATCCAGTCCGGCGACCCCGCCCTCATAAGGCGCGTACGGGTCGGCGGTGCCGTGGAAAAACAGCAGTGGCGTAGGCCTGTAATCGGCCGGGTTGCTGGGCGCGTGGTTGTCGCCCTCGCCCAGGGTGGAAGCGAAAATGCAGGCGCGGGTGAGGCTAAAGGGGGCGTCGAAAAGCAGGCGGAGCACCATCTGCCCGCCGTTGGAGTAGCCGCAGGCAAAGGTGCGGTCGGTGCCGAATTCGCGCTGCATCTCCTCGACGAGGAAGGCGGTAAAGGCTACATCGTCCACGTTCTCCGCGCGGGCGGTGACCGGCAGGATGCTGCGGCAATCGTTGAAATGGCGGTCGATGCCGTCGGGGTAGACGAGGACGGTATTGGTGGCGTCGGCAAGCTCGTCGAAGGTGCCGTTAGTAAAACGGCGCATCACGTTGCCGGACTGCAGTGAGCCGTGGAAGAAGAGCAAGAGGTCCGGGCGCGGGCCGGGGTTATCCGGCGCGATGACGAGGAAGCGGCGGGTGCGGCCATCCACATCCGCGGTGCGGCGGTGTACGTGCATAGCCGCCCAGTCTAGTCGGCGTGGTGCTCTTCGGCGGTGCTGTGGCAGTCGGCGTGGAAGCGCTGCGCGGCGACCTCGTCACGCACCGCCTTTTTATTGCGCTGCCAGCCAATGAGGCGGCACACCAAGTAAATGACAAAAGAAATGGTGGTAACAAAGACCGAGACCGGAAGGCCGGGCGCGAGCGACAAGACAAAGCCGCCGACGGCCGAAACCTCGGCGAAAATGGTGGCCCACATGACCGCGCGCAGGGGCGAGGAGGTAATCTGCACGGCCGCCGCGCCGGGGGTGATGAGCAGCGCCATGACGAGCAGCGAGCCGACGATTTGCACCGACTGCGCGGCCGCGAGACCCACCAGTACGGCGAAGGCGACGGAAATGAAGCGGGTGGGTACGCCGGCGGCTTGGGCCATGACCGGGTCGGCCGAGGCGAAGAGCATGGGCCGCCACAGGATGGCTACGGCGGCGAGGATGACCACGGTGGTCGCGGTCAAGAGCCATACCGAGGCCGAAGAGACGCCGACGATTTGGCCGGTCAGCAACGTCATCGCGGTATTCGCGTTGCCGGGGTAGAGGTGTAAAAACAGCACCGAGAGGCCGAGGCCAAAGCTCATGACCACGCCGATGGCGCTGTCTTGTTGGCCTTTGAAGCCCAGCACGGCGAGGATGATGGCGGCCACGATGGCGCCGGCCACGGCGCCGAAGCCGAGGTTGAGACCGAAGAGCAGTGCGGCCGAGGCGCCCATGAGCGCGAGCTCGGAGGTGGCGTGAACGGAAAAGGACATCTGGCGCAACACGATGAGCGAGGTCATCACGCCGGACAGGATGCCCAGCAGCGCGGAGGCGATGAGCGAGGACTGCACAAAGTCCACGCTGAGCAGGTACTGGGTGTCTTCTACAAAGCTAGACAACGATAAGCCTCCCATCGACGTTTAAGACGTTGACCTTGGAACCGTAGAGCTCGGAAAGGACATCGGAGCGCATGACCTCATCCACGGTGCCGAAGGTATGGCCGCCAGGGGCGAGGTAGAGCACCTTATCGGTCACGCCGAGCACCGGATTGATTCCGTGGGTGACGAACATGATGGAGGTACCGCGCTCGCGGCGCAGCGCATCCAGCTTGTCCACGGTGGCCTGCTGGCGCGCCGGGTCGAGCGAGAGCAGCGGCTCGTCGGCGAGGATGAGCTCGGGGTCATTGGCCAGCGCTTGGGCTTGGCGGATGAGCTGCTGCTGGCCGCCGGAAAGCTGGCCGACGCGGCGGTCGCGCAGGCCGGTGGCACCGACCTCGGCGAGGAGCTCGTCGACGCGATGGCGGGGTGGGCGGCGGCGTCGGAAAGCGCCGTGTGCCAGGGAGAGCGAGACTAAGTCGCGGGCGCGCAGGGGCAGATCGGCCGGGAACATGCGTTGCTGCGGGATAAAGCCGACGCGGCAGTTAACGTCGACGCTGCCGGCCGTGAGCTTGCGGGTTCCCAAGATGGTGCCGAGCAGGGTGGATTTGCCCACGCCATTGGGGCCCAAAACGGCGATAAACTCGCCGCGGTCAACGGCGAGGTTAAGGCTGGACCACAGCGGGGCAACCGCTGCGTCATGAAACTGGATGAGCACTAGAGCTTCCCCAGGGAATCGGTGACCTCGTCATAGTAGGTCCAGAATTCTTTGCCATCCGGCGGGGTCTCGCCGATTTCGACGATAGAGACGTCCGCATCCTCCGCGGCGGACTTAATGCGGCCGGCGGTATCGGTTTCGGTCTGTGGGTTAAAGATGAGCAGGTCTACCTTGTCCTCTTTAATCGCCTTGGTGAAGGCGGCGAGGTCGGCCGCGGTGGGCTCGCCCTCAGAAATAGTGGCCTTGCGGTAGCCCTCTGGGGTGACATCCTTGCCGGAGGTGTACTTCATGATGTAGTCCGCAATCGGCTCGGTCTGTGCGTAGGAGAGGTCGCCCGGCAGTTCCTTGAGCTTGTCGCGCAGGCGGTCGACGTGGGAGTCCACGCGCTCAGTGCTGGCGTTGGCATCGGTATTGAGTTCGTTGATCTGGTCAGCGATATTTCCTGCGACCTCGTCGAGCGCGGCCGGGTCGTACCAAATGTGCTCGTTGCCCTCAATATTGGTGACCTTCTCCGGGTCCTTCTTGGCGGTGGCCTTAGCGGCGTCGATGGTCATGACATTGGGGTCATCGGCCAGCTTGCCGTGATCGGTGAGCGGCAAGGCGGAGATGATGTTGTCCTGGTCGGAGACGGCTTGGTAAATCCAGGAATCGTAGCCGCCGCCGTTGACCACGAGCAGGTCCGCGTCCTCGGCCTTGGCGATATCGGCCGCGGAAGGTTCGAAGTGGTGCGGGTCAACGCCGTTGCCCTCGACGATGGGCTTGACCTCGATGTCCACGCCGGAGGCGGTATCGGCCACGGCTTGGGCGACGTCGGCCCAGATGGAGGTGGACGCAACGATGGAGATTTTCTTCTGGGCGCCCGGCTCGGCGGCCGAGTCCTCGGTGTCGGAGGAGCAGGCGGTGGCGGTCAGCAGGAGGCCACCGGCTGCGAGGAGGGCTGCGGATGCGCGAAGTGAGGTATGCATAGCTTCCAGTGTGCGTTTGATGGGAACCATTGTCAATTGAATATGTATTGAAAACACGGCCGCGGGGTATGCTTGCGGCCATGGTGAAACGCAGCCCCACCCGCAAGACGCTAGCCTCGCTGGCCGCCGAACTGGGTGTTTCGCGCACGACGGTATCCAATGCCTATAGCCGGCCGGACCAGCTTTCGGCCGCAACGCGCGAGCGCATCCTGGCGGCGGCGAAGGCGCGGGGGTATCCCGGTCCGGACCCCACGGCCCGCAGCCTGCGTACTCGCCGCGCGGGCTCAGTGGGCGTGCTGCTGACCGAGCACCTGTCCTATGCCTTCGAGGACATGGCCTCGGTGGATTTCCTGGCTGGCATGGCAGAAGCCTCGGCCGGCGCGCAGACTACGCTCACCCTTATCCCGGCCGGTCCGGAGGGTGAAGCGGAGGCCGCCAGCTTGGTGGGCGCGGCCGCGGTGGATGGCTTTGTGGTCTATTCCGTGGCGGCCGGGGATGCCTACCTCGAGGCGGCGCGCGGCCGTGGGCTGCCGGTGGTGGTCTGCGATCAGCCGACGGATTCGGGCCTGCCGTTCGTGGGCATCGATGATCGCGCGGCGATTGCCCCGGCCGCCCGCGCGCTGGTGGAGGCCGGCCACCGCAAGATCGGCGTGCTGGCGATTCGCCTCAAACGCGAGCGCCACGATGGCCCCATTTCGTGGGGTGAGCTGCAGGGCGCCGATATGCACGTGCAGCGCGCCCGGGTCATGGGTGCCATGGACGTCTTTGCGCAGGCGGGCATCGCGCCCGAGACCGTGCCCGTGGTTACTCAACACATCAACGATGCGCACACCACGCGGGCGGCCGCGCAGTTGCTTCTCGACGCCCACCCCGACCTCACCGCCGTCCTGTGCACAACCGACTCGATGGCGCTGGGCGTGATGACCTATGCGCGCGAGCGGGGCATCGACGTCCCCGGTGAGTTATCCGTTACCGGCTTCGACGGCATTGATGCGGCGCAGCGCCTTGGCTTGACGACGATCGTCCAACCCAATAAGGCCAAGGGCGCGGCCGCCGGCCACATGCTTGCCAAACTCATCGCGGGCACAGAGGAATCGGGCGCAGGCGAAACTGCGGTGCTACGGCGCGTGCTGCAGACCAGCTTCGCTGCCGGGCGGACGGTGGCGCCGCCGCGCTAGGCAGCGCCGCCGTTGTTGGGGCGGCTGACATGGGCCGCGCGGGCGGCGGCGAGTTCGGTGAGGAAGTGGGCGACGGCGTCGACGTCGGCAAGCTGCACTACGGCCGCGGTCTCGCCCTCGCCGACCTTGACGCCAACGTCTGGCGGCTGGTGCAGGGCGCGGAAACCGTCCTCATCGGTGACGTCATCGCCCAAGAAGACCACGGCGGTGGCTCCGGTGCGCTCGCGCAAGTTCTCAATCCACGTGCCCTTGGTGGCCTGGGTGGCGGAGAATTCCACCACGGACTTGCCGGCCGTGCGGGGGAAGCCGCCCGGATCGAGTGCGAGGGCGGCTTCGTAGGCTTGGGCGGCAGCTTCTGGATCGGAATCTTCGAGCGCGCGCAGGTGCAGAACGCGCTGGAAGGGCTTGACCTCGATGTCCGCGCCGGGGAAGCGCTCCATGATCGCGCGGATCTCGGCTTCCTTGGTGGCGAGGTGCTCGCGCATCGCGGGGGTCAGTTCCGTGTCCTCCCACGAGGATTCGGCGCCGTGGGAGCCGCCGAAGAGGACGGGCTCTCGCAGCGGGCACACGCGCTGCAGGCCTTCCAGGTGGCGGCCGGAGAGCACGGCCGCGGTGGTGTGCGGCAGGTGGGCCAGTTTATCCAGGGCACGCAGTGATTCCTGGTTCATCTCGACCTCATAGATAGCCGTGGCGAAGGGGGAGAGCGTGCCGTCGAAATCCGACACCACCGCGAGGTGCTCGGCGGCGGCAAGGGCTTTGATGGCAGTTGAAAGCGTCATAGCTTATAGCCTACGCAATTAACCACCCAGGGAAACCAACTTAAGAGACGGCGAGTCCACCTCATCGGTGACCATTTCCAAGACCAATTGGTTATTGGAATTGACGGTGTAGTGGAAATCGTGGTCCGCGGAAATCAGGTTGCGCAGCAGGTTATCTGCCCACACGGACGCGCCGTGGCAATCCTCGGCGGTCTCGTCAAACTCCACCTCATCAAAGTGGAGACGGTTGCCCTCGCGGATGTTTTGGCGCTCATCATCGGCGGAATAGGTCACCTTGCCCACCATTTGGGCGCACCCGGTGGTGCCTACCATCGTGGATTGGCCAAAGCTCAACGTGGGCGCCTGCGGGATGGATTCCGGGATGGTGGAGGCGGCATCCGGGGTGGTGTTGATGGAGACTACCTGCCACTGCTTATCCAGGATCTGCTCATCGCCGGGGGCTTGGGGCTCCTCGTCGCCGGAACCACAGCCGGCCAGTAATGCGGCGGCACAGGTCGCGGCAATGGGCGCTGCGGCCAGGCGGGTAAAGCGAGACATTATGCGTCCGCCTCCTGTTCTTCGACCTGGCGCAGGCAGCCCAGGAAGGACTGGGACCATAGTTGCACGTCGTGCTCGGTGACCTGCTGGTGCATGGTGAGCATGCGCTGGGTCATTGCCGAGGGGGCGTCGTCAAGCGCCTTGAGCGCATTGAGCAAGGCGGCCTTGACGGACTCGATATCGAAAGGATTGCACAGGTAGGCCTGGCTGAGCTCATCGGCCGCGCCGGCGAACTCGGAAAGCACCAGCGCGCCCGAGCCATCGTCGTGGCAGGCCACGTATTCCTTGGCCACCAGGTTCATGCCGTCTTTGAAGGGGGTGACCAGCATGACATCGGCCATGCGGTAGTAGCAGCGCAGGAGGCTCTTGGCCACGCCGCGGTGCTGGTAGTGCACCACCGGGTGGCCCACGCGGGCAAAGCGCCCGTTGATGCGGCCAACGGCTTCTTCCACCTTGGAGCGGGTGGCCTTGTAATGGTCGAGGCGCTCGCGCGACGGCGTGGCGAGCTGCACCAGCGTTACCTCTTCTGGGTCGAGCGCGCCGGTGTCCAGCAGCTCCTCGAAGGCAGTCAGCCGCTGCAGGATGCCTTTGGTGTAATCGAGCCGGTCCACGCCCAAAATAATGCGCTGGGGTGAGCCCAGCTCTTCGCGCAGCTTGGCGACGTCCCCTTTCTCCTCCCCAGTGAATGCGGCAAAGTCCTTTGCTGCGATGGAAATGGGGAAGGCTCCCACGCCAATGGTGCGCCCTTGCGGCAGGCGAATATGCGCGGTGACCTCGCGGGTACTAGCCTCGCCTTCCACGTCGAGGCCCTGGCGGCGGGCAAGCTCCAAGAAGTTGCGGGCATTGGCCTCCAAGTGGAAGCCGATGAGATCCGCGCCAAGTAGCCCGCGCACGAGCTCCTCGCGCCAGGGCAGCTGGCGGAAGAGATCGGCAGAAGGGAAGGGGATGTGCAGGAAGAATCCGATGGTGAGATCCGGGCGCTTCTGGCGCAGGATGCCAGGCAAAAGCTGCAGCTGGTAGTCCTGTACCCATACGGTGGCGCCCTCGGCGGCGACCTCGTCTACCTCGTCTGCAAAACGCAGGTTGACCTCGCGATAGGCGTGCCACCAATCGCGGTCATAGGTAGGGGTGACGATGAGATCGTGGTAGAGCGGCCACAGGGTGGCATTAGAAAAACCTTCGTAAAAGCCCTCGAAATCGGACTCGGTGAGCTTGACTGGGTGCAGCAGCACGCCGGTATCGGTGCGGAAGGGCTCTGGTGCGGCATCGGCCACACCGGGCCAGCCCACCCAGCAGCCCTGGTGCGATTCGAGGACTGGAGACAAAGCGGTGACCAGACCGCCCGGCGAGGGCGTCCAGGCATGGCTACCATCAGGCTGGGTTTCCAGATCTACCGGCAGGCGGTTGGCCACCACCACGAAGTCATTGCCATGCTCACTCATGGTGCAAGAATAACTTAAGACTTCTTCGTGGACTTCTTCGTTGCCTTCTTGGAGGCCTTCTTCGTCGCCTTTTTGGTGGCCTTCTTTGTAGCCTTCTTGGTTGACTTCTTCGTCGATTTCTTGGTGGACTTCTTAGTCGACTTCTTCGTGGACTTCTTGCTGGATTTCTTGGTCGACTTCTTTGGAGCGGCATCGGCCTGCTCCGCCAGCACCTTCTTGTGCACTAGGCCCTTTGGCTCCACGCCCAGCATGGACATCAGGGTCACGCCGTCGAGAAAGTCCTGCGCATAGGTGGCCACGATGCGGCGGGCTGCGCGGGAGGTCTCCTCCTCAAGGGCGTGATTCTGGTCAGCCTGTGGGTGGGTGTCTTGGACCTTGGGTGGCACGACGTGTCCTCCTGAACGTTGTGGAAACTACTTAAGCGCTTGCAAGAAAAGCTATCAGAGCAAATATTGTACGCTACCGGCGGCGTTTAGGGCCTCTCGGGTCCGGATTCGGTGCCTGGCTGCTCCGGTTTCTGGGATTGAAACGTTTCGGTGCCGGGCACGGTATAGGTGGTCTTCTCGCGCTGCTGCGGCTGCGCCGGCCACTGGGAATCCTCCGGCCACAGGTCCGCGGCCGAGCGGGCGTGTGGCGCATGGCTTTGGACCTCGTGGCGCGGGTGCTGCTGCGGTGGTTTCGGCCCGAGCTTCGGTGGTAGCTCCGGGCGATTGACGCGCGGGGCAAACGGGGACATCGGCACACGCGGGATGCGCGGGGCCTTGCGGGCCAAGTGCGTGGCCTTATGGAAGGAGAAGCGGCCGATGCGCTTAAAGGCGGAGTAAGGGCGGAAATACTGCGGGCGACGCAGGCGGCGGGCCACGCGCTCGCCCAGCACCACGCCGGCGGCCAGCGCGCCGGAAATAGCCAGCGCCGTTGCCATATTGGTAAAGCCGGTAATCATCTGCTCATTGAGCGAGGCGTACATGCCGCGGTAGAGCATGAGGCCGGGCAGCATCGGCGTATAGCCCACGATCATGGTGATAAGCGGCGGGATTCCCCAACGGCGCGACATCAAACCGCCGGCCAGGCCGACGACCACTGCGGAAAGACCAGAGGCAATCACCGGGCCGACGCCGAAGGGCACCACCACGAAGTAATAGAAAATCATGCCGGCCGCGGCCGTAAGACCAGACATGGTGACCTCAATCCAGGCCGCGCCGCAGGCCAGCGCAAAGGCGGCAGAACCGGTACCGCCAAGTAGCACTAGCAGCGGAATTTCGTGGTAAACCGGCGGGGCCAGCGTGGCCAGCGGCGGCAGGTTAAAGCCCAGCGAATCGGCCAGCTGGATGCCCACGCCCACGCCAGCGATGATGGCGCCGGTAGATAGCAGCGCCTCAAAGAAGCGGGCGGAAGAGGTGACGGGGGCACGCGTGATGCCGTCGACAAGCGATTGCACCAACGTCAGTCCCGCCACCAGCACGATGATGCCGGAGGCAATGATCTGCGCGGGCGAGAAATTAATGCCGAAGGAGGCCGCGACATTGTACAAAATGGCGGCCGGGAAGACGGCGAAAAAGCCGCCGACCACATTCTGATAAAAGGGCGGCAGGCGGTAATTTGCCAACCAGGCGTTCAAGCCCATGATGAACGCGGATACCACAAACGCCACTACGCCGACGAGCAGATCACCGCCAAGCATCATGGAAATCAGGCCACCCATCGCGCCCCAGCCGAGCATGACCGTGGACGGTCTATAGGGCGCGGGCATGCGGTCAATCTCGTCGAGGCGTTGCTCCGCCATGGCCGGCGGCATCTGGCCGGAATGGATGGAGCGAATGAGCTTATCGACGGCCGCGAGCTTGGAAAAATCCACGCCAATGCTCGGCACCACGCGGAAGACGTGCAGGTTCTGGCGCCGCTCACCGGTGCCGATGGTGGTGTGGATGGTGATGGTATTCATCAAGATGTCCACGTGGCAGTAGTGCAAGCCATACGACGACGCTGCTAGGTGCACCTGGGCGCGCGCATCCGAGTTGGCGGTGCCGGCTCCGATGAGGATTTCACCAATGCGAGCGGCGATCTCCATAACGCCGGTGACCTGGGCGGCGTCGGTCAGATCGACCGGGGCGAGTGGTGATGGCGGCGGTGCGGCTTTAGCCGCGTCGATGATGGCTACCTGGCCCGAGGAAGCGCGCAGGCGCTCCCGCATAGCGGACAAAAATGACACGGAAATAACCCTCGAAAAAGCGCTGGGAATGTGGGAAAGATTCTGCCTGAACTTTAGCCCCTGCACCCTGTCAATGCATAGATGGGGGACCGCTTTCCCCTCGGCGCTGGTGCTCGGGTACTATGCAACGAGCGGGATTTCTCCCGCGGTGCTGGAGTGGCGCAATTGGTAGCGCAACGCACTTGTAATGCGTAGGTTGCGAGTTCAAGTCTCGTCTCCAGCTCAAAAGGAGGCTGGGCCCCGGTGCGGGCCTAGCCTTCGGTGGTTTTTGAGGGGGCGTCAATAAGCCGAAAAAGCCGGTCGACCATGCGCTGGCGATTAGCGGGGGACAGCTTGCGCTGGTTGAGGTGATCGTGCACCCACAGGCCGGTACTAAGAAGCATGACCAGCAGATCATCCTCGTCCGTCTCGGCGGCGGAAGGATCGACCATCCAGCGCGCATCCACCTCGGCCCACTGGGCGGAAAAATCCGGATGGGTCTGGGAATGTACGCACATCAAAAGTTGGATGAGCGGGTCGTTCTTGCCCATAGACAATACGAGCGCTCGGGAGCGCTCGGCCCAGCTGAGCTCGCTTGCCGGGTGGCCGCCGGCCAGGCGCTCGAGTTCTGTTTCCCAGCGTGCGGCGCAAAACCGATGGCAGTCTACGAGCAAGTCGTGGCGGGTAGGGAAGTGATAAATGAGTCCAGACTTGGACATGCCGGTCGCTTGCGCCAGGGAGTCGTAGGTAAGGCCAGAGACGTCCTCGGCGGCGATGATATCGAGCGCAGCTTCAAGGGCTGCAGCCTTTTTGTTGAGTCGCGGCATAGGGATCTCCTGATTTGGGGTTATCGCGGAAACACCAAGCGGTTATCGCGGCTAGGAGCAAGGCGAAGCAGGCTAGGCCGCCGATGGTGGAAAGATATCCGGCATTGTAGGCGCTCGCGGCGGCCGCGTGGGAAGCGGGGTGATGCAGTGCGTCGGTTCCCAGTTCTGCGAGGTGTGGCGGCAGTTCACGGGCCATGAGCAGCGGCACAAGGGTGCCGGTTAGTGCAATGGAGATCAGGGTGCCGAATTCATAGGAGACCGCTTCTACACCCGAGGCCATGCCCGTGCGATGAAGGGGCGCGGCATTGATGATGGCGGTGGAGGACACGGACATGGCCAGGCCCGCGCCTAGGCCGGTGAGTACTAAGGCGGAGACAAGTAGGGGAAGCGTCTCACCCCGGCTCACCACCACCAGGGCCATGCCGGCAGCCATGAGCAAGAATCCGCCGCTAATGAGTGGGAGGAACCCCACGCGATGCAAGGTGGCACCTCCCAGGATGGAGGTAGGGATGGCAGAGAGCGCCATGGCGGAGATGATGAGGCCGGCGTGGAGGGGTGAGAGGGCGTCGACAAGCTGCAGCTTTTGGGTACTCAGCAGCTCCAGGCCGGCGAGACCGAACATGGCGCCGCCGGCCGTTAGGGCCCCGCCGCTGAAGATGCGGGAGCCAAAGATATCGAAGGTCAGCAGGGGATCTGACAAGCGAGCCTGGCGGCGGCCAAAGGCGAGCGCGCCGCAGATGAAGACGATGCCTGCGGTGGCACTCACCGGCCAATTGTCTGCCAGGGATTTAATGGCCAGCACCAGGCTGGTGAGAGTGATTAGGGAATACAGGGACGAGGGGAAGTCCCAGTGTTTATGGGGGTTCGGAGCGTTTGGTGGGGCAAGGAGCAAGGTCAGCGCAATGGCCACGACCACAACTGGGACATTGAGCAAAAAGACCGAGCCCCACCAGAAATGCTCCAAAAAGAAGCCGCCCACGGTAGGGCCAGCCGCCGCGCCGATGACGGCGACAGAACCCCAGATGCCAATGGCCGTATTGCGCTCCACCTCATCGGGAAAGGTCAGGCGGAGAAGCGCAAGGCTCGACGGCATCATGATGGCGGCGCCGCAGCCCAAGAAGGCGCGGCCTAAAACCAGCGTCCAAGCGCTGGGGGAAAAAGCGGCGAGCAGGGAAGCGCCGCCGAAGACGGCCAAGCCGATGAGGAACATCCGCCGGTGGCCGGTGCGATCGCCCAGTGTGCCGGCGCCAAGAAGGAGGCCGGAGAGCACCAACGCGTAGGCGTTGATAATCCAGAGCTGCTGGGTATCGGTGGTGTGCAATTGCTGCGACAGCTGCGGCAATGCGGTGTAGAGGATGGAATTATCCAGCCCAACCATGAGTAACCCCAGAGAGATGACGGCGCAGAAAGACCACCGCTGGGCGGCCGTGGAGGTCGCAGCGGTGTGGTCTTGTGCGCGGGGCGGGTGGATACTCATAGCGCAGTAAACAGTACCGAACGGTCGTTACAGTTTACATCCGAAGATAGGTTAGTATTGCCTTCCTCACAGCTGGGCGCAGTGTGTGAGTGTATAGGAGATGAGTGGACTTTCCTGCGGCCTAAGTAGCACAGTGGTATTAACACCAATTAAGAGTTAAGGATGATTTTTAATGGCACGTAACTATGCAGAACAGCTAGTTGACACCCTGGAAAAGCAGGGTGTCGAGCGCATTTATGGCCTCGTCGGTGACTCCCTGAACCCGATCGTGGATGCCGTTCGTCGCTCCTCCATCGAGTGGATTCACGTCCGCAACGAGGAAGCAGCAGCCTTCGCTGCTGAGGCAGATTCCCTGACCACCGGCAAGCTGGCCGTATGTGCCGCATCCTGCGGCCCGGGCAATACCCACCTGATTCAGGGCCTGTACGACGCCCACCGCAACGGCGCCAAGGTGCTGGCACTGGCTTCCCACATCCCATCCCGCCAGATCGGCTCCAAGTTCTTCCAGGAGACCCACCCAGAGGCAATCTTCCAGGAGTGCTCTGGCTACTGCGAGATGGTCAACTCCGCTGAGCAGGGCGGCGTTGTCCTGCACCACGCCATCCAGTCCAGCATGGCCGGCAACGGCGTATCCGTCCTCGTTATCCCGGGTGACGTCTCCATGCAGGACGCCGAGGATGACTCCTTCGTCGAGTCCAAGATCTCTACCGGCCGCCCGGTCGTCTTCCCGGATCCGGCCGAGGCCGCTGCCCTGACCCAGGCCATCAACGAGGCTAAGTCCGTCACCCTCTTCGTCGGTGCCGGCGTCAAGGACGCCCGTGAGCAGGTGCTCAAGCTGGCGGAGAAGATCAAGGCTCCCATCGGCCACGCCCTGGGCGGCAAGATGTACATCCAGTACGAGAACCCGTTCGACGTAGGCATGAACGGCCTGCTGGGCTACGGTGCGGCACACGAGGCCACCCACGAGGCTGACCTGCTCATCCTGTTGGGTACCGACTTCCCGTACAACGACTTCCTGCCAGATGCCAACGTGGCGCAGGTAGACATCAACGGCTCCCACATCGGTCGCCGCACCAAGATTTCCTACCCGGTCACCGGTGACGTAGCCGCCACCATCGAGAACATCTTGCCGCACGTGGATGAGAAGAAAGACCGCTCCTTCCTGGATAAGATGCTCAAGAAGCACTACGGCAAGCTGGAGCACGTCGTTGAGGCTTATACCTCCAACGTGGACAAGCACACCCCGATCCACCCGGAGTACGTTGCTGACCTCATTGACAAGAACGCCGATGAGGATGCCATCTTCACCGTCGATACCGGCATGTGCAACGTGTGGGGCGCTCGCTACATCACCGCTAACGGCAAGCGCGAGCAGATCGGCTCCTTCCGCCACGGCACCATGGCTAACGCCCTGCCACAGGCACTGGGTGCACAGGCTGCTAACCCGGGCCGCCAGGTCATCACCTTCTCCGGTGATGGCGGACTGTCCATGCTGATGGGTGAGCTGCTCACCGTGAAGCTGCACAACCTGCCTATCAAGATGTTCGTGTTCAACAATTCTTCTTTGGGCATGGTCAAGCTGGAGATGCTGGTGCAGGGTCTGCCGGAGCACGAGACCGACCACGAGTCCGTCAACTACGCCAAGATTGCAGAAGCTTCCGGCATCAAGCACTTCCGCATCGAGGATCCGAAGGACGCACCGGAGCAGATCAAGAAGGCGCTGGCTTATAACGGCCCGGCTCTTATCGACGTCGTTACTGACCCCAACGCCCTCTCCCTGCCACCGACGTTGACCATCGAGCAGCTCATGGGCTTCTCCAAGGCTGCCACCCGCACCGTTCTGGACGGTGGCGTTGGCCAGATGATCACCATGGCAAAGTCCAACCTGCGCAACATCCCACGCCCGCAGGACTTCTAAATAGCGCGCTGCGCTAGCTACCACGCCCTTCCTCACCTAAGGAGGGGTGTGGTTTTCTTTTACCCCGACCAGGCCGAGTACTCACGTTCACAGGATTCAGGCAGAAACTCTTCAGTAGGCTGGAAAGCAAGCGTGCCATGATGACGTGTTAGAAAATCACAACCTTTAAGGGGATCTGAGGAGAACATGGAAGACACCAAACTCGCCAAGGTTCTTGTCGTCGATGACGAACCCAATATTGTGGAGCTACTCACCGTATCGCTGAAGTTCCAGAACTTCGAGGTGTACAGCGCCAATTCCGGCAACGAGGCGCTGCGCATTGCCCGCGAAGTAAACCCTGATGCCTACATCCTGGACGTCATGATGCCGGGCATGGATGGCTTCGAGCTGCTGGGCAAGCTGCGCCAAGAAGGCTTGGACGGGCCGGTGCTCTACCTCACCGCTAAGGACGGTGTGGACCAGCGCATCCACGGCCTGACCATCGGCGCGGATGATTACGTGACAAAGCCATTTAGCCTGGAAGAAGTGATCACCCGCCTGCGCGTCATCATGCGCCGCGGCGGCGCGGCGGAAGAATCGACCAACGATGCCACCATGAGCTATGCGGATCTGACGCTCAATGATGACACCCATGAGGTCACCAAGGCCGGCGAGCTCATCGAACTTTCTCCCACCGAGTTCAACCTCCTGCGCTACCTCATGCAGAACAAGGAAGTGGTGCTGTCCAAGTCCAAAATTTTGGACAATGTGTGGCACTACGATTTCGGCGGCGATGGCAACGTGGTCGAGTCCTATATCTCTTACCTGCGCCGCAAGATCGATACCGGCGAGACGCAGCTGATCCACACCGTGCGCGGCGTGGGTTATGTACTGCGCACCCCGCGCTCCTAAAGTGCTTAAGTGATGGAAGATTCACAGGAGACCCAGGGCCAGGCGCCTGCACCGGCGGCGGCGCGCCCGCAGTCCATGTGGCTTGAGGGCCTGGGGCAAGGCGAAGGGGAGGAAAAGTCCTCCAAGCGGCGAATGTTTTCCCAGATTCCGCAGGCAATGCCGCTGCGGACGTGGCTGGTCATCCTCCTCGTCGTGGTCTCCGGGCTCGGCATTACGGGCTCGTCCTTTGCGGTGAATTCCATCATGCGCAACGTCCTGTTCAATAACGTTGATGATGAGCTGCGCTCCGCGTCGACTACTTGGGCGCGCGATATCAGCAATGACTTCTTCATCGGCGATCACACCAAGCGCCCGCCTACCGAATACGTGGTGTTGAACTACCTGCCCGATGGCACCATCCGCTACTCGGGACCATCGTCAACCACCCCGAATGCGGAGAATATCCCGCTCGGAGGCTACCCCACCACCGTGGGTTCCATCGAGAACAACACCAAGTGGCGCGCGCTCGCCTTCGCGGATTCCAATGGCGTCATCACGGTCATTGCTAAGGACATGACCCATGAAAAAGAAATCCTGCACGGCCTAGCCATGGTGCAGGTGACCATTGCTGCCATTGCTTTGGCCGCCATTGCGGCCGTAGGTTTCTGGTTTATTCGCAGGGCGTTGCGGCCGCTGCGGGTGGTGGAAAAGACGGCATCGCAAATCGCGGCAGGCGACCTAGACAAACGCGTGCCCAAGTGGCCGCTGCACACGGAGGTGGGCCAGCTGGCTGCCGCGCTCAATATCATGTTGGGTCAGCTGCAGCGCTCCGTCGTGCGCGCGCAGGAGAAAGAGGAACAGATGCGTCGCTTCGTCGGCGATGCTTCGCATGAGCTGCGCACGCCGCTGACTAGCCTGCGCGGCTATACCGAGCTCTATCGCTCCGGGGCCACCAAGGACGTGGACCTAGTCTTTTCCAAGATCGACGATGAGTCCAAGCGCATGTCCTTGCTGGTGGAGGACCTGCTGGCCCTCACCCGCGCTGAAGGCACGCGCCTAGACCTGCGCCCAGTGGACCTACTGGAACTGGCCCTGTCCGTGGGCTCTTCCGCGCGCGCGGCCTTCCCCGGCCGCGAGATTGAGGTGGCCAACGACGCCAAATCCATCCCGGTGGTCAATGGCGATGCCAGCCGCCTGCACCAGGTGCTGCTCAACCTAGTGACCAACGGCATCCGCCACGGCGGCGAGGATGCGACCGTGACGCTGCGCCTGCGCCGCGAGGCCAATGACGTGCTAGTCGATGTCAGCGATGACGGCAAGGGTATGTCCCAGGAAGATGCGGCACACATCTTCGAGCGCTTTTACCGCGCGGATACCTCGCGCACCCGCGATACGGGCGGCTCCGGCCTGGGCTTAGCCATCGTCCACTCCCTGGTGGAGCAGCACGGTGGCAGCATTAGCGTCGACTCCGAGCTCGGCCGCGGAACCACCTTTACGGTGCGCCTGCCCGCGCTTGCCGACGCCCCCTCTGAGCCCTAGTCCTCCCGAATGCCTTCCTCGTTGCAGCCGAGGTGCTGACGGATGCGGGCGGCCGCCTCATCCATCGCGGCATCATCGGTGTTCTCAGCGTCGAAGGCCTTGGCAAAGTCATACTCTTCCATCTTCTCGGTGGGGAAGAGGTGGATATGGGTATGCGGGACATCGAATCCAGCGATGATGTAGCCGGTGCGCGGGGTATCAAACGCGGTCTTGATAGCGCCGCCGATTTCCAGGGCGACCTCGTTGAGGTGGGCCCAGGTCTGTGGATCCAGGTCGGTCCACTTATCTACTTCCTCGATGGGCACGACCAGGGTATGGCCGTAGCGCAGCGGCTCGATGGAGAGGAAAGCCACGCAGGTCTCATCGCGGTAGACAAAGCGAGCGGGTAGTTCACCATTAATGATCTTTGTAAATACAGAAGCCATGTGTGCCAGGCTACCCGCTGGTTATGATGGTGGGCATGCGCATTCTCGTAATTGGTTCGGGCGGCCGTGAACACGCCCTTGTCAAGGGCCTGTCCGCCGACCCTAAGAGCACCGAAATTCACGCCGCGCCGGGCAGCGCGGCCATGTCCGCCCTCGCTACCGTCCACCCGGATTACTCCCAGGTAGATGACGCTGATCGCATGGTGGAGCTCGCCCAGAGCATCGCCGCGGACCTCGTTGTCATCGGCCCTGAGGTTCCCCTCGTCGCCGGCGTGGCCGATGCCCTGCGCGCGGCCGGCATCGCTGTCTTCGGCCCCAGCAAAGACGCAGCCCAGATCGAGGGATCCAAGGCCTTTGCCAAGGACGTCATGGAGTCCGCCGGTGTCAAGACCGCCCGCGCGGAGCAGCTGCGCCCGGGCTCCACCGAGGACGACATTGAAGCCGCCCTCGACCGCTTTGGCCCGCAGTTCGTGGTCAAAGACGATGGCCTGGCCGGCGGCAAGGGTGTCGTAGTCACCCCGGACCGCGCCGCCGCCCGTGCTCATATCGATGCCGTCCTCGCGGCCGGCAACCCGGTGCTGCTGGAATCCTTCCTCGACGGCCCTGAAGTCTCGCTCTTCTGCTTAGTCGATGGCGAGACCGTCGTCCCACTGCTGCCGGCCCAGGATCACAAGCGTGCCTATGACAACGACGAGGGCCCCAATACCGGTGGCATGGGCGCCTACACCCCGCTGCCGTGGCTGCCGGAGGACGGCGTGCAGCGCATCGTGGACGAGGTCTGCACCCCTGTGGCCAAGGAGATGGCGCGCCGCGGCACCCCTTATTCCGGTCTGCTCTACGCCGGCCTGGCCTGGGGCGAAGAAGGCCCGGCCGTAGTCGAGTTCAACTGCCGCTTCGGCGACCCAGAGACCCAGGCAGTGCTCTCCCTGCTCAAGTCCCCGCTGGCTGAGGCCCTTAACGCCACGGCCACTGGCACCCTCTCCGAACTCCCGCCGCTGGAGTGGGAGGATGGCTTCGCCGTCATCATCGTCATGGCGGCCGAGGGCTACCCGGCTTCCCCGCGCAAGGGCGATGCCATCTCTGGCGCCGTCTTGGACGATCCGCAGCGCGTCCTCCATGCCGGCACCGTGCATACCGATGGCGCCTACCGCACCGCGGGCGGCCGCGTGCTCAGCGTGCTGGGCAAGGGTGCCACGCTTGCCGACGCCCGCGCAGACGCCTACGCCACCGTCGACGGCATCGAGTTTGCGGGTGGCTTTGTGCGCCGGGACATCGGCAAGCGAGCAGAAGACGGTGAGATTTCTCTCTAACCCTTCACCCCGCGGCGGGGCAGGCATGGAATAATAGCCACGTGGCTGAAAAGAAGAAGATTTCCAACGTCCTGTCCTCCCGCTATGCCTCCGAGGAGCTGTCCAATATCTGGAGCCCGGAGCATAAAATCATCTTGGAGCGCAAGCTCTGGATCGCGGTCATGCGCGCCCAGAAGGATCTGGGCGTAGATATCCCCACCAAGGCCATCGATGCCTACGAGGCCGTGGTGGAGGACGTGAACCTCGAGTCCATCGCGGAGCGCGAGCGCGTCACCCGCCACGATGTGAAGGCCCGCATTGAGGAATTCAATGCGCTGGCCGGCTATGAGCACATTCACAAGGGCATGACCAGCCGCGATCTCACCGAGAACGTGGAGCAGCTGCAGATCCACACCTCGCTGGAGATCATCCGCGATAAGGCCATCGCCGTGGTCTCCCGCATCGGCCGCCACGCCGCCGAGTACCAGTCCCTGGTCATGGCGGGCCGCTCCCACAACGTGGCCGCGCAGGCCACCACCCTGGGCAAGCGCTTCGCTACGGCCGGCGATGAGATGCTGCTGGCCATCGAGCGCGTCGAAGACCTCCTCGGCCGTTACCCGCTGCGCGGCATCAAGGGCCCGATGGGCACCTCCCAGGACATGCTCGATCTCATGGGCGGCTCCGAGGACAAGCTCGCCTCCCTGGAGACGGCCATCGCGGATTACCTAGGCTTCCACCGCATCTTCAATTCCGTGGGCCAGGTCTACCCGCGCTCCCTCGACTTCGACGCCATCTCCGCCCTAGTGGAGCTCGGCGCTGCCCCGTCTTCGCTGGCCACCACCATCCGCTTGATGGCCGGCAACGAGACCGTCACCGAGGGCTTCAAGGAGGGCCAGGTTGGCTCCTCTGCTATGCCGCATAAGATGAACGCCCGTTCCTGCGAGCGCGTCGGCGGCCTGCAGGTCATCCTCCGCGGCTACCTCACCATGGCTGCGGACCTCGCTGGACAGCAGTGGAACGAGGGCGATGTCTTCTGCTCCGTCGTCCGCCGCGTCGCGCTTCCCGACGCCTTCTTCGCCCTCGACGGCCAATTCGAAACCTTCCTCACCGTTCTCGACGAGTTCGGCGCCTTCCCCGCCATGATCGACCGCGAACTGGAGCGCTACCTGCCCTTCCTGGCCACTACCCGCATCCTCATGGCGGCTGTGCGCGCCGGCGTGGGCCGCGAGACCGCCCACGAGGTCATCAAGGAAAACGCGGTCGCCGTTGCGCTCAATATGCGCGAAAACGGCGGCGAGCAGGACCTAGTCCAACGCCTCGCCGCCGATGACCGCCTGCCCATGGACGAGTCCGACCTCGAGGCTGCCCTGGCCGATAAGCACGCCTTCATCGGTGCCGCCGAGTCCCAGGTCAGCCAGGTGCTCAACCGCATCAACGCCCTAGTAGGCGAGCACCCCAAGGCCGCGGCCTATACCCCGGGCGAGATCCTCTAAAGCGAGCCTCGCTGGGCGCGCTTTCCTTTCGCAGTGCGCCCTTGTCGCAGTGCGCCCTCCTTTTTCGCATTTCGATCAAATAGTCCCCGAATCCCGCGCGGATCTCGGGGCTTATTTGATCGAAACGTGCTCGCTACCCCTGAGCGCTAGAATGAAAGTCATGCGTCCTGAGCTTTCTTCTTATAACCATCTTGCCTCCGGCAAGGTCCGCGATATCTACGATGTAGACGAGAACACCCTGTTGATGGTGGTCTCGGACCGCATCTCGGCTTACGACCACGCCCTCGAACCGGTCATCCCGGACAAGGGCCGCGTGCTGACCGCAACCTCGAAGTTCTTCTTCGACTCCATCGATTTCCCCAACCACCTGGCCGGCCCGCTCGATGATGAGCGCATCCCCGCCGAGTGCCTCGGCCGCGCGATGGTGGTCAAGAAGCTGGATATGCTGCCCTTCGAGTGCGTGGCCCGCGGCTTCCTCACCGGTTCCGGCCTGAAGGAGTACAAGGCCAACGGCACCGTGTGCGGTATCGAGCTGCCGGAGGGCCTGGTTGAGGCTTCCCGCCTGCCCGAGCCCATCTTCACCCCGGCCACCAAGGCGGAACAAGGCGAGCACGATGAGAACGTCTCCTTCGACTTCGTGGTGGACAAGCTGGGCGCCGAGCGCGCCGAGGAGCTGCGCGCGGCCACCCTCCGCATCTACTCCGAGGCCGCCGCGCTTGCGGAGGAGAAGGGCATCATCCTCGCCGATACCAAGTTTGAGTTCGGCCTAGACCAAGACGGCACCCTCGTGCTGGCCGATGAGGTCCTGACCCCAGATTCCTCTCGCTACTGGCCGGCCGATTCTTACGTGGAGGGCGAGGTCCAGCCGTCCTTCGACAAGCAATACGTGCGCAATTGGCTGACTTCCGACGCCTCCGGGTGGGACCAAGCCGCCGACGGCACTCCGCCCCAGCTTCCCGATGACGTCGTTTCCGCCACCCGCCTGCGCTACATCGAGGCCTACGAGCGGCTTTCCGGCGAGCGCTTCGCGGACTTCCTTTCGCCTGAGGCCTAGCTCTCGCTCTACGGGGCGCCACGCGTACAGTGGGGCGGCATGAGCAACGAGAATCTTTCCGCCCCCGTGGCCGCCGTTCACCCCGTGACCCGTTCCTTCCACGGACGCGAGTTCGTGGATAACTACGAGTGGCTGCGCGATAAGGAATCCCAGGAAACCCTGGATTACCTCAACGCAGAAAATGATTACACCAAGGCGAAAACCGCGCACTTGGATGAGATGACGGAGAATATCTTCCAGGAGATTAAGTCCCGCATCAAGCAAACCGATATGTCCGTGCCTTCTCGCCGCGGCGATTACTGGTACTACGGCCGCACTGAGGAGGGCAAGAGCTACGGCTACTCTTGCCGGCTCCCGGTAGAGGAGGGGGCTGACCCATGGACTGCCCCGGTTATCCCAGAGGAAGGCACCCCGGAAGGCGAGGAGATCATCCTCGACGCCAACGCGCTGGCGGAGGGCAAGGACTTCTTTGCCCTCGGCGCGGCCTCCATCTCTGATTCCGGCCGCTACCTGGCCTATTCCGTGGACTTCGCCGGCGACGAGCGCTTTGAGCTCTATATTAAGGACTTGGAAAGCGGCGCGCTTCTCGACGACCACCTCAAGGGCATCTTCTACGGCGCCACCTGGGCCGGCGACGGCTATATCTTTTACACGACCGTCGACGAGGCATGGCGCCCTGACGCCATCTGGCGACATAAGGTTGGCACCGCGCAGTCCGAAGACGTGCGGGTATTCAAGGAAGAAGACGAGCACTTCAATGTTGGTATCGGAAGCGCTCGCTCCGATAAATATCTCTTCCTTGGCGTGAGCTCCAAGGTGACTTCTGAGGTATGGGTCCTCGAGGAAGACAACCCCGAGGGCGAATTCCGCCTGCTGTGGGAGCGCGAATCTGGCGTGGACTACGACGTCGACCACGCCGTCGTTAAGGGCGAGGATTACTGGATTGTCACCCACAACGCCAATGGCCCCAATTTCGAGGTCGGCTATACCAAGGCCAAGGATGAGCTGCCCACCCTACGCGACCTGCCGGCGCTCTTGCCGCACGAGGAAACCACCCGCATCGAGGGCGTGGACACCTACCGCGATCAGATTGTGGTGGGCTACCGCCGCGGCGGCATCGGCCGTGCCGCCATCATGCGCGTGAACGACGGCTTTAGCGAATTCGAAGAGCTCAACTTCGACGAAGAACTCTTCACCGTGTCGGTATCCGGCAACCCCGAGTGGGACGCACCGGTGCTGCGCGTGAGCTACGTGTCTTTCACCCAGCCCTCCCAGCTCTTTGATTACCGCGTGGATACCGGCGAATTTACCCTGCTCAAGGAGCAAGAGGTTCCCGGCGGTTATAACCTGGATGACTACGTGGCCTACCGCATGTGGACCACGGCTGCCGACGGCACCGACATCCCCGTATCCATTGTTCACCGCGCCGACCTCGACCGCACCCAGCCGAATCCGACCCTGCTCTATGGTTACGGTTCTTATGAGGTCAGCGTGGATCCGGCCTTCTCCGTTACCCGCCTGTCTCTTATGGATCGCGGCATGATCTTCGCCGTGGCCCATGTCCGCGGTGGCGGCGAGATGGGCCGCACCTGGTACGACGACGGAAAGATGCTCAAGAAGAAGAACACTTTCACCGATTTCATCGATGTCGCCGATGACCTCATCGCCCGCGGCGTGACCACCGCGGATCAGATGGTAGCCGAGGGCGGCTCGGCCGGTGGCATGCTCATGGGCGCGATTGCCAATATGGCCCCGGATCGCTTCACCGC
This sequence comes from Corynebacterium sp. MSK150, assembly GCF_030229215.1. NCBI lineage: Bacteria > Bacillati > Actinomycetota > Actinomycetes > Mycobacteriales > Corynebacteriaceae > Corynebacterium > Corynebacterium sp. MSK150. Next base: position 102,842 of record NZ_JASPHM010000006.1, read on the forward strand.
TATCCAGGCCGTCGTGCCGTTCGTGGATCCGCTGACCTCTATCCTCATGCCAGAGCTTCCACTCACGGTCCCTGAATGGGAAGAGTGGGGCGACCCGTACCACGATCCGGAGGTCTATGACTACATGAAGTCCTACTCGCCGTATGAAAATATCGAGGCTAAGGACTACCCGGACATTCTGGCTATCACCTCGCTCAATGACACTCGCGTACTCTACGTTGAGCCGGCCAAGTGGATCGCCCAGCTGCGAACGACGGCCACCGGCGGCGAGTTCTTGCTCAAGACCGAAATGGCAGCAGGCCATGGCGGCGTGTCTGGCCGCTATGAAAAGTGGCGCCAGAACGCCTTCGAGTATGCGTGGACCATCAACAAGGCCACCGGCTTGGAGAAGTAAAACCTGGATAGGGGGCCAACGCGCGAATCCTGAATTCCTGTGCGATAATTTTCCTTATGAATGGCCACCTTCTGGTATCTATCTCCAGCATCTTTGATGACACACGGAAGCAGGCTAGCCGGCTCCTCTCGATCCTTGATCGGGAGGAGATTCCTGTTTCCCTGCTGATTGCCCCGCATATTGACGGCAACTGGCACCTCGCCAAAGACAAAGACACCAAGAAGTGGCTCCAAGACCAAGCCGATGCCGGCCGCGTTCTTATCCTGAACGGTTTTGATCGATCGGTGCAGGGCCGCCGCGCAGAATTCGCCAACCTCGATTCGCACGAGGCGAAGCTGCGCCTCGCCGGAGCTACCCGCCAGATGGCCAAGATCGGCTTCGAGCCCACCATCTTCGCGCCCCCACGCTGGCGCATGTCGCCCGGTACCTTGCAGGTCTTGCCGCAGTTCAAGTTTGAGGTAGCCGCCTCTACCCGCGGTATTCTCCAGATAAATTCTGGTAAGTTCCACCAGGCCCGCAACCTTTCTTTTGGTGAAGGCTTTGGTTCCGCCAAGTGGTGGCGAAAGAACATTATTCGCGCTGCTGAGCGCTCCGCCCAACGTGGCAATACGGTCCGCCTTTCGGTTTCCGGACGCAACCTGGATGACCGCAAGGTAATCAATGCTTTTGTCAAAGCCGCCGATCGGGCCATCAACGCCGGCGCGACCCCTGCCGACTACGGCGCTTACCTTTCAAAATAGCCCGCGCATTCCCTCGTCAGAGGCTCCGCGGAGCAACAAGCACAGCTTCGCGATTTTCGTCCATATAAACGCCTATTTCCGTCGACGGTTGCGGTGGTTTATATGGACGAAAGTCGTGAAATGACAAAAGGGCCCCGCCGCTAGGGAGTCTTCCTCCGAAGCATGCGGGGCTAGGGCTAATGGGTAATTAGCGCTGCAGGCTAGTGATGAAGTTCTTCACTTCCTTTGGGAGCATGACCCAGATGGGGGCCGGGATGGCCTTCTGGAGGTTGCCGGTTACGGCAAGGAAACCAGGGATGGCGACAAGGCCGGCGATGGCCGCGATGGCGGCGGCGATGCCTGCTCCCACGGAGCTGGTGCTGGAGCTAGAGCCGGAGGCAGGCTTATTCGGCTTTTCAGAAGGGTTCTCGGAGGGCTTGTCCTCTGGCTTACCTGGTTCATCGGAAGGCTTGTCTGAAGGGGCATCCGGCTGGCTGGCGGAGTCGTCCGCGCCGAGGGTGAAGCCGACCTTGACCGGGTCGTGGTCGGAGGCGCGGAATGGGGAGTCATCGTAGAAGTCCACGATGTTGTAGTTGCGGCGGGAGTATTCGAAGGCGACGGGTTCGTCGGCGTTGATGTTCCAGACTTGGGCGTCGTCAAGCGTGCCGGTGGCAACCTTATTGGCCAGCACGTGATCGAGGGTGCCGAGCAGGCCGGAGAACTGGTAGGAGGGGTCAGCCTCGTACTTTTCGGCAGGGACGGTGAAACCATCGTTGCGGAAGACATCGAGTGCGGTCTCGTGGGTGTAGGTATTGAAATCACCCAGGGCGAATAGCGGCTTGTCCTTCCAGTCCTCCTGCTTGTGCAGGGCATCGAGGACGGCCTGGGCCTGTGCGTTGCGGACGTTCGGGTTATTGCCTTGGCCGTCGCCGGAATCGGCGTCGCCCTTGGCTACCGAGCCCTTGGACTTGAAGTGGTTGGCCACGGCAACGAAGGATTCCTCGCCCTCCTTCAGCGGCTGGAATTCCTGGGCAAGCGGTTCGCGGGCGGTGCCGGTGAAGCGATCATCCTGGAAGATGCGGGATTCACCGACGGGCTTGACTACATCCTTGTGGTAGATGAACGCGGTACGGATGACATCCGGGGAGTCCGGTACGGCGTCCTGGGACGGGGAGGGGACGAAGGCCCACTTGTCGGAGCCGGCGGCCTCGTTGAGCTTTTCCGTCAGGTGCTTGAGGGCCTTATCGCGCTGGGCGAAGTCACCGGTGACGGCGTAGCCATCTTCGATTTCGGAAAGGCCGATGACGTCGGCATCGAGGCCGTTGATGGCGGCGACGATCTTGCGCTCCTGGTCTTCCAAGGCCGATTTGGTGTAGGCGCCGCGGGTCTTACCGCGGTTGACGGTGACCTTATTGCCCTCGCGGTCGGTGTAGGCGCTGCCGCCAAATTCCTCGCCCAAGGAGGTGAAGTAGTTCAGCACATTGAAGGCGCCGATGGTGTACTCGCCCTTGACGTCATCGATGGCGTGTAGCTCGGCCTCGCGGGAGTCCTCCCAAGAGATGGGCAGGTCTGCGCCCTTGGTATTGCCGGTGACCGGGGTGGTGGGCTGGAAGCGCCACTGCTCATGAGAGAAGCCCACGATGACCGGGTGCTGGAAGGACACGGTGTCGGTGGTGCGCAGGGATTTGATGGTCTGGGCATCATCCTGGGCGATATAAGGCAGTGGGGTGTTCTGGTCGGTCTTGAGATAGTCGCGGGTGCGGCCATCGTCCAGGGTGACCAGCTTATCGGCATTGTCCTTGGTGAGCTTCTGGATATCGGAGTTGGGATCCGTGGAGGGGGAGAAGATATCGGAAGGCTGGCGGAAGGCTTCCTTGCCCGGGGCGAGGCCCACCTCGCCGTACTGGTTGAGCGAATAGTTATTGGTCACGGTGTGCTCGCCTGGCTGGATGAGCATGTGCTCGAAGGGCTCGCGGGCCTCGTTGCCATCGGGAAGGTGGTCTACCTTGAGCGGGGTGACCTTCTCCAGCGGGGTATCGAGCTGCGTGACCGCGGAGGCGGTGAGCTGGGTGGAGCCATAGAATTCGGAGACCTTGCCGGTTACCTCGACGGAATCCTCAAGGGCAGGGTACTGATCGGCTGGTTTGTTACCCATGTAGACGAAGATGGCCTGGGAGGCATCGGTGGCCTCGTTGCCAGTACCACCGGTCTGAATGGTGAAGCCATTGAGTCCACCTTCGGACCACACGCCGGTGACGACGCCCTCGGTGGCCACGGTCTGGTCCTTGAATGGGGATTCGGCGCCGGTGCCTTGGATATCGGCGATGGCGGTGACCCCCTCGGGAGCCGGCTGCTCGGGCTCGACCAGCTCCTCGGGCTGCGGGGTGGGGGCCTCGTTACCGGAGTTGGTCGGGGTAGGTGCTCCGGTGGTGAAGTCGGCGGCGTTGTCATCGGTATCGGTGCCCTCGGCGTCGCGGGAGGCGGATTTGGTATTGGACAGGCCCGCGGCGGCGGTGCTTTCCTTGAGGGAAGCGGCGCCGTAGCCGATGGTATCGATGGGGGTACCGGTGGCGTCGGCAAGCTGCACGGAGCCTTTGGAACCGGACATGTTGAGGCTGCCCTCGGCATCTGGGGCAGGCAGGGCCTCGCCCGCGCCATTGCCGGCCGCGCCCTGCACCAGGAAGTAGCCGTGCGGCGCGATGGTGCCGGAAAGCTCCACCTTGCCGCCGGTATTGCCGGAGGCGGAGAAGTACTCCACGGTGTAGCCCGTCAGGTCAATCGGGGCATCGGTGGGGTTATAGAGCTCGATGAAGTCATGGGTAAAGGCAGCACCCTTATTGCCGCCTCCCCCGTAGACCTCGGAGATGACTGCGGCGGAGCCATCGGTGGCGGCCGTGGCGGTAGGAACGGCAAGTGCAACAGAAGACAAGGCGGTGGCAAGTGCCAGCGCGCCCAGGCGGCGAGAAGACATAGATTCAACCTTAAAAAGAGAGCGACAGTGTGCGTCGTCTATTAGTAGAGCACCGCGCCGGGCCAGGCTGGAGCGCACGCCGAAGTTTGCCAGAGCGTCGTTTGGGGTTCACGTAGAGTTTGCTCAACCGGGGTGAAACCCACACTGCGGGGGTGAGTCTAGGTAAAAGGCGGGGGTGCCAACTAAACTAAGCCGCGCAGACCAAAGCCCCATACAGTAAGGCAAATATTTCATGGCTCGTGTAGTTGTCAATGTCATGCCCAAGGCGGAAATTCTGGATCCGCAGGGCCAAGCCGTCGTCCGCGCGCTGGGTCGCATCGGGGTATCCGGTGTCAGCGATGTGCGCCAGGGAAAGCGCTTCGAAATCGAGGTCGATGACTCCGTTACCGCAGATGACCTAGATAAGGTAGCCGCCACGCTGCTGGCCAATACCGTCATCGAGGACTACGAGGTTGTTGGGCTGGAGGTCAAGTAAGTGACCGCCACAATCGGAGTAATCACTTTCCCCGGAACCCTGGATGATGTGGATGCCGCTCGCGCTGCCCGCACCGCCGGCGCAGAGGTCAAAAGCCTCTGGCACGCAGATACCGATCTGCACGGCGTGGATGCGGTAGTAGTGCCGGGCGGTTTTTCTTATGGTGACTACCTGCGCTCGGGCGCCATTTCCGCGCTCGCGCCGGTGATGCAGTCCGTTATTGATCGTGCGAAGCAGGGCATGCCGGTGCTTGGCATCTGCAATGGCTTCCAGATCCTTACCGAGGCGGGCCTGCTGCCAGGCGCGCTGACCCGCAATAAGGGCCTGCACTTCCACTGCACCGATACCTACCTCGAGGTGGCCAATTCCACCACCGCGTGGACCAGCGAGTTTGAGCAGGGCCAGAAGATCCTGGTGCCGGCCAAGCACGGCGAGGGCCGCTTCCAAGCCGGCGATGATGACATCGCCCGCATCGAGGGCGAGGGCCGCGTGGTCTTCCGCTACACCGATAATTACAACGGTTCCGTCAACGGCATCGCCGGTGTGAGCGATGAGTCCGGCCGCATTGTGGGCCTCATGCCGCACCCCGAGCACGCCATTGACACGCTAACCGGCCCATCCACCGACGGACTGGGACTTTTCGTATCCGCCATCAAGGCCGTCGCCCAGGCGCCGGCGGTTTAAGGAGGCCATTTTCATGACCGTTCATAATGACACCGTAGAAAAGGCACAGTCCACCCCGGACGAGCAGCAGCCCTACGCGGAACTCGGCCTGAAGGATGACGAATACCAGCGCATCCATGACATCCTGGGCCGTCGCCCCACCGATGCGGAGCTGACCATGTACTCCGTCATGTGGTCCGAGCACTGCTCCTATAAGTCGTCCAAGACGCATCTGCGTTACTTTGGTGAGACCATGACCGAGGAGATGGGGGAGAAGATCCTCGCCGGCATTGGTGAGAATGCTGGCGTGGTAGACATCGGAGACGGCAATGCGGTGACCTTCCGCGTGGAGTCCCACAACCACCCCTCCTACGTGGAGCCTTACCAGGGTGCGGCCACCGGCGTGGGCGGCATCGTCCGCGACATCATGGCCATGGGCGCTCGCCCGATTGCCGTGATGGACCAACTGCGCTTTGGGCCTGCCGACGCCCCCGATACCAAGCGCGTCCTGCCCGGCGTTGTTTCCGGTATTGGTGGCTACGGCAACTCCCTGGGCCTGCCCAATATTGGCGGCGAGACCGTCTTTGATGAGACCTATGCGGGTAACCCGCTGGTCAACGCCCTGTGCGTGGGCACCCTCAAGGTTGATGACCTGAAGCTGGCCTTTGCGTCCGGCAAGGGCAACAAGGTCATGCTCTTCGGCTCCCGCACCGGTCTGGATGGCATCGGTGGCGTGTCCGTGCTGGCCTCCGATACCTTCGAGGACGGCGCCGAGCGCAAGCTGCCGGCCGTGCAGGTGGGCGATCCCTTCGCGGAGAAGGTCCTCATTGAGTGCTGCCTGGACCTCTACCACGCCGGCGTGGTCGTTGGCATTCAGGACTTGGGCGGCGCGGGCCTGGCCTGCGCTACCTCCGAGCTGGCTGCCTCCGGCGATGGAGGCATGGAGGTCAACCTCGATAACGTGCCGCTGCGCGCGCAGAATATGACCGCGGCCGAGATCCTCGCCTCCGAGTCCCAGGAGCGCATGTGCGCCGTTGTGGCTCCGGAGAACGTGGCGAAGTTCCGCGAAATCTGCGAGCACTGGGACGTCACCTGTGCCGAGATCGGCGAGGTCACTGAGGGTAACCACCTGGTCATCCGCCACCAGGGCGAGGTCGTCGTGGATGCCCCAGCCGGCACCATTGCAGACGAGGCTCCGGAGTATGACCGCCCGTATGCCCGCCCGGAGTGGCAGGACGAGCTGCAGAAGTACCAGGGCACCGACAAGCGCGGCCTGGTTGAGTCCCTGCAGAAGCTCGTGTCCTCCCCGGCGCTGTGCTCGCGCGATTTCATCATGAACCAGTATGACCGCTACGTGCGCGGCAATACCGTCCAGTCCCACCACGCGGACGCCGGCGTCCTGCGCATCGATGAGGAGACCGGCCGCGGCGTGGCCGTTTCTGCCGATGCGTCCGGCCGCTACACCAAGCTGGATCCGAATATGGGCGCCCGCCTCGCGCTGGCTGAGGCCTACCGCAACGTCGCCGTCACCGGCGCCAAGCCCGTCGCGATCACCAACTGCCTGAACTACGGCTCCCCGGAGAACCCCGACGTTATGTGGCAGTTCCGCGAGTCTGTGCATGGGCTTGCCGACGCCGCCGTGGAGCTTTCCATCCCCGTCTCCGGCGGCAACGTCTCCTTCTACAACCAGACCGGCGAAGAGCCGATCCTGCCCACCCCAGTGGTGGGCGTGCTGGGCGTTATCGATGACGTACACAAGGCCATCGGCAACGAGCTGGGCACCGTGGGCGAGAAGGAAGTTCTCATTGCCCTGGGTGAGACCAAGGACGAGTTCGGCGGCTCTATCTGGCAGCAGGTCAGCGCCGATACCTCCGATGCTTCCTCGCTCAATGGTCTGCCGCCGCAGGTGGACATGGCCAACGAGAAGCGCCTGGCCGAGTTCTTCCACGGCAATGAGCTGCTCACCGCGGCACACGATATCTCTGAGGGCGGCCTCGCTGTCACCGCCTTTGAGATGGCTAAGCGCGCCGGTGCTACTGCCGACGGCGCCGGCCTCGGCCTCAACCTGGACCTCACCGCGGTCCACGAGGACGAGTTTGTCGCCGCCTTCTCCGAGTCCGCCTCCCGCGTGCTCGTGGCCACCACCGCCGACCGCGCCGATCAGGTCCTCGCCCGCGCCGGTGAGCTGGGCATCCCAGCCGCCATCGTTGGTGAGACCACCGAAACCGGCGCCCTCACCCTCGGCGGCGAGTCCGTCGCCATCTCCCAGCTGGTCTCCGCTTGGTCCGCCACCCTGCCGGACCTCTTCGACCACGCCGTGGGCGCTAACTCCGTAGTGGAGTAAAAACTCTCGGCGATGGACAAACGCAACTAAGCGACAATGCGGAAAGCCCGGCTTCGGCCGGGCTTTTTAGCTCGTTAGGAGCAGGGACAAGGCTCGGCCTTATTAAGAACAGCGTCGGGACGAATTCTTTTCAAATATTTCCCTTTCAGGCAACCTTTTCTTAACGTCAACGGCCTACCGTGGGTGTGTCCCTCTACAAAATATCCACTACCCATGGAAGCCAACGTCTAATGCGCATTCGTACTCTCGCTCTTACTGCTGCCATTGCGTGTGCTGGTGTAACAGTGCCCGCCACCGCCGCCGAGAATGGTTCCTATTACTCCACCAAACAGCACTATGAACCGCAGGGGCGGGAGTACTCCGAAGCTCCCGCAGGATTCCGACAGATCTATACCTCCACGGTGGACCGGCATGGCTCGCGAGGCCTGTCTAGCTTTAAGTATGACGACCTCGCGCAGCAGATGTTGGAGTATGCTCAGGAGCGTGGTGAGCTCACGGATCTAGGAGAAAAGCTCATTCCGCAGGTAGAAGCGATGATTTCCGTGAATGAGGAATTGGCCGGGGGCGCCGGACAAGACGCCGGATACGGAAACCTCACCGCCGTTGGGCGGGAAGAACTGCGGGGGATTGGTCAGCGCAATGCGCAACGCAATGCCGAGCTTATGCACAGCATCGACAGGGATGACTCCAAGGTGAAATTCATCTCTTCGGGTGAGGACCGCGCTAATGACTCTGGTTGGAGTTTCGGTGAGGCATGGCTGAAGGAAGCTCCCGCTCTTGCTGACAACCTCGTGGACGGAACCAACGATGGGCATGTCACCATCGAGCCACGCACTGACCTGATGTATGCGCATAAAGATAAGAAGTCACCGTCGTACGAAAAATATTCGGCGTGGAAAGACTCACCGCAGCTACAGGAAAAGATCCAGGAAGCATATTCCAAGCCGGCCTCCCAAGAAGCATCTCAGGAGTTGCTGTCCAAGATTTTCACCTCGGATTTTATCGATGATCTAAAAGATGGATCCATTTCTTTTAGCGCCCGTGAAAAGGATGGCAAGACAGTAGAAGGAATAGTGGACGCCGCGCTGCAGTTCTACAACCTGTACATCATTGCTCCAGCACTTGCTCATGAGGAGAAAACCCCTGCTGAGGGGTGGATATTTGATCAGTACATGGACGATGCGAGCGGGCCTACCTTTGCATACCTATTGGATGTAGAAGACTTCTATGAGAAGGGGCCGGCTATCGAGGGTCGCACTGTTTCTTACGACAATTATGAGCCACTGCTTGAGGAAATGATTGAGGGCGTACAGGATCGCGCGGCCGGTGGTGATATAGCTGCGGAATATAGGTTTGGTCACGCGGAAACCATCATTCCGCTTGCCGCATTGCTGAAAACGCCTGGCTCAGAGAAGGGAGTTCCCGCAGGAGAGCTCTACAGCTGGCAGAACTCGGATTGGCGTGGTGACGAGGTCTCCCCGATGGGAGCAAATATCCAGTGGGATGCCTTCCAGAATGACAATGGCGAGACCCTCGTGCGCATGCTGTACAACGAGAAGGAAATTCCCTTCAAAGAGGGGTGTGAGCCAATAAGCGAGGGCTCGACGTTTTATACCATCGATGAGCTGTCCGCTTGTCTGCCGCTTGGTTCTGTCTCTGACCACTCTCAAGCCCATATCGATTCCACAGCGGACAGCGTGTACAAGCCACAAACAGGAAGTAGCGTTGCCTCTTCACAGCCGAAGGTGTGGGCGGTAGTTGGTGCCCTCGCCAGCGTACTGACTATTGCAGTGGGAACGGTGTACTTCAACCGGCAGCAGATAGAAAGTCTTCTACACAAGTTCGGCATCCAACTTCCCTTTTAGTAACGGAAAGATATTACTGAGCGGGCGACAAACTGGGAAGTTCTCCTCGAATCACCGTTTAGTGGCGACTTCCTAAAGATACAGCCTCCCATATGGTTTCCACAGTTCAATGGAACCGCAAGCAGGCTCGCTACAGCTCTAGGTCTAGCGCCATTGCAGCCTTTAGCGCTCGGCTAGGCCTAGTGTGTGTCGTCCTTTCGGATTTCGACCTTGAAGTATGTCCGCAGCGCAACGCGTGGGTAGGGGAAGAACGCCTCGGACTTTGACCAAGAGCTGAAACACGGATAATCCCTTTGATTGGTTGTTGGTCTAATCACGCAGGCGGGAAAGTTTCGATTTACGGGTTCTCGTAAAGTGGAAGTTTGGACGCGGAGCAGGTGTTCACTGAACGGGTGTTCCTTGACTAGCTATAACGTCGCAGGCGCACATTAAGAAAGGCCCCTTCCTTCGATTTCCCTGACAGTCCCACGCTCTCGTGCGCCGCAACCATGTCCGTATAGTCCCCCGACCAGCGACGATAATTTCTGTCAGCGGGAAAGGAACTAGATGTGGACCCTACAGAATATGTGCGCCCCATGACGATGGTATGTCCCTTCTTGAATGCACACGGCGTACGGAACAACCACGTGCTGCAGAAAAGACCTATAAGGGGTAGCCCTGACGGCTCGGCGTTAAATTAGCCGGAATTATCCAGAGGATGGCTAGCCCGTCAGGCATAATGCTGGTATGTCAAAATTCTCCGAGGTACTGGATCAACTGCGCGAAAACCAACCAAAGGCGAAGTATGGCATAGCTTTTGAAAAATTAATGGTCAACTATTTCAAGACCGATCCCACGCTGAAAGCACAGTTCGATGAGGTCACCCGCTGGGTTGATTGGCGCTATAACGGCGGCAAGGCGGATACGGGAATTGACTTGGTCGCCCACCGCGTAGATGACGGCACGTGGATGGCCATCCAGTGCAAGTTCTACGCTTCCAACGCGCGTATCCAGAAATCCCACCTCGATTCCTTCTTCGAGGCCTCAGGGCATTCCTTCGAGACCGAAAACGGCAGCGAATACTTTGGCAGCCGCATGATTATCTCCACCACGGATCATTGGTCTTCACATGCGGAAGCGGCGTTGGCCAACCAGATGATTCCCACCAGCCGCATCGGAATTTCTACCATTGCTGAGTCCCCGATTAACTGGGACGTGGCGTTCCCAGGCTCTGAGGTTCAGGACAAGAATATCCAAATTAACCTTTCGCAGCGCAAAACTTTCGAACCACGCCCGCACCAGCAAACGGCCATTGATAAGGCTATTGAGGGATTTAAGACCCATGACCGCGGAAAGCTCATTATGGCCTGCGGTACCGGTAAGACTTTTACCGCGCTGCGCCTGGCGGAGCGCGTCGCCGAAGAGAATGGTGGAAAAGCCCGCATTCTGTTTCTCGTTCCTTCCATCTCCTTGTTGTCGCAGACACTAAAGGAGTGGACCGCTCAAGGCCGCCTAGACATGCGTGCCTTCGCAGTATGTTCGGACTCTAAAGTCTCAAAGAAGGCGGAAGATATTGCGGTCTATGACCTCGAGGTCCCTGTATCTACGGACGGTGAGGAGATTACGCAGCGCTTTGCTACTGGCAAGCGCGCTAAGGGTCTCAATATCGTCTTTTCTACGTACCAGTCCTTGCCGGCGGTCCATGAAGCGCAGCAGCGGGGCCTAGATGATTTTGATTTGGTCATCTGCGATGAGGCCCACCGCACCACTGGTATTACCTTGGCCGGTGAGGATGCCAGCAACTTTGTCCGCATCCACGATGCTGGCTATATCAGGGCGGCAAAGCGCCTTTATATGACCGCCACGCCAAGGCTTTATGACGACGCGGTAAAAGGCAAGCCAGCCGAGCACTCCGCCGAGTTGACCTCCATGGATGATGAGGGAATTTATGGCCCCGAGTTCTACCGCCTTGGATTCGGGGAGGCCGTGGATAAGGGCCTGCTTACGGATTACAAGGTCTTGGTCATGACTGTGGATGAGTCGGTGGCTGCGGAAGCGATGGCTCGCAGCGACGACAACCAGATAAACCTCACCACGGCTTCGGCGATGATCGGTGCCTGGAATGGTTTGGCCAAGCGCTCTGGTGAATTGCAGGGCAAGAAAGGCGGCTTTGAGGAAAACGCCCAGCCTATGCAGCGCGCTGTTGCCTTTGCCAAAGACATTAAGTCTTCACAACTCATCGCTGATACCTATCCTTCGCTGATCGCCACCCACCAAGAGCTGCTCAAAGATAAGGCAGTGCTGAACGATGTCTCCTTGACTAACGTTGATCTGCGCGTTGCTGCACAGCACGTTGATGGCGGTATGAACGCCATGGAGCGTGGCACCAAGCTTTCCTGGATCGAATCCCCGGCGGATGAAAACGAAAGCCGCATGCTTACCAACGCCCGCTGCCTGTCCGAGGGCGTGGATGTGCCGGCGTTGGACGCGGTCGTATTCTTTAACCCACGCAACTCCATGGTGGACGTGGTCCAGTCCGTTGGTCGCGTGATGCGTAAATCTGCGGGCAAGGATTACGGTTACATCATCTTGCCGGTGGCGGTGCCACCGAATGTATCTCCTTCGGAAGCGCTTAACGATAATCAGCGCTTCAAGGTGGTGTGGCAGATTCTTAACGCGCTGCGTGCCCACGATGATCGCTTCAACGCCAAAGTCAATTCGATTGCGCTCAACGGAGCGAATGCGCAAGCAGAACTACCCATTGACGTCAACCACGTGTCGGGTGACAAAGAAAAAGGCGATAAGGAAAAGCTTGATGGGGCAGATAGCACCAAGTCTCCTGAGTCATTCGACGATGGCACGGCTATGACGCAGCAGATTGCATTGTTCTCGTTAGAGCAATGGCAAGAGGCTATCTACACAAAGCTGGTGGATAAAGTCGGCACCCGTACCTACTGGGAAGATTGGGCCGATGATGTGGCTACCATTGCGGAGAATCAGATCACCCGCATCAAGTCGCTGCTTGAAAGCGCCGATGGTAACTTGCGCCAGGAATTTGATGACTTTGTCGAAGGCCTGCGCAACAACTTGAATGATGGCATCAGCGACGACGATGCCATCTCGATGCTCTCTCAGCATCTCATCACCGCACCGGTATTTAATGCGTTGTTTGAAAACCATGATTTCATCACCCACAACCCCGTGGCCCAAGTGATGGAGAAAATGGTTAATGCTCTGTCCAAGGCCAACCTCGATACGGAAACGGAGTCTCTGGAGAAGTTCTATGAGTCGGTGCGCGTGCGTGCTTCTGAGGTGACCTCCGCTTCCGGTAAACAGCAGGTGATTAAGGAGCTGTACGAGCGTTTCTTCCGCAAGGCCTTCAAGAAACAAGCTGAGGCGCTCGGCATTGTTTATACGCCAGTGGAAATAGTTGACTTTATCCTGCGCGCTGCCGACGACGTATCCAAGAAACACTTCGGTAGGGGCCTGAGCGATGAAGGCGTAAGCATCCTCGATCCCTTCGCGGGCACTTCGACGTTCATGGTCCGTTTGCTGCAATCGGGCCTCATCAAGCCGGAGGACCTCGCCCGCAAGTACGCCAACGAACTCTTTGCCACCGAAATCATGCTGCTGGCCTACTACGTCTCTGCCGTAAACATTGAGACCACCTACAACGCCCTGCGCGAGGAAGCCGCGCAGCGGAACGGGGAACCAATTCCGGACTACGTACCCTTTACCAACATCGCTCTAGCGGATACCTTCCAAATCCACGAAGACGGCGACATTCCGGACCTCAACGTCTTCCGCGAAAATAACGCCACTATTGAGCGCCAAAAGAATGCCCCCATCAACGTAGTAATTGGTAACCCGCCATATTCTGCTGGCCAGAAGTCCGCAAATGATCTGAACGCCAACCAGAAATACCCCAGCCTGGATAAGCGCATTGCGGAAACCTACGCGGAGAAGTCTACGGCTCAGTTGAAGAACTCCTTGTACGACTCGTACCTGCGCGCTTTCCGATGGGCCACTGACCGTATCGGCGACCAAGGCGTAGTAGCCTTCGTATCCAATGGCGGATGGATAGACGGCAACACTGGCGACGGCGTGCGCCTATCGATGGCCGAGGACTTCACCGACCTTTATGTGTTTAACCTTCGCGGGAACCAACGCACCGCAGGCGAGCAATCACGAAAGGAAGGCGGCAAAGTCTTCGGTTCTGGTTCTCGCAGTACTGTAGCTATAACGGTCGGTGTTAAAGATCCAACAAAGTCAGGCTTCGAGTTGCACTACCGTGACATCGGCGACTATCTCACCGCCGAGGAAAAGCTTGGCATCGTCGACTCTTCCTCAATTGAAACCATTGACTGGCAATCCATTACACCCAACAAAGAAGGTGACTGGCTGAATCAGCGCTCGGAAGAATTTGAAAAATGGCCGGTTATTGGTGAGAAAAAGGGTAAGTCGGTAAAAATTTTCCAGACCTTTTCTGCTGGTCTTAAAACAGGGCGCGACAGTTGGGCGTATGCGCAAACGAAAGACCAACTTCTCAACCAGCTTGGCGTTCTCACTGATACCTATGCAGAAGCGACAGATGCTCTTCAAGATTGGATAGAAACTGAGGGGATTATCAAGGCGAAGGACGCAGATGTTACGAAGTTTTTAAAGCTGAATCCGAAGTTTGCAGACGCATCAAGAATTTCCTGGACAGCAATTCTCAAAAAGCTATCAGCTAAGAACGTGCAGCTTGAAGTCAATAGTGGACGCGTGGTGCCAACGTTGTATCGGCCATTCGCTAGACAGATGGGCTACTTTGAGAAGGCATTGAACGATAGGCAATCTCTACTACCAACGATGTTTCCTACCTTGGAGCATGGCAATATCGGGTTCGTAACAGTTGGCGCTGGTGAATCACTTGGCGCGTCTGTGCTAGCAACCGACCTCTTGCCTGATCTTCATGTTATTGCTACATCTCAGTTCTTCCCCCGCTTCACTTGGTCTCCGCTCGAAGCCGACGATAGTGGGCTGTTTGGTGAGGGGAGCGTCGTCAAGCAGGGCGAAGCTAGTGCCTACGGCTCGATTGGTGAGGTCGTCGACGGCTACGCGCGCGTGGACAACATCACTGATGAGATTAAGGCCTTGTATCGTGATGCGTTGGGTGCTGACATCGCGGGTGATGACATCTTCCACTTTGTCTACGGCAAGCTGCATGACCCCGTCTACCGTACGAAGTACGCGGCAGATTTGAAGAAGATGTTGCCGCATATTGAAACGCCATCCTCGCGAGCGGAGTTCGATAAGTTTGCTGCGGCCGGTAAAGAATTAATGGACCTGCACGTGAACTATGAATCCGTGGAGCCGTGGCCGCTGGAGATTCAGGTCAAGGGTGATGAGTCTGATCGTGAGACGTGGCGCGTTAAGAAGATGAAATGGGCCAAGCGCAAGGATCCGGAGACCGGCAAAAACGTCAATGACGTGACCAAACTGATCTACAACAAGCTGGTGACTATCGCTGGCATTCCAGCGGAGGCGGATGAGTATATGCTGGGCTCGCGCTCTGCGGTGGCGTGGTTGATTGACCGCTACCAAGTCAAGAAAGATAAGGCCTCCGGCATTGTTAATGACCCGAATGATTGGGCTGATGAGGTGGGCAATCCGCGCTACATCGTGGACTTAATTAGCAAGGTCACGCGCGTGGCGATGGAGACGGTACGCATTGTTGATGGACTGGTAGAGAAAGGTTCGGCTGCGGAAAGTTAGCAGCATTTCGAGGCGACTTCCCTTGAAGGCCTCTGCCTGCGTCCGTACACTTACGGTATCGTAAGTTATCCGTTGCAGGTCAGTAGAAGGGGAGTGCCGTCGTGTCACAGATTCATGCGAATAGCGCGCCCGGTCCGGGGCTTGTGCAGCGTACCTACTGGATGGCGGACCGCGGGCCCAGGCCGCTAAGCCGTGGCTGGGGGCATGCGATTGCAGCATTGCTGTCGGTGATTGCCTCCACCGTGCTCATTACCTATGCGTGGATGACGCTGCAGTGGTGGCAGGGGCTTGGCGTAACTGTTTACGGAGTGGGGCTGGTGGGGCTCTTTGGTGTTTCGGCGCTCTATCACCGCTACCCGTGGGCGAGCGCGCGTGCCGTGCAATGGTGGCGGCGAGCGGACCACGCGACCATCTCGGTGTTTATTGCGGCGACGTATACGCCGCTGTGTCTCATCGTGCTTTCGCCAGTGCAAGCGGCGTGGATGCTGGCAGTCGCTTGGGGCGGGGCCATTCTGGGCGTGGTGCTCAACTTGGTGTGGATCAACCACCCGCGCTGGTTGGACGTGGTGGTCTACCTAGCGCTGGGCTGGCTGGTGCTGCCGCTTTTGCCCACGCTGTGGACGCAGGCTGGTGCGGCCGTCGTCTGGCTGCTCTTCGCCGGCGGCGTGGTCTACTCGCTCGGTGCGCTGGTCTATGGCTTTAAGTGGCCGGGGCGCAACGCGCGCTACTACGGCTATCACGAGCACTTCCACACCGCGACTATCGCGGCGGCGGTGGTGCACCTTGTAGCAGTGTGGATGGTCGTGGTTCAGGGGGCTGCTTAGTCGGCAGCAGGGAAGAGCTCCGCGGGATCGGTGTCAGTGCTGATTGCAGCGGCAAGAAGCATACGTGCTTGGGGAGCGCGCAGGGTGCCGGAGGAGATAACGCCGGCGTCGGCAAGCGTGGCACCGCCACCGGCACCGCCGTAGATGCCCTCCACTGGACCGTGATCCACGCGGGTGGTGAGCACAACCGGAACCTTCTTGGCCGCGGCCTTAGCGGCTTGGGCTAGCTCATCGCCGATATTGCCGGCGCCCATTCCCTCGATAACGATGCCTTCGGCGCCGCTGTCCAAGGAGCGCTGGATAAGGTCGGCCGGCGCGCCGGGATAGGCGGCGATGATATCGACGCGGGTATTGCCCAGCGGCTGATGCTTCAGGGACTTCGGACGCTTAGCCTGCTTCTTGCCATTGTTATTGGCAAAGCCATCGGCCTTGGTCGTATCGGACTTAAAAGCGCCACGGGCGGGGATGACGTGGTCCGCAAAGGCAATGAAGGTACCGCGGCCCTTGTTGGAAGGGTCGGTTACGGTCTTGACCGCGAGCGCCAAGTTGTCCGGACCATCCGGATCCGGGTCATCAAAGGGGCGCATCGCTCCGGTAAGGGCTACCGGCTTATCGCTGTCTTGGAAGGTATCGACGGCGATGGCGGTCTCTTCCATGGAATCGGTGCCGTGGGTGACCACTACGCCATCGACATCATCGCGCTGTAGTTCCTTATTTACGGCCTCGATGATGGTATCGGTATCGTCCAAGGTCATCGCGGAAGAATCCAACTTAGCAATGTCTTTGACCTCTAGTGTGAGCTTGTCCTTGTCAAAGGTGCCGGAAAGGGGATCCACCAGTTTGGAGCCGGTAACGGTGGGAACCACCGCACCAGTTTTGTCGTGCGTGCTGGCAATGGTGCCGCCGGTGGAAAGGACCACCACGTGGCCCTCGGCAGTGGCGCGTGGGCCCTCGCTTTCCGCTGCGGAGGCCTCGGTGGTCTCTGCGGATGCGGCGCTGGTCGAGCTGTGTGGCGCGGAGGACTCGGGTGCCGCGGCCGAAGTCTCCTCCTTTGGGCGGCTATCCGGATTTTGGCAGGAAGCCAAGAGGCAAGCGGAAGCGACTAGAGCAAGGCCGGCACGGGCCGAGCGACGCATTGTTGAGGTGTGCATAGTCCCTCGTTTCTGTGTGGGAGGCGAAAGCGGGCGGCGGGAATCGTCGGCCGCATATACGTCCATCTAACGCAGAAAGGCGTGGAGCCCGCTGCCACTATGGACTTGCTAACACCGAAACGAGGGGAGAGCGGCTAGTCGATGTGCTGATTCGACGGTGCCACCACTAGCGGCTTCGGCGAGTACTTGGCGCGCAGCCCGCGCAGGAGAGTGGCGTGCTCGGCTAGGCGCTTGTCTTCCTCGGTATGCGGGTGGAAGGGGCGGGCCACTTGCGGCTGGCCATCGTGGTCCAGGGCGATATAGGCCACGGTGGCATGAATGGCGGTCTGCAGGTTATCGCGGCCGCCGCGAGGGTTACCGGAGCGGACGTGGATGGACATCTGCATGGAGCGGGTATCGGTGCGCATCATGCGAGCGTCGACCTCGATGAGATCACCGATGGAAATAGGCCTGTAGAAGCGGATGCCACCGGCGTAGACGGCCACGGTGCGCTCGGCGGACCACTCCATAGTGCAAGCTGCACCGGCCTCATCGATCCACTGCATGGCGGTGCCGCCGTGGACCTTGCCGCCCCAGTTGACGTCGGTGGGCTTGGCTAGGAAGCGGTTGACCATGCGCGGGGCGTCGGAAGGCCCATCATAGGTTTGCTTTTCCATCTCTTCCTCGATGGCCTTGCGCAGCTCAATGCGGGATTTGGCTGCCTCTTCCACGCGGCGTTGCTCATCGGTCTCCGGCACGAAGGAAGGCACAGGGGTGGATTTGCCGGTCGCTGGGTCCTTAGCCACGAAAATAACCAGGCAATCGCAGGCGCGGGTAAAAATGCCTTCGCGCGGGTCGGCAGAGAGCACTTCGTTGACGATGTGCATGGAGGAACGGCCGGTCATGGCGATGCGGGAGCGCACCTCCACGATGTGCCCGGAAGGGATCGGCCGGGTGAAGTGGATATGGCCCACGTATGCGGTCACGCAGTACTGGCCGGACCACTGCACGGCGCAGGCATAGGCCGCCTTGTCAATCCATTCCAGGACGCGGCCACCGCTGATGCCGGTGGCGCCGGCCATGGTGACGTCGGTTGGCGATGCCATAAAGCGCAGCGTCAGCGCCGGCGATTTCTGATTTTCCGCAACGGAAGGCGTAGGTGACATAAACAACAAGATAACAGTAGCTATGATGTAGCTATGAAAAAGCCCGTCGATCCCGCAGCCACCCGCGCGGCCATCATGGCCATCAAAGACTGGATTGCCGCCCCGGCGGAGCACGATAAGCCTGGTAGGGCCCTGCTTGCCGACGCCGTCCGTCGCACCGCCCGCACCCTCGAGGCCGACGCGCCGGGCCACTCCGTGGAGCTGCGCGTACCCCCATTTGTTGCGGTGCAGTGCATTGAAGGACCCCGCCATACCCGCGGCACCCCACCCAATGTGGTGGAGACCGACCCGGAAACCTGGCTGCGCCTTGCCACCGGATTGGCGGACTGGGAAGAGGCCGTAAACACTGGTCGCGTCGATGCTTCTGGCTCCCGCGCAGGCGAAATTGCGCAGTGGTTGCCGCTTATTCCGTTAGTTTCCGGCGGCGCGACAGGCTAATATAAACGCCGTGGTAGAAGTACATACTCCTAGTATCACCAATCTTGACGATCAGAATGAGCAGGAGCCCCGCGAAGAGTGCGGCGTCTATGGCGTTTGGGCTCCCGGGGAGGAAGTCTCCAAGCTGACCTACTTTGGTCTCTTCGCCCTGCAGCACCGTGGCCAGGAGGCTGCCGGCATTGCGGTGGGCGATGATGACCGCATCGTCGTCTTCAAGGACATGGGTCTCGTGGCCAATATCTTTGATGAGTCCACCCTGTCCGCCCTCCAAGGAAACGTAGCGGTGGGCCACACGCGCTATTCCACCGCCGGCGGCAAGGAATGGTCCAATGTCCAGCCGATGTTTTCTACCTCCTCCACCGGGGTAGACATCGCCCTCGGTCACAACGGCAACCTGGTCAACTACCTGGAGCTGCGCGAGGAGGCCGTGCAGCGCGGTTTGATTAAGCCCCATGAGGAGTCCGTATCTGACTCCATGTGCTTGTCTATGCTGCTTGCCGACGGCGTGGATGAAGACACCTCCGTCTTCGACTCTGCCCGTGACTTGCTCCCTCGCGTTAAGGGAGCATTCTGCCTGACCTTTACCGATGGTCACACCATGTACGCCGCGCGCGACCCGCACGGCGTGCGCCCGCTGGTCCTCGGCCGCTTGGCCAAGGGCTGGGTGGTGGCCTCCGAGACCTGTGCGCTCGATATCTGCGGCGCTCAGTTTATCCGCGAGATTGAACCTGGCGAGCTCGTCGCCATCGATGAGGCTGGCATCCGTTCCGTGAACTTCGCGCCAGCCAAGCGCCACGGTTGCGTCTTCGAGTACGTCTACTTGGCCCGCCCGGATAGCGATATCAAGGGCCGCTCCGTCAACGCCTCCCGCGTGGACATCGGCCGCCGCTTGGCCCGCGAGTACCCAGCCGAGGGCGCGGACTTGGTCATCCCGGTTCCCGAATCCGGCAACCCGGCCGCCGTGGGCTATGCCCGCGAATCCGGCATCACCTTCGCCCACGGCTTGGTCAAGAACGCTTATGTGGGCCGCACCTTCATCCAGCCCACTCAGACCCTGCGCCAGCTGGGCATCCGCTTGAAGCTCAACCCGCTGCGTGAAGTCATCAACGGTAAGAAGCTCGTCGTGGTGGATGATTCCATCGTCCGCGGCAATACCCAGCGCGCGCTCATCCGCATGCTGCGCGAGGCCGGCGCCGCCGAGGTGCACGTGCGCATCGCCTCCCCGCCAGTGAAGTGGCCGTGCTTCTACGGCATCGACTTCGCCTCTCCGGGCGAGCTGATCGCTAACGCCAGCCCCTCCGACGATCCGGAAACCGTCTGCGCCACTATCTGTGACACCATCGGCGCCGATTCCCTGGGCTTTGTCTCCATCGAGGAGATGGTGGCCGCCACCGAACAGCCCCGTTCCGAGCTGTGTACCGCCTGCTTCTCGGGTGAGTACCCACTCGGCCTGCCCGCCGGAAACTCCAATGCAGACGCCGTGCGCACCCTGCTCGGCACCGAATAACAAAGGACACCTGAAACCATGAGTGACAATACTTACGCAGCAGCCGGCGTCAGCATCGAAGAGGGTGACCGCGCCGTAGAACTTTTCGCCCCGCACGCTAAGCGCGCCACCCGCCCTGAGGTTCTGGGTGGTCTTGGCGGCTTTGCCGGCCTGTTCAAGCTCGGCGATTACAAGGAGCCCATCCTTGCCGCCGGTTCCGACGGCGTCGGCACCAAGTTGGCCGTGGCCCAGGCCATGGATAAGCACGACACCATCGGCATCGACCTCGTCGCCATGTGCGTGGACGACCTCGTTGTGTGTGGCGCGGAGCCACTCTTCCTGCAGGACTACATTGCCGTGGGAAAGGTCGTGCCGGAAAAGGTAGCCGAGGTAGTCAAGGGCATCGCCGAGGGCTGCGTACAGGCCGGCGCCGCGCTGCTGGGCGGCGAGACCGCCGAGCACCCCGGCATGATGGAAGAAAACGAATACGATGTCTCCGCCACCGCGGTCGGCGTCGTTGAGGCCGATGGTGTACTCGGCCCAGACAAGGTCCGTGATGGCGACGTACTCATCGCCATGGGCTCTTCCGGCCTACACTCCAATGGCTACTCCCTGGCCCGCCACGTCCTGCTGGAGCAGGCTGGCATGCCACTCGACGGCCACGTGGAAGAGCTTGGCCGCCCCCTCGGCGAGGAGCTGCTGGAGCCCACCCGCATTTACGCCAAGGACTGCCTGGCTTTGGCCAGCGAGTGCTCCGTATCCACCTTCTGCCATGTCACCGGTGGTGGACTGGCTGGCAACCTCGAGCGCGTCATTCCAGAAGGTCTAGCGGCCGATATTAACCGCGCCACCTGGACTCCGGGCCAGATCTTCAAGCTCATCTCCTCGGTGGGCAAGGTGGAGCTGGCGGAGATGGAGAAGACCTTCAACATGGGTGTCGGCATGATTGCCGTAGTCAATCCCGAAGACCGTGACCGTGCCTTGGCAATGCTTACCGCACGCCACATCGATGCGTGGGAGCTGGGCACCGTCCGCTCCGCTTCCGGCGAGGAGCCGCGCGTGGTCATGCACGGCGAGCACCCCAACTTCTAGCAGGGCCCTGCCCCTGCCAGGGGAGGGTATGAGGAAGGGCCCTAGGAGATTTCCTAGGGCCCTTGAGCTATCCGGCGGCGAGCGGAAGATTAGCGTTCGTCGCGGTCGGCATCATCCCATTCGTCGACGTAGTCGGCGTATGGGTCATCCTCTTCATAATCGCGGGAGTCACCCTCTTGCTGTGCGGCGAGTTCCCGTTGCAGGGACTCGATATCCATCTCGGGTGAGTTGTACTTGAGCTGGCGTGCAACTTTGGTCTGCTTTGCCTTTGCGCGTCCGCGTCCCATGTGCATGACCCCCTTGGGTTAGTAGGGCGCGCCAGGGATTCTTGGGCGCCCCATCGACTTGTCTATTGAGTATCTTCCTGTAAGACACAATAGCCTGTGTGACGAAAAAATTCCGCACCGCCCCCTGACTAGTGGGAGATTTAGCGCCCGCGCAGCCGGTTTACTGCCTCACGCCCAGCCTTGGGGCCCTCATCCTCGGGGATGGAGGAAGGATCGATAGACGCCGCGGTATCGCCCACTTCTAGGGCGCCGACGTCCAGCGCAGAGCGCTTCACTAGGCCTAGGGCGATGGGGCCGAAATCGCAGTCATCCACAATCGTGCCGATGCGGCCTACCTTACGTCCATTGAAAGTAATGTCATCGCCCACATTTGGACGTTGTGGCGCGGAGCCGTCGAGGTGCAGCTGCACCAATAGGCGAGGGGAGCGGCCCAGATTTTCTACGCGCGCCACCGTTTCCTGGCCGCGGTAGCAGCCCTTATTGAGGTGAACGTGGGCCGGATTAGCGGCGCTGCGGCTGATCCACTGCGGCACCTCGTGGGGGATGGACTTATTATCCAGATCCGCCGCCAGCTCCGGCTCGCGGGCGCGGACGCGCTCGGCAGTAAACGCCATGAGCCCCGCTAGCCGTGCACCGGATTCCTCCAAGCGTTTCGTTGCCTCGACCAAGGATTCGCGCGGAATGCCCAGGTCAACGCGATTGATTCCCGGCCACTGGACCTGACGGGAAAACTCCACCATGGGTAGCAGTGAAACATCGGCCTCACCCAGGAGGGTAAGGATGGCGAGATCGGCTTCCTCAACGGTTACCTCGGACCAAAAGACCATCATGGTGAGGAACTTAAAGAGGGAGTCGAATTGCGCCGCAGGGACGTCGATAAGAAAGGCATTGTCGGTCCGCACGATATCCATGTGGTGAAGGATGTGGCCTTGGATGTCCAGGTCGAGGGCGCCGGCGGTGAAACCCACGGGGGCGTCGTCAAGCTTCTGTGAAAGCAGATTATTCAGAAACTCGGCGGCGTCCTTGCCGCTCACGCGAATGACGCGGCGCTGGGAGCGGTCAATGACGATGGTGCCGCCATCGGCGGCCCGTTGCTCACCCAGCGGATTGCCATAGTGCCAGGCCACGCCCTGGGCATCGAGTACGGTCGCGTCCTGGTGCTCCGCGGCACCGGCGCGCTGCAGAAGAGGCGAAGAATAACTCACAACTACCGATGGTAGGGCATAATCAAAAGTATGAAGTTTTCGCCGCGAAAAGAGCCGGTCATCTACGTTGTGGAGCCCTTTGGAGGGTCGGTACGCAGGCACATGCCCGCGCTGCCTCTTATCTACGCCGATGATGCCGCGGTCACCCGCGGCGATGGCATCTTTGAATCCCTGCTCGTGCGCGGAGGCAAAGCCGCTAACCTGCAGCGCCACGCGCAACGCTTTTGTGATTCGGCCCGCACAATGAACCTGCCAGAGCCACCCATGGACAAGTGGGAAGAAGCCACCCGGCTCGCCATCGCGGACTTCTGTGGGGACGAGCAAGGCGATGCTAAATGCACGTGGACCTATACCCGCGGGCGCGCCTCTACGGGGCGGCCGAGCGCGTGGGTTGTTGTGCAGCCGATTGAGGACAAGGTGCTAGAGCAGCGCGCCCACGGCGTCGCCGTCATGACGAGCCCCCGCCTGTGGCACGTGGCGGAGGAATTGCCCGCCAAGACGCTCAATTACGCGGCCACCATGGCGATGCTGCGCATGGCGCGGGAGAAGGGCTTTGAGGATCTCATCCTCACCGATCCGGACACCGGAGAAATTCTTGAAGGCGCCACCTCTACCGTGGTGGCCGTCAAGGGCGAAAAACTGCGCACCGCCGCCGGCCGCGGCATCCTGCCCGGCACCACGCAAGCGGCGCTCTTCGCGCACGCCAAAGAGAAAGGCTATCGCTGCAAGGCCAAGCCGCTGACCGTGGAGTATCTGCAAAAAGCGGACTCGGTGTGGTTGGTGTCCTCGGTGCGCGTTGCCGCGCGCGTTACAAAGCTCAATGACAAAAAATTAAAGGCCCCGGACAACGTGGACGTCATCCGAGACCTCATTGATGCAGCGCTTGGGGCTTAGCCGGCGATGCGGGTGAGCTCCGCCGACATGTAAGGGCGCATCTCGCCATCAACCATGCGCTCGTCTACCCAGCCCAGGTTGTTATTGGGCATGAGGCCGTACATGCGCTTGCCTGGGCCCAAGTTCTTCGGACCGGTTTCCGTGACCATGGTGGAGGCGGATTCCAGCTGCCATGCGCGATCATTGAATGGTTCGCCGTAGAAGATTTCCACGATGCCGGTAGAAGAGGTGTAGGTGACCTCGATTTCATCCTTTTCCGAGATACGCCAGAAGCCAGTCTCGCGCACAGACGGGCCTTCCGGCTTGCCTTCGGTATCGATCTTCCAGGTACGGGAGCTAAAGGTCAGGTAATTTTCGCCATCGTGGGCGATGACCAGCTGCTGGCCAAAGGTGTACTCCTGACCCTTCGTATCGTGGGCCTGGCCCTCGCCCTGCCAGACGCCAACAAGGGGGAGTAGACCCAGCAGGCCGTCGTGCAGCGACGGGCCCTGGCGCAGGTTCGCGGTATCGTCCGGTACCGGGGTATCGCCCAGCTCGAGAGCGGGGATATTGCGGCTAGCGGCGTCCTTCCACTGCTCGGCAGCCTGGTTCACGGCATCGTTGCCATTGAGCTTGCCGGGGTCATTTTCTGGGTGGGAGTCCGCAGTGGTTTCAATGTTGTTTGCGGTGTTGTCAGTATTATTTTCGCTCATGGCCGTCCAGCCTAGTCGTGCACCCGCCTTTTTAACTACTAGACTTGGACCTCGTGCATGCATTGATGATCTCGAATCCCAACTCGACCTCACAAACCAACGCCCTCTTCCGCCAAATCGTCCCCTGTCTACAAGCGGTAGAGGGCCTGCACCTCAAAGTGAAATTTACGCATTACCCTGGCCATGCAGAAGAGATGGTCAAGGGAATGACCAGGGACGACTACGACGTCATCATTGCTGTGGGCGGAGACGGAACCGTCAACGAGGTGGTCAACGGGCTACTCGGCCCGGCTGATGAGCAGCGACCCGATCCTCACTCCATTCCGGCGCTGGCCGTAATTCCTACCGGCTCCGCCAATGTCTTTGTGCGCGCCTTAGGCTTTCCCAATACCCCGGTGGAGGCTACCCATGTGCTGGCGCGCATGCTTGACCGGGATCTTCGCCGCACCATCTACCTAGGAACGTGGAACGAGCGGTGGTTTGCCGTCAATGCTGGCTTCGGTCTGGACGCAGACGTGCTGGCGCGAGTGGATCGTGCCCGCGAGCAAGGTTTTGCCGCCACCCCGCTGCGCTACCTCAACGTTGCTATCCGGGCATGGAGCCGCGCGCGGAAGAACCCACCGCATATTGCGGTGACAGCCGAGTCCAGTGATGGCGAGCGGCTGCACAAGAATGATGTGCCGCTGATGTTTACCTCAAATACCAATCCGTGGACATTCTTGGGCCCGCTGCCGGTGGTGACAAATCCGCGCAACTCCTTTGATGAGGGATTGGCTCTGTTTGGGCTGGAGGAGTTTAGCGGGCTCGGCGGCGTCGTCGGCCTGCTGCACCTCTTCGGTGCCGATAAGCGCGGATGGCTCAATACGCTCACCAAAGAAAAGACGGTGGCCTTCGACGACGCCATGCGGGTTGAGCTAGTCTGCCGCGAACCGCAGCGCTTCCAAGCCGATGGAGAATCGGAGGGGCGCTTTGACGCGGTTACCTTGGCCTCCGTGAAAGATGCCATCGAGGTATTCGCCCCGCAGGATAGGCGGGAAGCCCATCAGCGCACGATGAAGGAAGTTCTCCGGGACTTTATTCGTCTGCGCTAGTCTGCGGCGCGGGGCCGACCCGGTGCTTGGTATCGGCGGCCTTCTTTTCCGCCTCTTCCACGGCTTTTTGCTCCGAGCCTTCAATCTCTAGCGGGGAGAGCTGGGCCAGCTGCACCTTAATATTGCGGCGCTGTACCTCGAAGGAAATGGTGCCGCCCTGCATCTTTACCGCGGTCGCTTGGGCTGGAAGCGGTAGCTGCCGGGTATCGAAGTTGAGGGAAAAGGCCTTTTGCAGGCGCTCATCGTCCGTGTCATAGACCTGCATGCGAAACTCCGGACCAACCAGGCGGAGGGTGACCTTGGCGGTGGACTTGTGGGCGTCGCCAGGCAGGGTGCCCGTTAGCTCTGCTTCTGCAGAGGTGCCACCGGAGGGGGAAATATCGTCTGGGTTAGCAATCGAGAGATCGGTAATTCCCAACAGGCGGCCCAGGGCCACACCATCCAAAGAAATGCCGCGCGAGTAGGTGGAAACGGGCGCGCCCTCAATATCTCCATTCATTACCTGCTCTGGGGTGACGGTGATATCGCGGAGCACGGTCGAAGCATTGACCATGCCCAGCTTGGGCACCTCCACATCCAGCGCCTTGACCTCGAGATAAGGGATTTCCTTCGAGGCCGCCGCCCACACGTAGGGGGTGCCGCCGATGAAAACATCCGGCGTATTATCCAGCCGCGAATTGGCTTTCACGGCTTGCGCCACCTTGTGTTCCGTGTGCATAGCCACGCAGGCATCCGCCACCCAGGCCGCAAGGAGCACACACACCACGAGGAGGACGTGCACGATGCGCCGGTCAATCTTTAGAACACTCACCCTTTCATTCTTACCCTACGTATTCTGGGCCCTATGACTAGCAATGCCTTTAAGATTACGGAAGAAAACCTGCCGGACGCCCCGGAGCTGGCTCGCCGCGTAGAAGCGCTGGCTGAGCAGGCTGAACGCCAGGATGGGATGGCGCCGCTGTCGGAGCAATACCTCAACGGTCTTAGTGATTCCCGTTTGAAGCACCGCCACCTGGTGGCCTGGGTAGGGGAGGAACCGTGCGGCGTAGCCGGTCTGGAGGGCTCTACCGCCGAGCTATTCATTGTCCCCGATTACCGCGGGCAGGGCTATGGTGCCGCGCTTTACGACGCCGCCGCTAAGACCCCCAACCTTCACGCCTGGGCCCACGGGAACCTGCCGGCGGCACAGGCGCTGGCGCACTCCCGTGACCTGCAGGTCACCCGCAAGCTGGTGGTCATGGGGATCGGGGGAGAAGAGCTCGCAGCGGCCGCCCGCCCCGAAGGCTTGCCATTGACCGCCTTGAATTACACCGAGGCGGTGAATAAGTGGGGCAAGGACTTTGTGGAAGAGCAGTGGCTCAAGGTCAATAACGAGGCCTTTTCCTGGCATCCCGAACAAGGTGGCTGGGATCTCGATCGCCTGCATCGCGGCATGGAGGCAGACTGGTTCGACCCCGCAGACCTGCTTTTCCTGTGGGATACGGCAGATGAGCCGGCACTGGCCGGCTTCCACTGGACCAAGTGGCATGCGGAGGAAACTCCGGGCTTCGGTGAGGTCTACGTGGTGGGCTTGGCTGAAGACTACCGCGGTAAGAAGTTGGGCGGTCCGCTGCTGCAGATTGGCCTGCGCCGCATGGTGGAAAAGGGGGCTCAGCGGGTAATTCTTTATGTAGAAGCGGATAATGATCCGGCACTGAAGGCGTACGAGCGCCTAGGCTTTGAAGTTGATGAAGAACACGTCGTATGGGGCGTGTGTGACTAACGTCATGGGTTGAGCTGTGTTTGTTCACCCAGTGTTTACCTCTTGGCACCCTTTTGGTCAGATCCTGCGGATAGCTTTACACCCTGTGAGTTAACCGCACCTGTGCGCCTGCATCTCGCCTCAGAAGGCGGAGCGGGATGCAGGAAATATCTCTCTAGGAGATGCGGTTTCCTCGGACAATCAATCTCTGATCTGCACCGGAAAGGGTTTTCCCGTGATTCGCAACTTCAAGCGCACTGCCGCAATCTTCGGCATCGTAGCCGCAACCTCTACCGCTCTCGTAGCTTGCTCTGAGGAGTCTGGCTCCTCCTCTGATTCCGCTGGCGGCGAGGACGTCTCCGGCGAGCTCGTCGGCGACGGCGCATCCTCCCAGCAGAACGCAATGTCCTACTTCCAGACTGCGTTCTCCGAGGATCACCCAGACGCTTCCCTGTCCTACAACGCTTCCGGTTCCGGCGCCGGCGTTGAGGCCTTCACCAATGGCCAGGCTGACTTCGCTGGTTCTGACTCCGCTCTGAAGGAAGACGAGGGTGAGGTCGAGGCTGCCGCTAAGCGTTGCGATGGCAACGAGGCATGGCACCTGCCAACCACCATCGGTCCGGTTGCCATCGCCTACAACCTGGGTGACACCGAGATTAACCTCTCCACCGAGACCCTGGGCAAGATCTTCAAGGGCGAAATCAAGAAGTGGAACGACAAGGCCATCGCTGCTGACAACGAGGGCACCGACCTGCCGGACAAGGACATCACCGTCATCTTCCGTTCCGACGAGTCCGGTACCTCCGCAAACTTCCAGAAGTTCCTGAAGGCCGCTACCGGTGACTGGGACTCCGAGGGCAAGCAGTTCCCAGACGCTGTTGGTGAGGGTGCTAACGGCTCCTCCGGCGTTGCTGACCAGGTTGCAAGCATCGATGGTGCTATCACCTACGTCGAGGCCGGCTTCGCAGACCAGAAGGAAGGCGAGGGCGTCAAGAAGGCCAAGATTGACTTCGGCCACGGCCCGGTTGAGCTGTCCACCGAGTCCGTCAACAAGGCTCTGGAGAACCTGGAGTTCAAGGAGACCGAGTCCGAGCACAACATGGTTGTTGACTCCGATGCACTGTTCTCCTCCGACAACGAGGGTGCATACCCGCTCATCCTGACCACCTACAACATCGTGTGCTCCAAGGGCTACGACGAGGAGACCTCCAAGCTGGTCAAGTCCTTCTTCACCTCCGTCCTGGACCACCAGGATGACCAGCTGGCTGAGCAGGGCTTCATCCCAGTTGAGGGCGCACACCTGGACAAGCTGAAGGCTGCTGTTGACGCTCTGCAGTAAGCGCTAAAGCTGCAATAGCTTAATACCTCCCCGCCCCCACTGCCGCACACGATTCGCGCTTTGGGGGCACAGGTATGTAACGATATTTTCCATTTTTAACGCTGAAAAGGATTAACAGTCTCATGGCAGACAATAATCTCACCACGGCTCCAGAGCAGGTGGACGCGAACGTCACCTCTGCCGAGCGAGTCTCCAACAGCGGACACGACGAGGTAGCTACCACCAGCTCCAATAGCGGCGTTAAGCGCCCAGGCGACCGTGTCTTTGAATTCCTGTCCACTGCTTCGGCAACCCTCATCACCGTTATGATTGCCGCCATTGCCGCCTTCCTGCTCTGGCGTGCGGTTCCCGCACTGGGCGTCAACGACGGCGGCATCATGGGCTTCTTCACCTATGGCGGACGATGGGAGACCTCCGATACCTCCGCGATGAAGTTCGGTATCCCAACCATGTTCGGTACCACCGTTCTCATCTCCGTCTTCGCCCTCCTGCTGGCTATGCCGGTGGCCCTAGCCATCGCCATCTTCCTGTCCAACTACGCGCCTGCCCGCTTGGTTAAGCCGCTCGGCTTCCTCGTGGACATGCTCGCTGCAGTTCCGTCCATCGTCTACGGCCTGTGGGGTTGGCAGGTTCTTGGCCCGGCACTGTCCGGCTTCTACTCCTGGATGGAATCCTGGGCGGGTGGATTCTTCCTGTTCCACGTCTTCGATAACTCGCCGTCGTTTGCAACCGGCCGCAACCTGTTTACCGGTGGCATCGTGCTTGCCGTGATGATTCTGCCGATCATCGCCGCTACCGCCCGCGAGGTCTTCGTACAGACCCCTCCGGGCCAGGTGGAATCCGCCCTGGCTCTGGGCGCTACCCGCTGGGAAGTTATCCGCATGACCGTTCTTCCATTCGGCATGTCCGGCTACATCGCCGGCTCCATGCTCGGCCTGGGCCGTGCACTGGGTGAGACCATGGCGCTGTACATGGTTGTATCCCCGCTGATTGACTTCCGCTTCTCGCTTTTCGACGGCGGCACGACCTTCGCCACGGCCATCGCCCTGGCATCTGCCGAGTTCGGTAACGAGATGCGCGCTGGTGCCTACATCGCCGCCGGCCTCATGCTGTTCTTGCTGACCTTCGTGGTCAACGCAATTGCCCGCGCCATCGTGAAGAGTAAGTAAGGAGGGGAGGATCAATGACTACGACTACTAATGCCAAGCCTGCCTCCCAAGGCGGCGCGACCTTCCTGGACATCTCTGGCTCCCGCAAGATGACCAATAACATCGCCACCGTGGTGGTCTGGGGCGCAATGCTTCTGGCCATGGTTCCGCTGGTGTGGGTTCTGTGGGAACTCATTGCCCGCGGCAGTGGCGTCATCCTCAACCCTGAGTGGTGGACCGCTTCCCAGCGCGGCATCATGAATAGCTCTTCCGGTGGCGGTGCCGCTCACGCCATCGTGGGTACCTTTGTCCAGACCATTCTGGCCTCCATTATCTCTATTCCTATCGGCATCTTTACCGCCATCTACTTGGTGGAGTACTCCAAGGGCGGCTGGCTCGGCCGCATCACCACCTTCATGGTGGACATCCTGTCCGGTGTGCCTTCCATCGTTGCGGCCCTGTTCATCTTTGCCATGTGGATCACCCTGTTCGGCTTTGGCCGCTCCGGCTTCGCCGTGGCGCTGTCCCTGGTGCTGCTGATGATTCCAATTGTGGTGCGCAATACCGAAGAGATGCTACGCGTGGTCCCCATGGATCTGCGTGAGGCGTCTTACGCACTCGGCGTTCCGAAGTGGAAGACCATCGCCCGCATCGTTCTGCCTACCGCACTGTCCGGCATCGTCACCGGCATCATGCTGGCGATTGCTCGCGTGATGGGTGAGTCCTCGCCGGTGCTGGTCTTGGTTGGTTCCTCCTCCGTCATCAACTGGGATGCCTTCAAGGGCTCTCAGTCCTCGCTCCCGCTGATGATGCTGGATATGTATAAGGCCGGCGCACAGCCCGCCGTACTGGACAAGCTCTGGGGAGCAGCGTTGACGCTGGTTATCCTCATCGCCGTCCTCAACATTGCGGCCCGCATCGTTTCCGCGAAGTTCTCGGTTAAGAAGTAAACGCCGTACCACTCGATTCCGCCATACACTTGCTAGAGGAGAAACTCCCAAATGTCTAAGCTCGCGCTCAATGACGTGAACATTTTTTACGGCGACTTCCACGCCGTGCAGAACGTGAATATGCAGATCCCGGCCCAGGCCGTGACCGCATTCATCGGCCCTTCCGGCTGTGGTAAGTCCACCGTGCTACGCACCATCAACCGTATGCACGAGGTTATCCCTGGCGCCTCCGTGAAGGGTGAAATCCTGCTGGATGGCACCAATATCTACGGACCGAAGGTTGACCCGGTATCCGTACGCAACACCATCGGCATGGTCTTCCAGAAGGCAAACCCATTTCCCACGATGTCCATCGAGGACAATGTGGTGGCAGGCCTGAAGCTGTCCGGTGAAAAGAACAAGAAGAAGCTCAAGGAAGTTGCGGAGAAGTCCCTGCGCGGCGCCAACCTGTGGGATGAGGTTAAGGATCGCTTGGACAAGCCAGGCGGTGGCCTCTCCGGTGGTCAGCAGCAGCGTCTGTGCATCGCCCGCGCTATCGCCGTGGAGCCAGAGGTATTGCTCATGGACGAGCCTTGTTCCGCACTGGACCCGATTTCCACCCTCGCCGTGGAGGACCTCATCCATGAGCTGAAGGAAAACTTCACCATCGTTATCGTGACCCACAACATGCAGCAGGCAGCCCGCGTGTCCGATAAGACCGGCTTCTTCTCCCTAGAAGCAACCGGTAAGCCGGGCCACCTGGTGGAGTTTGACGACACCACCAAGATCTTCGAGAATCCTTCTCAGAAGGAGACCGAGGATTACATCTCTGGCCGCTTTGGCTAAAGAGTAAGAGAGATTGTCCGAGAGAAAGGGGGCCGGTTTGAACCGGCCCCCTTCTTTGGCGCTTAAATCCGTCTAACGGCGAAACTGACGCTCGAGTTCTGCCATCCGTGCTTCAAATTCGGCGTCCTTTTTGTCCTCCTCTAGCTTTTTGGCATAGTCATTGGGCAAAAGACCCGTGGTCAGATAGATGATGTGGCCGGCCACGGAGACGCAGTGGTCCGCATAGCGCTCGTAGTAGCGCGTAATTTGTGAGGTCTCAACGGCTTCGCGCACGCTGCCTTCCCATTCGCGCTGAGTCAGGATGCGCAGAATATGGGAGTTGATGTCATCCACTGCATCATCGTCGGCACGGAGGTTGACGGACAAATCCGCATCAGGGGTGACGAGGATATCGTGCAGCACCGACCCCATTTCTTCAGTGAGGCGGTACATCTCTTCGAAGTAGCCGATGTAATTCGCCGGTACCACGGCGTCAGGGTGGCGGCGGCGCGCGGAGTCTGCGATGTGCTGGGAAAGCCGGCCCATGCGGTAGAGATCCTCCACGATATAAATCGAGGAGACCACCTGACGGAGGTCCTGCGCCATGGGGTTTTCCAGCGCCAAAAGTGTTACAGCACGCTCAGAGCACCTAACGCGGATCTCATCTAGCTCCTCAGTCATGGTGAGGGCATCTTCCGCGGAGTCCAAGGCGCCTTGCAGTAGTGCCTGCGAAGCCTTATCCAAGATGGTGCGCACGGTATCGCACATCACGATGAGGTCATGGGAGAAGTTATCTAAGTGTTCCCTGTAGGCGGCACGCATGCCAAAGATAATAGCGAAAACTTTTCGCTTTTGCGCAACTTAAGAAGGGGTTAAATGCACGATTCCTGTATGTATTTAGCTGCTCTTAAATTGCTGTCAGGCTATCCGCCGGAATTCATAATGTCCGCAGCAACGGGAACGCAATCATCCTCGGGATCGTCGAGCCAACCATCCGGCAATGCCACCTTGGATGGCGAGCCCTGACGGCCGCGGGCTCCGTCGGCGTCGGCAGCTAGAGCATCGGACTCTGCCCAAGGTGCAAGGAGCTCACGCAAGGCATCGAGGGAATTGACCTTGGCTAAGCCCGCGCGGACCTGGCCACCAACCGGGAAACCACGCAGGTACCAACCGATGTGCTTGCGGATATCGCGGGAAGCATTGTCCTCGCCATCGTGCTCCGCCAGTAGCTCCGCGTGGCGGAGGATTACCTGGGTCACCTCGCCCAGGGTAGGCTCTGCCGGAATGGACTCGCCGCGCAGTGCGGCGCCGAGCTCGGCAAAGAGCCACGGGCGGCCGAGGCAGCCGCGGCCTACCTGCACGCCGTCGCAGCCGGTTTGTTCCATCATGCGGCGGGCATCCTCGGCACGGAAGATATCGCCATTGCCCAGCACTGGCACGCCAGTATCTGCCAGATGCTCTTTGAGGCGCGCGATTTCGTCCCATCGTGCTTCACCGGAGTAGCGCTGAGCGGCGGTACGGCCGTGCAGGGTAACGGCGGCGGCACCGGACTCGACGGCGATGCGCCCGGCGTCGAGATGCGTATGGTGCTCGTCATCGATGCCCACACGCATCTTTACCGTGACCGGGATATTGGTGCCCTCTGTGGCCTTGACCGCAGCCGAGACGATATTGCCAAAGAGGCGTCGCTTATAAGGCAGCGCGGAACCGCCGCCGCGGCGGGTCACCTTGGGAACCGGGCAACCAAAGTTCATATCGATGTGGTCCGCGAGGTTTTCGTCGACGATCATCTTCGCGGCTTTATAGGTATATTCCGGATCCACCGTATAGATCTGTAAGGAACGAGGATCTTCCTGCGGCGCAAAGGTGGTCATGTGCAGCGTCTTTTCATTGCGCTCTACCAGTGCACGGGCGGTGACCATCTCGCAGACGTAAAGGCCCGACACCGTGCCGGTGCGCGCCAGCTCCTGCTCGCGGCACAACGTGCGGAAGGCAACGTTGGTTACCCCCGCCATCGGGGCGAGGATGACGGGGGAGGAGAGATCGTAGTGTCCAATGCGCAAATTCACGCCCCAATTGTGCTAGTTAACGGGGGAAAATAGCAACCGGGTCCACAGTGGCGCCGTTCCCTATTTCTGTTTTATGGGGTAGGGGTCACACAAAAGTGGTGGAAATCTTGCAAAGATTCGCTAATGTGGGCTGTGTAACTAATTAGAACGGCCGTTATTTTGGCTGGCCCCTTAATGAAGGAGGATTACCCTTGTCCGAGAGAATCGCGTACGCCCCATTTGAGAAGCTCGTGGTTTCTGCAGAAGAGGCTGCTCAGCACGTTAACCACGGTGACCGCGTGGGCATTTCCGGCTTCACCGGTGCTGGCTACCCCAAGGGCCTGCCCACCGCCATTGCAGAGAAGGCCAAGGCTCTACATGAAAAGGGCGAGGAATTTAAGATCGACGTCTTCTCCGGCGCTTCCACCGCCCCGGACTGCGATGGCGTTCTGGCGGAAGCTGAGGCGATTCGCTTCCGCTCTCCTTATAACTCCGATCCCACGCTGCGTAAGCAGTTCAATGATGGCACCGCGCTTTACCAGGATATCCACCTGTCTCACTCGGGCCAGCAGGTAGAAGAGGGCTTCTACGGTGACTTCCAGGTGGCCATTATTGAGGCCGTGCGCATTACCGAAGAAGGCCACGTGGTGCCGTCCTCCGCGGTGGGCAATAACCTCGAGTTCATCGAGGCTGCCGATAAGATCATCATCGAGATCAATGAGTGGCAGTCCATCAACCTCGAGGGCATGCACGATATCTACCGCATTGAAAAGCTGCCTAATCGCCAGCCCATCCCTATCACTAAGCCGGGCGACCGCATCGGTACCACCTACATGGAGGTGCCGGAGGACAAGGTTGTTGCAGTGGTTAAGACCGATGCCCCGGACCGCAACGCACCATTCAAGGAACCGGACGAGGTTTCCGAGAAGATCGCCGCCAACTTCATCGAGTTCCTCGAGGGGGAGGTCGCCGCTGGTCGCCTTGAGTATGACAAGTTCATCATGCAATCCGGCGTGGGCAACGTTCCCAACGCCGTGATGGCCGGCCTTTTGGATTCCAAGTTTGAGAATATTCAGGCCTATACCGAGGTCATTCAGGATGGCATGCTCGATCTTATCGATGCGGGCAAGATGACCATGGCTTCCGCTACCTCCTTCGCGCTGTCCCCAGACTACGCGGAGAAGATGAATGCGGAAGCAGAGCGCTACCGCGAGCACATTATTCTGCGCCCACAGCAGGTCTCTAACCATCCAGAGGTCATCCGTCGCGTCGGCCTGATTTCTTCCAATGGCATGATTGAGGCCGATATCTACGGCAACATCAACTCCACCAACGTATCCGGCTCCCGCATCATGAACGGCACCGGCGGCTCGGGTGACTTCACCCGTAACGCTTATATCTCCACCTTCGTTTCCCCGTCCGTGGCCAAGGACGGCGCAATTTCCGCGCTGGTTCCGTTCGTGTCCCACACGGATCACACCGAGCACGACACCATGGTCATCATTACTGAGTACGGTGTAGCTGACCTGCGCGGGCTGGCTCCAAAGGAGCGCGTGGAGAAGGTCATCTCCGTGGCACACCCGGATTACCGTCCGTTGCTCGAGGACTACTTCAACCGTGCGAAGGAAAACAAGTTCCAGCACACCCCACACGATTTGAAGACTGCCTTTGACTTCCAGGTCCGCTTCATGGAGAAGGGCGATATGCGCGGCTAATGTAGCCACGCTTCGGCAGGCGCTCAGTGGCGAGCTGAGCGCCTTTCGCTTGCCGACGCCCCCCTAATTAGGACTTTGCAAATACCGCAAGCTAAACTGGAGCGACGTTGGGCCTTTAGCTCAGTTGGTAGAGCTACGGACTTTTAATCCGCAGGTCGTGGGTTCGATCCCCACAGGGCCCACAACTGGAGCCACCTTCTCGGGTGGCTCCTTTTAGTTTTTCACCATCTTCTTGATGGCGCGCATGGCCTCTTCTAGCTTCTCGGTGGCTACTTCACCGTCCTCGGCGGCGGCACCGGCCACACAGTGCTCAATATGGTCTTCTAGGAGCGCCAGTGAGACATTCTCCAGCGCCGACTTCACCGCCGAAATCTGGGTAATGATGTCGATGCAGTATTGGTCTTCTTCGACCATGCGGTGGATGCCGCGCGCCTGCCCCTCAATGCGCTTGAGCCTGGCGAGGTAGCGATCCTTGCTCTTAGAATCCGCGTTATATCCGTGTACGTGCGGCTCGTGGCAGGAGCACGTTTGATGCTGGTCAGACATGGTTCCTAATCTTTCTGGGGGAGCGATTTTGTAACTAGGTGAGGTCTCCAGTATATTTCTAGAAGTCGCCTTAGCGCGACGGGCCCCCATCGTCTAGCGGCCTAGGACACTGCCCTTTCACGGCAGCGGCACGGGTTCGAATCCCGTTGGGGGTACCAACACGAAAGTGTTGGTCCGAATTAAATATTCGATTGGCCTTGTGGCGCAGTTGGTTAGCGCGCCGCCCTGTCACGGCGGAGGTCGCGGGTTCAAGTCCCGTCAAGGTCGCAGAATGAGCAGCAATCGCTTCGGCGGTTGCTGCTTTTGGTTTTGTTAGGCTGGCGCCATGGAGCCATACGTGGGAATTGCTGTCTTTGAACTTGCCTCCGAAAGCTCGGAGCATTCTAGCTTCTTCCGAGAGGATTTCTTTCTCGTCTATGCGGACTCGGATGAGGAGGCGCACCGGAAGGTCGAGGCACGGGCCCATGAGCAAGAATATGAGGGCCTGTGGCTGCGCCACATTGTCGACGTCGCGCCCACCCTCTACGGCCATGTGGATCGAGATTGTGACCTCTATTCGCGGCATTTTTCCGCGCTGGAAGACTACGAGCGCTTCGAGATGAACTTGGGTGGAAAGGATCCACTTTCACCGCCTAAATAGCGTTCTGACGTGCAGATTTGGTGAGTCTTGGGAGTCTTCTGTAAAGTATCTATCCGTGCCCAAGAGCACACACATAATTAAAAATGGCCCTGTGGCGCAGTTGGTTAGCGCGCCGCCCTGTCACGGCGGAGGTCGCGGGTTCAAGTCCCGTCAGGGTCGCGGAAACCTTCGGGTTTCTGGCCAGATAGCTCAGTCGGTAGAGCACACGCCTGAAAAGTGTGGGGTCGCCAGTTCGATCCTGGCTCTGGCCACAATAATGGCTCCTCGTAAGAGGGGCCATTTTGCTTTAGTATGGGCACATGGAACACGCTATTGCACACCAGCCCGATAAGTCCCGCTACGTCCTTACCGTGGACGGTGTCGAGGCGGGCTCGTGCCACTATGTAGACGCAGGCACGACCCGCGAGTTCAACCACACGGTCATCAAGGATGCTTTCCGTGGTCAAGGATTGTCCGCGCCGCTGATTAAGGCCGCGCTTGACGACGTCCGGGGCGTCGGCAAGCAAGTCATTGCTTCCTGCTCCGCCGTGGCGCGCTTTATAGAAAAGAATCCCGAATACCGCGACCTGCTGCGCCCAGAGGGCATATAAAAGCGGCCCACAGTTGCCTGTGAGCCGCTGGGAGAGGATTTAGATGTAGTAGTCGGGGTCGACCAGTTTGATGCGCTCATTCGGGTTGCGCGGACGGTTCTTGGCCGGAATGCCCACCGCGATATGCTCCGCGGGAACATCCTTCGTCACCACGGCATTGGCGCCAATAGCCGATCCTTCACCGATCGTAATGGGGCCGAGCACCTTGGCGCCCGCACCGATGGTGACATTGTCTTCGACGGTGGGGTGGCGCTTGGTCTGGGTAAGGACCTGGCCGCCGAGGGTGACGCCGTGATAGAGCATGACGCCATCGCCAATCTCGGCGGTTTCACCAATGACGATGCCCATGCCATGGTCAATAAAGAAGCGGCGGCCGATAGTTGCGCCTGGGTGGATCTCCACGCCGGTAAAGAAGCGGTTAATCTGCGCCAAGATGCGCGCGGGCCCGCGCAGCCCGCGCTTCCACATCCAGTGCGAAATGCGGTGAGACCACACCGCGTGGAGACCGGAGTAAACTACTGCATTTTCGACGTCGCCACGTGCGGCCGGATCGTGATCTCTTGCATTTGCTAAGTCTTCACGGATGTAGCTCATAATGTTCATGCCCACATAGTACTGGCATAAAAAAGGCACCCGCCAAGGTTGGCGGGTGCTTTTATTCAAGCGAAGTAATTTAAGCTTCGCGGATGTCCTCGAAGAGGATGGTGGAGACGTAGCGCTCACCAAAGTCCGGCAGGACAACCACGATGGTCTTGCCCTCGAACTCTGGGCGCTCCGCCAGCTTCAGAGCTGCGGAAACGTTGGCGCCGGCGGAGATGCCAACCAGCAGGCCTTCTTGGGTAGCCAGGTCGCGGGATGCCTTGATGGACTCCTCGGTGGTGGCGGTAAAGACTTCGTCGAGAAGCTCGCGGTCAAGTACCTCAGGAACGAAGTTAGCGCCGATGCCCTGAATCTTGTGCGGGCCAGCGTGGCCTTCAGACAGGACAGGGGAGTCGGACGGCTCAACCGCAGCCAAGTGCAGGTCTGGGTTCTTGGACTTCAGGAAGCGGCCCACACCGGTAACGGTGCCGCCGGTGCCTACACCAGCAACGAAGGCGTCAACCTTACCCTCGGCGTCTTCCCAAATCTCTGGGCCGGTGGTTTCCTCGTGAATCTTCGGGTTTGCCTCGTTAGCGAACTGTGCGGCAAGGATGGCGTTATCGTTCTCGGCGACGATTTCATTCGCCTTGTCGACGGCGCCCTGCATGCCAGCCGCACCAGGGGTCAGTACGATTTCTGCTCCGTAGGCACGCAGTAGCACCTTGCGCTCATTGGACATGGTCTCCGGCATGGTCAGAATGACCTTGTAGCCCAAGGTGGCGCCAGCCAGCGCCAGGGCGATGCCGGTATTGCCGGAGGTGGCCTCCACGATGGTGCCGCCCGGCTTGAGCTGACCGGACTTTTCAGCGGCCTCAACGATGGCCTTGCCGATGCGGTCCTTCACGGAATTTGCCGGGTTAAAAGACTCCACCTTGGCAAGCACGGTAGCGCCCTTGCCCTCGGTAAGGCGGTTCAGGCGGACCAGCGGGGTGCCGCCGATGGTTTCCATGATGTTGTTGTAGACAGCCATTTTGTGGACTCCTTTGGGAATCAGATTTGGGTTCAAATCGCGTACAACGCAAGCGTACACTACACAAGTAGACCAGTCAGTATATAAATTCTAGACCGGGCATTCGGGCATTTCATGTGGGATTGCAACGCCGGATAAGCCGAGGGCGATTTCGAATTACCCCCACATGCTGTCTATACTTCCACTCAGTTGCCCGCTTGTCCCCAAATTCCCGGGGGAGGACGGGTACACCTGCTTGGTTACCCCCGACGAGGAAAGAGTCTCATGGAGTCGCATCGCCTCAAAGATGATGAAGAATCCGTACGCGCGGCCCTGTCGTCCCTGAAGACCGCTACAGGTATTCCGGTGACGATGTACGCCACGCTGCTGCCCGATAATCGCCTGCAGATCACACAGTGGGTGGGGCTACGCACCCCAGCGCTGCAGAATCTGATCATTGACTCTGGCGTCGGTGTAGGTGGGCGAGTGGTCAGCACTCGCCGCGCGGTAGGTGTATCCGATTACACTCGTGCCACCACCATTTCGCACGAGAACGACCGCGTGATCCAAGACGAAGGCCTGCACTCTATCGTGGCCGTGCCCGTTACGGTGCAGCGCGAAATTCGCGGTGTCCTCTACGTAGGCGTGCACTCCCCAGTTCGTTTGGGCGATAAGGTCATTGAAGAAGTGACGATGACCGCGCGCACCCTCGAGCAAGACCTGGCCGTTAATTCCGCCATGCGACGTGCCGATGGGTCCAAGGGTGGAGCGGCTCGGGGCCACGTCATGAACGGTGCCGAGTGGGAACAGGTCCGCTCCACCCACTCCAAGCTGCGCATGTTGGCCAACCGCGTAGAAGACGAAGACCTGCGCAAGGAGCTAGAGACGCTGTGTGACCAGATGGTCTCGCCGGTGCGCGTGAAGCAATCCACCAAGCTCTCCGCCCGCGAGCTCGACGTGCTCTCTTGTGTGGCCCTAGGCCATACCAACGTAGAAGCAGCTGAGGAGATGGGGATCGGCGCAGAAACTGTGAAGTCTTATCTGCGCTCGGTAATGCGTAAACTCGGTGCGCATACCCGCTACGAGGCGGTTAATGCCGCCCGTCGCATCGGCGCGTTGCCTTAAGAACCGGTAGCGTAGGCAGTTGTGAAAGATCAGTTTATTGTTTCCGGCGGTGCCCGCCTTGAGGGCACGGTTAAAGTAGATGGCGCAAAAAATAGCGTCTTGAAGCTCATGGCCGCATCCTTGCTGGCGGAGGGCACTACGACGCTGACCAACTGCCCAGAAATTCTGGACGTCCCCCTCATGAAGAAGGTTCTTGAGGGGCTCGGCTGCGAGGTAGTCATCGAGGGCTCTGAGGTCCGGATTACTACCCCTGCACAGCCGCAATCCAACGCGGATTTCGACGCGGTCCGCCAATTCCGCGCATCCGTCTGCGTGCTCGGGCCTTTGACGTCACGCTGTGGCCACGCAAAGGTAGCGTTGCCCGGTGGTGACGCGATTGGCTCCCGTCCGCTAGATATGCACCAGACCGGATTAGAAAAGCTCGGCGCCACCACCCGTATTGAGCATGGTGCCGTTGTGGCAGAGGCTACGCACCTGCGTGGTGCGAATATCC
The DNA here is from genome assembly GCF_030229215.1 of Corynebacterium sp. MSK150. Classification (NCBI taxonomy): domain Bacteria; kingdom Bacillati; phylum Actinomycetota; class Actinomycetes; order Mycobacteriales; family Corynebacteriaceae; genus Corynebacterium; species Corynebacterium sp. MSK150. The sequence goes on from NZ_JASPHM010000006.1 coordinate 143,041, forward strand.
GCCTAGACTTCCCGTCCGTAGGCGCAACCGAAAATATCCTTACCGCTGCGGTTCTCGCCGAGGGTGAAACCGTCCTCCATAATGCAGCTCGCGAGCCGGAAATCGTCGATCTGTGCACCATGCTCAAGTCCATGGGTGCCGACATCGAGGGTGAGGGAAGCTCAGTGGTGACCATCCGCGGCGTCGATAAGCTGCAGCCCGCCCAGCATGAGGTTATTGGTGACCGAATTGTGGCAGGCACGTGGGCGTATGCTGCAGCCATGACCCAGGGTGATATCACCGTGGGTGGAATTTCCCCGCGCCACCTGCACCTGCCGCTAGAAAAGCTGAAGTCCGCCGGCGCGGAACTAGAGACCTATGAGAATGGTTTCCGCGTGCGCATGGACCAGCGACCACAGGCTGTGGACTACCAGACCCTCCCATTTCCGGGATTTCCCACCGACCTGCAGCCGATGGCTATTGGCATCTCTGCTATTGCGGACGGAACGACCGTCATTACGGAGAATGTCTTTGAATCCCGTTTCCGGTTTGTGGATGAAATGCTGCGCTTGGGTGCCGACGCCCAGGTTGACGGCCACCATGTAGTAGTCCGCGGTAAAGAACGACTCTCTTCTACTCACGTGTGGAGTTCCGATATCCGTGCGGGTGCCGGTCTCGTACTTTCTGCACTATGTGCGGATGAGACCACTACGGTCCACGATGTTTTCCACATTGACCGCGGATATCCCAACTTTGTAGAAAACCTGCAGCGCCTCGGCGCCACAATTGAAAGAACTCAAGAAGAAGAGCTCTTTTAACGACGTCCCCAGCCCAACGTTTTCCGTTGTGTGCTGGGGATTTGTCATTGTTGGAGGGGTTGGACTACATTAATCCAAGTCGCCGCGAGGTAGCCGGGAGGTTACTTCTTTGCGAATTTTGTACGGGCTTGGTTCAAGGATTTGACAGGGTTCAATGATTTGAGTAAGTTTGTACGAGCCGCCAACGA
>NZ_JASPHM010000007.1:0-32850 GCF_030229215.1 Corynebacterium sp. MSK150
AGTGAAATAGTCCTAATATCAGCACGCCAGACCGGCTAGCCGTACAACCTCACCAACACATCGTGTCGTTTAGGCCGGTTTTGACTCCACCGAATGAATGTCCAGAAATCTGCCCCTCCGTTGAGAGTGGAAAATCACACTTGCACTGGTCTCAGCTATTTTGCTGATGCACCCATGTCATTCAACACTTCACCGGGTAATTCACAGTTGACAATCGGATTTCTACAGCTAACGAGGAATAGATCCGCAATCTATCCGTAGTACGCGGCCCTAAATCGCCCTATGAGAGCGACAAGAGTGTCGTCAAAATCGCCTTTTTACGCACCATAGCGGCGTCCCACATGCACATCCACTCCGCCAAAGAGGCTGTAGCAGTTGACGATGATTTCTGGTGCGTCCACGGGAAGGTCATTCGGGTGGATGGCGCCGTGCTCGACCTTGAGGTCATGCCCGCCAAAAAGACCAAAGCCACCAACGCGGACGCGGAAGCCCTCTGGGATGTAGACATCGGCACCACCGAAAACTCCTACCGCATTGATGGTGGTCGTACGGTTACGAAGGGCTACGCCGGTCAGGTCGATGTCAACACCGCCGAAAGCTCCAATAGCTGTCAGGGTACGGGCTACTGCCCCGCCATTGACCGTGGAGCCACCGAAGATGCCCAGTGCTAGGGATTGCGGCTGCCCCACCGAAGGCTGAATCTGCTTCATCGCCTGCTCAACTTTGGCTATGGCATTGGATTCTTGGTGGCCAGAGTAGACCTTGGTGACCTGGCTGTGGGCACCAAAGAGGATTGTTTCCGGGCTTTCAACAAGGTCAGCAAGGGGCTCGATAAGCTCGCCTCGGGTGGTGGCGCCCTCACAATCGGCCGAACGCTTTTCGAATTCAGTGAGGTCAATCTGACCTGCCGACAGTGCATCTCCCAAGATGTCGGCGGCCTTCATACGCTCTTGGTGGTTACAACGGATATCCAGCGGTTTCATGCCTTAATTATATCCGCTATAGCCACCATTCGCGCGGCTTATTCCTCGCTTCGAAAGGACTTGGAAGCGTCGATCTCCGGACGGAAATCAGCTTCACGCTCGCCCACACCTGTCAGCTCGGCAATGGCGGCGACGGCGCGCTGCGCGCCCTTGCCATCGCCATAAGGGTTAACGGCGTTGGCCATGGCTTGGAAAGCGGCGTCGTCGGAAAGCAAAAGCTTAGCCTCGGCCACGATGAGCTCACGGTTGGTACCCACCAGCTTCACTGTGCCGGCGACAACGGCCTCGGGGCGCTCCGTGTTTTGGCGCATAACCAGAACCGGCTTGCCCAGCGCGGGAGCCTCTTCCTGGACTCCGCCGGAATCAGTAAGGATGATGGTCGCGCGGTTTTGCAGCTGGGTGAACTGGTCATACGGCAGAGGATCGGTGATGATGATATTCGGCAGGTGCTCAACCTCAGGGAGAACCGCCTTACGCACCTTGGGATTAAGGTGCAGCGGCAGAGCGAAGTTAATCTCTGGGTAGGCCTCAGCCAGATCCTTGACTGCGCCGCCAATCTCCTTCATAGCTTCCAGGTTTTCGCGACGGTGGGTGGTCACAACGACGAGGCGCTTGTCGGAATCTGCGGCCTCCTGCAGAGCGGGATCCTCGAACTTGGTGCCCCAGGATGCTGCTTCCAATAGGGCATCGATAACAGTGTTGCCGGTGACCACAATGTCCTTGGAGCGCACGTTCTCGCGACGCAGGTTTTCCATCGATCCAGCGGTAGGAGCCAAGTGCAGCTCGGCTACCTGGCCGATGAGCTTACGGTTAGCCTCTTCAGGGAACGGCGAGTGGATATCGCCGGTACGCAGGCCCGCCTCCAGGTGCACAATCTTTACGCCGCGGTGGAAGCCAGCGAGTGCTGCGGCCATGGCGGTAGAAGTATCGCCCTGAGAGATAATGACATCCGGCTGTTCTTCTTCAATAATGGAATCCAGACCCGCAATCGCGCGGGAAACAATCTCATTGAGTCCCTGGCCCGGCTTCATCAGGCCCAGATCGTGCTTCGGGGTGATGCCGAACATGGAATTGACCTGCTCCAGCATTTCCTTGTGCTGACCAGTGGACACCGGGATGGATTCAAAGCGCTCATCATTATCCAGCGCCTTAATCACAGGGGCGACCTTAATGGCCTCCGGGCGGGTGCCGTAGATGGTCATTACCTTGGGCTTAGTCATTACTCATTTCCTTTTGGTTGATGGGGATACTTCTTTATTGAACCATGTGCGGAAGCGTTGTACCCCCGCGCAGAATGTTGGAATCGCTAGCCGCTGACACTCACGCCGCCGTCTGGGGTGATAGTCACCGTGGCAGCCATGGCGCGGGCTAGGTCGAGGCGCTGCCAGGAGCCGCCTTCTGCCTGCCAGTCCAGCGGGTTGCCGGCCGGGCGCGCAGTCTGGCGTAGCACCTCGGCGCGTTGGTCCCAGCTGAGCTCTGGATGGGATGCGGCTAGCAGCACTGGGGCGGCCTGTGGGACGACCATCGGGGCGTAGGTGCGGTAGCGCGGGGCGAAGTCATAGTCCATGAACTTCGAATATTCGGCGACCGCATCCTGGGTGGAGCGGTAGTCAGTACCCTCTTCCCTATCCTGGGCCACCAATTCTTCCACCGTCTTGCCGGTGCGCCACTTAATTTCCTTGCGCACTTCCATCGAGGCTTCCCATAGGGCATGGCGCATGCGCTTGTCATTCAAACGGTCGGCTGCGGCGGCTTGGCCAGTCATGCGGCCGCCGATGACATCCAGCGGGTAATGCACGCCTAGGACTACGCGGTGGTTGCCGGCCTCCGCGCCGCGCAGCATGAGCTGTGGGCCTACCTCCGGCAACATGAAGGACATCAGCGTAGTAATCCACGTTGCCTGATTGGTATGGCCCGAAGGGAAAGCTGGCGAGGTGGGATAGAGATCCTTGGAGCCATCGTCGTAGCGCTTGACCGCCTGCGGCGCGCGCTGGTACGGGCGCTGATAGTTGAAGTAGTACTTCTCTGACATCGTGGAACTGGCCAGTCCGCCTGCGCGTGCGGCGTAGCCATTGCCTAGCAGGTATTCGGTTTTGGGCAGTCGGTGCTCGGCCAAGGCGGCGCGGAAGGCATCGCCTAGGTTCTTGCCCATGGAATCAGAGACGGCGTTGAGCACGCTGGTGGAGCTGGCTTTGGCGTCGGCCTGCGCGCGCTGGATCAGAGCGGGGTCGCCGGCTGCGGCGTTGTTGATGGCCACGGCCTTGTCCATATTTTCCTGGCGGATTTCTGGCTGGGCCTTTATGTGGTCAAAGAGCTGGACTACCTGCCAGTAGTTGCCAAATTGATAAGACGAAACATCGGATTCAAAGCCCGCGATATAGTCCGTGCTAAACGGCTCTGGAACCGGGGCGCCGGGGTGCTGGACTGGGGTTGCACCGGTGGTGTGCTGGGTGACGGGATCGCGCAGCTGGGGCACGGATACGGGGAAGGCTGCAGCCGTCGGTGCGAGGGTTACTATCAGACCAGTGGCTGCGCATAGGGCGAGCACACGCACTGCGGGGCGAAGATTATTCCGATAGTTCAACGTAGAAACCTTTAACTAGCATCAAATTCCCACGAATAATATCTAGCTAAAGTTAAGGGGAAGTGAACATGACGCTAAACCCGCATGCACAATTGTGGATTGGTGGGTAGACCATTGCGGTCATCACTCAGCACTCTTCAGGCCAATTGGGGCCTTGGTGCGCCGCGGCCGCCTCCGGATGGTGGCCGGAGGATTCCGCAGAAATGCTCGCGGTAAAAAGCGCGGCCAGCGCTACTGCTGAGGCCGCCGCCGAATCCCTGCGCTTGTTATTTTCCACACACTTAAACTAGCGCGTATTCCGCGCCATGAAAAGAGCTAGTCCAATGCGGGGTTAGCGCTACCCCTCACTCGTGGCTGGCGGCGCGCGGCTAGGCTTCGCGGTAGGCTGGTGGGGAACTTTTACTCGCACAGGAATAAGGGGACACGCTAGATAATGATCCAATTCGTCTTCGGCGCCGCAGCAGGATACGTTTTTGGCACTAAGGCTGGCCGCAAGCGCTACCACCAGATCAAGGGCGCCTACGAAAAGGCCGTCAACTCCCCCGTGACTAAGTCCGCTGTCACCTCGGCACGCAAGGCGGTGGCTAATCGCCTGGACCCAGAACCGCGCATGCGCGAGGTTCGCGATTTGTCCTCCAAGCGCAAGGGCAAGGGCCGGCTGCGCGGATCGCAGGTGGATAATGCGGACCGCATTTATGAGCCTGATGAGGACTAGGGCGGCAGCAAGCTAGCCTTTAGGCCTCTCCCCTCCCCTCAGCGCGTACCTCGTTTGGGTTCGTGTCGAGGGGAGATTTTTATGCCTGGGGAGGCGTGCCGCGGAAGGCGCGGTCATTGAGCTCGCGGCGGGCCTGCTCGAGGGCAACGAGGTCGGCGAAGAGCGAGTTATAGCTGGCCTCATCATCAGAGGGGCGCATGCGGCCGAGGCGAGCTTTGAGCTGGGCGATCTGATCGCCCACCACGGTTTCTTGCAGGCGGGAAAGGACGGAGTCGGCGTATTTTTCGGGGCCGACGTCGGTAGGCAGGATTGCTTCTACGGCGAGCTCGGAGACGAAATTGCGGCCGGTGAGATCCTGCATCTCGCCGGCAACGGCGGCAATCCATTCCACGGCGGGCATGGACGCGCCTTGGGCGGCGCCGCCGGCGGTAGAAATTGCCTGGCGGACGAGGCGGTAGGCGTCGTTAGTATAGGCGTCGGCAGTAATGCCATCGAAGTACGAGCCGGCTACCTGCGGCATCTGCAAGGCCAATTTGAGGGCCTCGCGCTGTGGCCACAGGTGGGTTTCCTTGGGGCTCGGCGGATGGATCATCGGCACGTCCTGCTGCGCCGGCTGCTGCTTCGCGTTATCGAAGCGGCGGATGGTGGGTTTTTCAGCCTTTTTGGGCTTGCGCGCCTCCGCGCGGACCTGCTGGAGGACCTCCTCCGGATTGGCCCAACCCACCCAACCGGCCAGGCGGCGGGCGTACTCGCGCTGGAGAGGCTGATCGCGGATCTGCGCCACCACGGGGACTGCGCGGCGCAGGGCCTGCAGGCGGCCCTCCGCGGTATCGATGCGGTACTCCGCGATGACGGATTGGATGACGAACTCGAACATGGGGATGCGGTCCGCGATGAGCTCGCGCACGGCGGCATCGCCCTTCTGTAGGCGCAGATCGCACGGGTCCATGCCGTCTGGCGCCACGGAGACGAATGACTGGCCGGTGAATTTCTGCTCGCCATCAAAAGCGCGCATGGCGGCCTTCTGCCCTGCCTCATCACCGTCGAAGGTATAGATGAGCTCGCCGTTGAAGTAGGAATCATCCAGCATCAGCCGGCGCAGCACCTGGAGGTGCTCGCCGCCAAAGGCGGTGCCACACGATGCCACTGCGGTCTTGACGCCTGCGGCGTACATGGCCATGACGTCCGTATAGCCCTCTACCACCACGGCCTGGTGATTATCGGCGATATTGCGCTTGGCCAGATCGAGTCCGAAGAGCACCTTGGACTTGTGATAGAGCATGGTGTCCGGGGTGTTCATGTATTTGCCGAGCTTGTCGTCATCGAAAAGCTTGCGGGCGCCAAAGCCAATGACGTTGCCGGAAAGGTCCTTGATGGGCCACAGCAGGCGGCGGTGGAAGCGGTCAATGGGACCGCGCTTGCCCATCTTGGAAATACCGGCCGCCTCCAGCTCCTCGAAGGAAAAGCCTAGGCGAAGCAGGTGCTTGGTGGCGGTATCCCACCCCTCCGGCGCATAGCCGCACTCGAAGTCATAGATGACCTCGCGGGAAAAGCCGCGATCCAGCAGAAAATCGCGTGCGGTGGCCGCCTGCGGGGTCTCCAATTGCTGACGGTAGAACTCGTGCGCGGCCTTATTCGCGGCGATGAGGCGCTGGCGCGTGCCGGGCTTCTCATTGCGCGCGCCCGTGGAACCGCCCTGGTAGTTGATGTGATAGCCAATCTTCTGCGCTACCGCTTCCACTGCCTCGGGGAAGGAGACCTGCTCCATTTCCATCAGGAAGCTAAAGACATCGCCGCCCTTACCGGTGGAAAAGCAGTGATAGTAACCGCGCTGCGGGCGCACGTGGAAGGACGGGGTCTTTTCATCCTTGAAGGGGCTCAGCCCCTTGAGCGAATCGTGTCCGGCGGGCTTGAGCTGAACGTACTCGCCCACGATCTCTTCTAAAGGCGCGCGTTCACGGATAGCTTGGATGTCGCTGTCCGGAATTCTGCCTTTTGCCATGCGTACAGACTACCCCGCGCGCGGCGGGAATGTTCAAATGGCTTGGCCAGGATGGTGTGGTGTCTGTGGGTTCACGGTTTGGGCGGAAATTACCCTCTGATGGGGTGTATTCCGCATGCCTTTACCCACCCCCGTGACGGGGGAATTTTTGGCCTTGTTGGGAGCGCCGGCCGATTTCGGTATTTGTCGCTGCACCTGCAAGAATAAAGGTATGCCCAAGTCCCAAGCGTCTAAGAAATCGCTCCCAGTAGCCCTCGGTGGCCTTGCGCTTGCCGTCGTCGCAGGCTACTTCGGCTTCGACCTCGGCGGCGATGGTGATTCCTCTGCTTCTTCCGCCTCCTCTCCGTCCGAGTCCGCAGGAGGCGCTAAGGCTGGCGACGCCGATACCTGCGAGATGTCCTCCCTCCCCGCCGAGGCGAAGGACACCGCGGACGATATCTTGGCCGGTGGCCCCTATGACTACCCGGATAATGACAATGCCCGCTTTGGCAACTACGAGGGACGCCTGCCGCAGCAGGACAAGAATTACTACCGCGAATACACGGTAGAAACCCCGGGCAGTAAGAACCGCGGCGCCCGCCGCATTATCACCGGCGGCGGCAGCGAGACCGACCCGGACGTGTGGTACTACACCGATGACCACTATGAAAGCTTCTGTTCTATCCCGGACGCGGAGGAGTAATAATGCAACGCATCCTCATTACTGAACACATCCGCACCCGCGCGGACTTCTTCAACGCGCTTGGCCGCACTCGCGGCTGCGAGGACTGCGGCCCCCGCAACCTCGATGACCTGGCGGACTTCCTACGCGAGCAGCGCACCACCGTCATCATTGCCTCCGACATGGAAGTCGCGGACGCAGAGTTGGAAGGCGTTGCCACCGTTTTGGAGGATCAGGGCGTGAAGTTGGTGCGCTAGCGACTCGGGCCCTGGGGGCTCAGGCTGGGGCGTTAGGTCCATAGACATCAGGCCGAATTGAGGGTTGTGAGCTCTCAATTCGGCCTTTTCGCGCTCAGATCGGCCTGATGAGTTTCGACCTAACTCTAGCGGTGCTGGGTGGGCCAGGTTTAGCTGAGGAACCCAGACAGCTCCGCGCTCCGCCGAGCCAGGCGCTCCAGTCGCGATTCGGTCATGGAGGCAATTTGGTCGATGATGGCGCGGTCGCGGGCGGCGTCGGAATCGGCCTGCTCCCACCACAGGCGGAAGGTGGCATCGAGGGAGCCGGGGGCGCCGGCTACCAGGTAGTCGTAGACGCGGTAGATGCGCTCGCGCTGGCGGTCTTGGCGTGCGAGGTGGGCGGGCTCGTCCATGACGTAGAGGACGGCGATGGTTTTGAGCAGCTTGACCTCGGCTTCGGCTTGCTTGGGTACAACGAGGTCGCCGTGCATGCGGCCAAGGCTATTGGAGGCGATGAGTTCGGCATTGGCCTCGCTGGTGGCGCCAACGGTTGCGCCCACGTAGCGGCCGACGAGCTCCGAGGTCATCTTCTTCAGGTTGGCGTAGTCGCGCAAGGAATAGTCAAAGTCACCGATGGCGTTGATAACGCTTAAGTTGCGGAGGCTATCGGCCGCTTCCAGGAGCTCATCGGCGGTGCCGCCGAAGGCCTTGGCGCCCTTTTCTGCTAATTGGGCGAGCTCCACTAAGTCCCAGAGCACGTTCAATGAGATGCGCCGGGAGATGATGCCATCTTCCACGTCGTGCACGGAGTAGGCGATGTCATCGGACCAGTCCATGACCTGGGCCTCGATGCACTTGCGGTTATCGGTATGGCCCTCGCGCAGCCACTCCAGTAAGTGCGCGTCCTCATCGTAGGCGCCGTACTTGCGGTTGGTGCTGCCATCGGGATTGGTCTTGGTCCAAGGGTACTTGCAGGCGCCGTCGAGGGCGGCACGGGTGAGGTTGAGACCATAGCTTTGCGGCACGCCGCTGGCATCGTCCACGATGACCTTTGGTTCCAGGCGGGTGAGGATGCGCAGGGTTTGGGCGTTGCCTTCGAAGCCGTTGAGGGCGACCTCATTGAGCGCATTCTCGCCGTTGTGGCCATAGGGCGGGTGGCCGATGTCATGGGTAAGCCCGGCCATATCGCAAAGATCGGGATCGAGGCCGAGCCCGGAGCCAATGCTGCGCGCGATTTGGCCGACCTCCAGCGAGTGTGTCAGCCGGGTGCGCGGGGTATCGCCGTCGCGCGGGCCGACGACCTGCGTTTTATCCGCTAGCCGGCGCAGCGCCGCCGAGTGCAGCACGCGGGCTCGGTCGCGGGCGAAGAGCCCGCGGTGCTCCTCCACGGGGTGGAAGGCTGAGCCCTTCGGCTTTTCATCGGCCAGGCGGGCAAAGTCGGCGGCGGAATAAGAATAGGTCACGGCGCCAAGTTTATTCCGCGAACAGGCCTTTTGGGTGAGCAACGTGGCCTAAGCGCGGTCGTCTTCCTGCTGAATCGTCTCATGCCGCAGCTTCTGATTGGGGCGCAGCACTTGCTCCACGCGGTAGAACCCATTGCGCAGCGCCGCGGCGCCGCGCGGCGGTAACAGGCCGGCCACCAGCGCGTAGGCTACGCCACCGGTTTCGTGGGCAAGGTAGCGCCACCAGGGCTTAGAAAAGCGCGCGGCCGGGTAATACGGCGTACCGGAGACGGTGGCTGCGATGCCCTCTTGGCGGGCGATGAGTGCGGTGCGCAGGCGGTGGAGGGGATCGGTGATGATGGTGGCGTCGGAAAGCGCGAAGGCTTCCTTGACCGCGCTGAGGGAGCTGCGGGTATCCATCCCCTCCTCCACCGCGTGCACGGTCAGGTGCGGGAAGTGCTCGCGCAGGTAGGTGCGGCCGACGCCGGCCTCAGTAAACCTATCCCCGGGCAGCTTGCCGCCCACGGTGATGACCTCCAGCCCCTCGGTGGTGGCGAGCTCGCCGGCGTGGCGCAGGCGGCCGGTCAGGATGCGGGAGGGGCGGCCATCGTATTGGGCGGTTCCTAAAACAATTGCGTACTTCACTGCCCCACTACATTACCTGCCAGAGCACAAAGTTAAGCCGGTAAAGTGGTGGGCATGAATTTGAGTGCACGTTTGGGCCGCGCGGCCATTGCCGCTTTCATTTTAGGCTGCACCTCCGTCGGTGCGGGGTCTGCCTTCGCCGCCGAGACCACCACGGTGGCGCAGGGCACCGATACGGCAGCCCTAACGGAAAAGGTTACCGATGATGCGGGTGTATTAAGCACCCAAGAGAAGGCCGAGCTCAGGGAGAAGATTACCCAGCTGCAAAAGGACGAGCACTTGACGCTCTTTGTCTATATCACCGATGAGCTGGGCACGGATCCGGAGAGCTTTGCCGGCCAGGCGGTCAAGGACAAGGGGCCGAATTCCGCGGTCTATGCGCTATCCATCAATGACCGAAAGATGGGCGTGCAGACCGGCAAGGATTGGCCGCAGGGCCGGCTCGACCAGATGTATGACGCCGCCTATGACAAGCTGGCCAGCGACGAGTACGGTGCTTCGGCCCTCGCGCTTGCCGACGCCGCCCTGGGCAACTCCGCTTCAAATAGCTCCGCCTCCGATTCCTCTGGCCTAGCGTGGCTGGGCGGTGGCGCGGCCGCCATCGTCGCCGCCGGTGGCGGAATCATGTACTACTCGCGCCGCACTACCAAGAAGAATAATGCGCAGACCTTGGAGTCTGCCCGCGAGATTGCCCCGGACGATACTGATCAGTTAAACCGCCTGCCGCTGAAGACCTTGGACCAGCTGGCCCAGGAGGAGTTGGTCTCTACCGATGAGTCCATCCGCCGCGGCAAGGAGGAGCTCAATATCGCGCTTTCCGAGTTCGGCCCCGAGCGCGTGCGCCCCTTTACCAAGGCGATGAACCACTCCACTTCTACCCTGCAAAAGGCCTTCCACCTGCGCCAGCGCCTGGATGATGCCGTGCCGGAGTCCCCGGCCGAGCGCCGCCAGATGCTGGTAGAAATCGTCTCCTCCTGCGGCCAGGCCGATGACGCCCTCGACGCGCAGGCCGAGGAGTTTGCCAAGATGCGCGACTTGCTCATCCACTCCGATGAAAAGCTGGACGAGCTCACCCAGCGCACCGTGGGCCTGCGCGCCCGCCTGCCGGAGGCCGAGTCCACGCTGGCCGGCCTGAAGTCCAACTATGACGAGCACGTGCTCTCCTCCATTGCCGATAACCCCGAGCTTGCCGCCGCTTCGCTCGATGAGGCCGAGAAACTGCTCGACAAGGCCCGAGGGGTCCAGGCCCAGCCGGCCGGCCAGCAGGGTCCGCTGGTGGGACTTATTCGCGATATCGAGCACGCCTGCGAGATGACGGATCGCCTCATTTCCGGCGTGGAAAACGCCGAGGAGAATATCGCCACCGCCCGCGGCAATCTCGAGGCGCTTATTGCCGAGGTCGAGGGCGAGATCAACGAGGCCCGCGAGCTCGAGCGCCAAGGCAAGGCCCAGGGAACCACCGCGGATTGGGACAAACTCGAAGAGCTGCTCGGCCGCGCCGGCAGCGCCGTAGATGAGGCCAAGGCCCACGGCCAACAGGATCCGTTGGGCCAGCACACCGCGCTGACCTCCATCGATACCGAGCTAGATGAGGCGCTCGACCGCGTGCGCGAGAAGACCTCCACGCACGCGCGCCAGCTAGACCTCTTCCGCCAGCAGATTTCCGTGGCGGAATCCAATATCCAGGCCGCAGAAGACCTCATTTCCTCCCGCGGTCGCATCATCGGCTCGGGTGCGCGCACCGCGCTTGCCGACGCCAAACGTCTCCACGCCCAAGCCCTCCACACCGAGCGCAACGATATCCGCGCCGCGCTGCAGTCCTCCCGCGAGGCAGTGGCCGCGGCTCAGGCGGCGCTGCAGCGCGCCAAGGATGACATGGACGAACACCGTCGCCGCCAGCAGCGCCAACAGATGGGCAATGCCGCCAATAACATCGTCACCGGCGTGGTCATCGGCCAGATGCTCAGCGGCGGCCGCGGCTTCGGCGGAGGTTTCGGAGGCGGCGGCTTCGGCGGAGGAAGCTTTGGCGGCGGAGACTTCGGCGGTGGCGGCGGAGGCGGCTTCCGCGGCGGTTCCTTCTAGCACCCGCCGAATCGGCGCACCACCGGCCCGGCTCCCCTACTCCGCAGGTAACGGGCTAGGTGCGCAGGGTGCGCGGGGTGGCGTCGAGAAGCGCGCAGGCATAGCTCAAGAAGATGGCGTCGAGCTCCGGCAGCTCGCCCACGCTCACGCGCAGTCCGTCGCCGGCCGGTGCGGTGCTGGCAACCTCGGTGCCCGTGACGCGGGCCACGATGCGGCGCTCGCGGCGGAAGGGGTTGCGGCGCTCCAGCAGGTACTCGCGGCCCCCGCAGGTCGCGCGCAGGCGGGTGACGGTGATTCCGGCCTGGGTGACCGAGAAATCCTCGCCCGCGGCGGTCTGCGCGCGCAGGAAGAACCGCGGGGAGGAAGAATCCAGCGAGGATTCTACTGCGAGGCGCTCGCCGGCGGCGGTGGCAAGCACGCCGTCGCGCACTGAGGCAAGCTCGTGCCCCTCGGCGTTGGTGAGAGCGCCCGCGCGCCAAGTCCACTGGATAGGCATTAGAGGACGAATAGCGCGACGAGGGCGACGATGGACGCTAGGACCAAGGTGATGATCCAAACCCAGGCTTTGCCTTGGGTGGTGGCATCCAAGATGACGCGGGTAAACCAGCTCAGACCGGCGATTTCGGCGGTGGTCAGGCCCTCGGCATCGTGCTCGAATTCGAGGATGGACTTGCGCACGCCGGAATTGCGGGCGGTAAACTGACCTACCTTTTCGTCATCGACGTCATCGATGATCCAGTCGCCGCTGTTTTCGTTGACGAAGGTAAACGTCCGGCCGTTGAGCGATGCTTCCAAGCGCTTATCGCGGCCGAGGCGGCCGGCGAGGCGGTAAATGGAGCCGTCGGCAAGCGTGGCAGAAGCGCCAAGGTCACTGACCTCGGTGCGCCAGAAGTGGCCGTCCACCTCCGCGGAATGCTCCGAGAATACGCCCAACTGCTCCGGGCCATCTTCGGCCAAGAGCACGGGCTTTGCGCGGTCGGAGCGATCCCAGCTGGTGTAATGCATTACTAGCACCCAATCAGGCGGGCAGCGAGGTAAGCCTCGAGGTCATCGAGCTTCACGCGCTCCTGCTCCATGGTGTCGCGCTCGCGCACGGTCACGGCATCGTCCTCGAGGGTGTCGAAGTCAAAGGTGACGCAGAACGGGGTGCCGATCTCATCCTGGCGGCGGTAGCGGCGGCCGATGGCGCCGGAGACGTCAAAGTCCACGTTCCAGTGGGCGCGCAGCTTATCGGCCAGCTTGCGGGCCGGCTCGGAAAGCTCTTCCTTCTTGGACAGCGGCAGGACGGCCACCTTGATCGGTGCCAGGCGGCGGTCCAGGCGCAGGACCACGCGCTTATCGGTGCCGCCCTTGGCATTGGGAGCCTCTTCCTCGTCGTAGGCATCCACCAGGAAGGCCATCATGGAACGGCCCAGGCCGGCGGCCGGCTCGATAACGTACGGGATCCAGCGCTCCTCGTTGGCCTGGTCATAGTAGGACAGATCCTCGCCCGAGCCCTTGGCGTGAACGGACAGGTCATAGTCCGTGCGGTTGGCCACGCCTTCCAGCTCGCCCCACTTGGAGCCCTTGAAACCAAAGGCGTACTCCACGTCCACGGTGCGCTTGGAGTAGTGGGAGAGCTTTTCCTTCGGGTGCTCGTACAGGCGCAGGTTTTCTTCCTTGATGCCCAGGTCCACGTACCAGTTGTAGCGGTCATCAATCCAGTACTGGTGCCACTCTTCGTCCTCGCCCGGCTTGACGAAGAACTCCATTTCCATCTGCTCGAACTCGCGGGTGCGGAAGATGAAGTTGCCCGGGGTAATTTCGTTACGGAAGGACTTACCAATGTTCGCGATGCCAAACGGCGGCTTCATGCGCGAAGAGGTCATCACGTTCTTGAAGTTGACGAAGATGCCCTGTGCGGTCTCCGGGCGCAGGTAGTGCAGGCCCTGCTCGTCGTCTACCGGGCCCAGGAAGGTCTTGAGCAGGCCGGAGAAGGCCTTCGGCTCGGTCCAGTCGCCCGGCTGGCCGGTCTCTGGATCATTGATGTCTGCCAGGCCGTTTTCCGGCTCGTGGCCGTGCTTTTCTTCGTAGGCCTCAATCAGGTCGTCGGCGCGGTAGCGCTTGCCGGTGTGGCGAGATTCCACCAGCGGGTCAGAGAAAACCTCGACGTGGCCGGACGATACCCAGACCTGGCGCGGCTGGATGACGGAGGTGTCCACGCCCACGACGTCTGCGCGGGACTGCACCATGTGGCGCCACCACTGGCGCTTGATGTTTTCCTTGAGCTCTACACCAAGAGGGCCGTAATCCCACGCGGAGCGGGAACCGCCGTAAATTTCACCTGCCTGGTAGACCAAGCCGCGGCGCTTACACAGGTTTACAACGGTATCGATGACGGATGCCATTAGTTTTCGGACTCCTCTGGTAGGGGACAGTCTTGACGATCTCGTTCAGTCTAACGCGAAGCACTTCCCAGCGGTGGGATTGGGGCGTGAATTTAATCTGAAATAAATACAATGTATTGCACGTATCGGGTAATATAAGAGTGACCGACAGGTAATAGGTATTTAATTGAAGGTGACATTCCCTATGACGACCACTTACAAGGCCCCTAATACTTCTGCGGCTGCCGGCGTGATCGCTGCCCTCGATTCGCCCCTACGCATCGCAATCATCTCCCGCTTGGCCGAGCGCGATCACTTTGTCCACGAGCTGGTCAAGGCCACCGGCAAGTCCCAACCCCTTATCAGCCAGCACCTTCGCGTACTCAAGCAGGCGGGCATCGTGGACTCCGAGCGCAGCGGCCGCGAGGTAACCTACTCGCTCATTGCGCCGCGGGTTTTGGACCTGCTTGCCGACGCCGCCAAGATCGCCTCCTAGCCCCTCCCCTCCTGCATAAAAAGCCGCCTGACTGTGCAGTTATTGAAAAAGCACTGATAATATTGAGGGCATGGCTTTACACGACAGTATTCCCAAACTAGGCGCGCGCAATACCAAGCAGCGCACCGCGGTTGTCGAGGTACTGCGGGAAATGGAGAAATTCGCCTCCGCCAAGGAGATCTACCACGAGCTCCAAGAGCGTGAGGAAAAGGTGGGCCTGACCACCGTGTACCGCACCCTGCAGTCCCTGACCGATATCGATGCAGTGGACGCGCTCCACATGCCCAATGGCGAAACCCTCTACCGCCACTGCGAGACCGACGCCCATCACCACCACTTGGTATGTACCAAGTGTGGCCGCACCGAGGAGATCGATGGCGGTCCGATTGAAAAGTGGGCCACCTCCGTAGCGAAGGACTATGGCTTCGAGCTCACCGGCCACGATGCCGAGGTCTTTGGCATCTGCAGCGACTGCGCCGCCTCCGCATAATCGCGCTCGCGGCTCCCCTCTAAGTCGCCCCTCCCCTAACCTCAGCCTCCGACTTCCGGAGCCTGAGGTCTTTGTTTTGCGGCGCACACTGGGAGCATATTTCACGCCAAGACTATAGTGCTGAGATGGCAATCAACTGCACGGTTAGGTTATTAACAAAGTGCAAAATTAGGCCTGCACGCAGCGAATTGTGGAAGCGAGTTACTAACGCGCACCCCATCCCCAGGAAAGTCGCATAGACAATGACCGGTGGAGCAATATGGGCGGCACCAAATAGCAGCGAGCTAAGAATCACACTGGCGAACGCTGGAACACTGCGATCCAAGTACCCCATGGGCAGGCGGCGAAACACAATTTCTTCTATCAGCGGCGCCAAAATTAGGTAGCACGCTAAAGAAATAATCACCATTGCGCCGCGACCGTCAGCTGAAGATGTATTTTCCGAGGGCGATAACCCCAACAACGGCCCCACAATCGCGGCTGCGACTCCAGCTATAAAAATAGCGAGGGGAACCTGCCACAATAAGTGCCGCCCACGTCGACCCAAGGGAATAAAGCCGAGACCAATTCCCCGTCGTTTTAGGTAAAGCACCAATGCCGCCGTCGGCACCACCACTGAAAGAGCAAGCGCGATGGGCATGATCGTGCCTAGCCCACCCGTGGTTAAACCAACTTTCATCACGGCAAAAACTGTCGCCACTAAGAGAACATCCATTGCAACGACGGCCGCGATTCCGATAAGCGCATCTTTCAACCTGATGTTATCCACTGCCATGCCCCTACCCTAAAAGGCTGCCACTCATCCTTAAGAATGAATTTACTCAAAATAGTAAAGCCTCCTTTACAGTAAAGGGCCCTTGACATATAGTGTGTGTCAAGCACACTTTACAAACCGTTGCTACAGGAGGTTTCCATGCAGACCACTCGCTTTGGCCGCCCCAAGTTTGGCGGCTCACAAGCCAAGCTCATTACTTTGTCCGTTGCTGCAGGCGCGACCCTTGCGGCGGCCGCCGGTGCCATCGTGGCCGCGTTCGTACACGAAGATTCACCATGGCTAGCGTTTGCCGTGTACTCGCTGTGTCTCCTGCCTGTTGCTATCTCCGCTAGCTGGCTTTTTATGGTGGACCGCTCCACCATCCGCGGGGCGACGCCCGACCCAGAAAATTCGATCGAATCCCATTGGTATTCGCAGGCTTCCGAAAACACCCTGCACGCCATTCTCATCGCCATAGGTGCATTAGGCATAGCCTCTTCCTTCTGGGAATTCCAGGTTTCCGGCACCACGCTCACCATCATCTTAGGGACTTTTGTCGCCGGCACCTTTGGCATTAGCTACTTTGCCCACAAGCGGGCAGCGAGCTAAACCATGGACAACCGGCTAAAAGAGATTCGCGAGAGCAAAGGTCTCTCGCAGCAGGGCTTGGCTACGGAGCTTGGCGTCTCACGCCAAACGGTCATCAGTATTGAAAAAGGGCGCTACGATCCTTCGCTCCCCCTCGCATTCCAGATCGCGCGCCACTTTTCCTGCCACATCGAGGACATATTCATCCCTGAAAAATAGCCGCGCAGTGCTTTGGCGCTGCGCGCTACTTCTTCACGCCACCGAAGCGGCGGTCGCGCCGCGCATACTCCTCGATGGCGGCGAAGAGGTCCTCCGGAGTGAAGTCCGGGAAGAGTTTGTCTTGGTAAATCATCTCCGCGTAGGCGGACTGCCAGAGTAGGAAGTTTGAGGTGCGCTTCTCACCGGACGGGCGCAGGAAGAGATCCACGTCCGGCATGCTCGGGTCATAAAGATGCTGCGCGATGGTTTCTTCCTTGATATCGCGCGGGTTGAGCTCGCCTGCGGCCACCTGCTTGGCGATGTCCCTAAAGCCATCCACCAGCTCTGCCCTACCGCCGTAGTTCACGCACATGGCCAAGGTCATCTTGGTATTGCCCTTGGTCAGCTCCTGGGCGGCCTCGAGCTCCTTAATAACCGAGCGCCACAGGCGCGGGCGGCGGCCGGCCCACACCACGCGCACGCCGCGCTCATTGAGCCACTCGCGTTGGCGGCGCAGCACGTCGCGGTTAAAGCCCATAAGGAAGCGGACCTCCTCCGGGCTGCGGCGCCAATTCTCCGTGGAGAAGGCATAGGCCGAAAGGTAGGGAACGCCGGCGGCAAGGCAGGCATCGACGACGTCAAGAAGCACGGCTTCTCCGCGCCTATGCCCCTCGGTGCGCTTCATACCTTTCTCCTGGGCCCAGCGGCCGTTTCCGTCCATGACCAGCGCAATATGGCGCGGCATGAACTCATCCGGGATATTCGGCGGGGTCAAAGTGCGGTTCGGGTCTGGCGTAATCACGGACTATATTCTACTGCTCCATAACCTGCAATGCGGAAACATTGCGCTCCATGTGCCACTGCAGGTGCGCCCGCGCTAGGCGATGCCCCTCCTGCTTCTGCGCATTCGTCGGATTCGTCGGGTGACTATGCGCCAAAAGCCACAGGTGATGCAGGGTTTCCGGATCTACCTCCGCAGCACCTGGCGGCCGACATTCGTGGCACGCCGCGCCGCCTACCGCAGGGTGGAAGGCGTGGTGCGGGCCAGGCCGGTTGCACTGGGCGCAGTTGAAAAGGCTGGGCGCCCAACCGGCATGTGCCATCGCCTGCAGCAAGAAGGCATCCAGCGTCATAGTGGGGTCTGCGGTCTGCAGCTGCTCCAAGGTTGCGGTGACGGATTCGTAGAGGTAGGGGTCATGGGCGGCGTCGGCAAACGCAAGGCGCTCGGCCGATTCCAGCACCGCGCACGCGGCCGTGTAGCGCTCATAGTCCTCAATGAGGCGCGCGCCAAAATAGTCGACCGTATCCGCCTGGGAGATGGTGGCCAGGTTCTTGCCCACATATAACTGGACATCGAGGTTGACGAAGAGCTGCAGGCGCGAACCAAAGCGCGACTTGGCGCGACGCACGCCCTTGGCCACCGCGCGCACGAGGCCATGATCGCGGGTAAGCAGGACTATAACGCGATCGGCCTCACCAAAGTCATAGGTGCGGATGACCACTGCGCGGTCACGATAGTTCTCGCGCATAGTGGTCTAGAACCCGAGCCTACCCAGCGACTTCGGGTCAGACTGCCAGTTCTTCAGCACCTTGATGCGCAGATCCAAGTACACGTTGTGGCCGAGCAGCTCGATGATCTCCTTGCGGGCATTGCCCACAATGCGACGGAAGCGCAGGCCATCCTTGCCCTCAATAATGCGCTTTTGGCCGGGGCGCTCCAGGTACAAAATGGCATGGATATCCAGCACGCCTTCGCGGGTGCGCGACGGCAGCATCTCATCAACCTGCACCGCCACCGAGTGTGGCAGCTCCGCCTTCAAGCCAGACAAGGCGGCCTCACGAATGAGCTCCTCGATGCGCTTTTCCTGGCCCTCATCGGTGATGTGATCATCCGGGTAGAACTTTGGGCCTTCCGGCAGGTGGTTCACGATGACCTGCACCAGCTCATCCAGTTGCACACCCTCCTTGGAGGAAACCGGGATGACTACCGCATTCGGGTCATCCTGGGAGAGCAGCTCGTGCAGGGCCAGCAGCTGCGCACCAACCTGATCCTTGCTGGCTTTATCCAGCTTGGTGACGATGCCGATGATCGGGGTCTTTGGCGCGATGCTGCGCACGTTTTCCAGGATCCAGCGGTCGCCCGGGCCAATCTTTTCATCGGCCGGGATGGTCAGGCCGATTACATCCACATCGGCATAGGTGTCTTTCACTACCTCGTTGAGGCGCTCGCCCAGAAGTGTGCGCGGGCGGTGCAGACCCGGCGTATCCACGACGATGACCTGGGCATCATCGCGGTGGACCAAACCGCGAATGGTGTGGCGGGTAGTCTCCGGCTGGTCCGCGGTAATCGCAATCTTCTGCCCCACCAGGGCATTAGTCAGGGTGGACTTGCCGGTATTCGGGCGCCCAACAAAGGAGACGAAGCCTGAGCGGAATCCCTCCGGGGTATCGGTGTATTGCGAATAATCAAGCGGGGCTGCCGTATTTTCGGCGCCTTCCGGCACGGCATCATCCGGGTCTTCTGGCAGTCCCTCGAATGCCGCATCAAACTGTGCATCAAAATCAGAACTCATTACCCGCAATAATAGCCCACGGAGTCAAGATCTCCGATTAGTTCATATCCAAATCGCACCGGTGACGCGGCATAGGGCTAATCTATGGAGAAACCTCTTCTCCCCAGCGCATACCGCGCTCACTCTCCGAAAGGCCCTTCATGCCCCGCAAATCCCCTGCCCTACTTTTGGGCGCTGCTCTTACTCTCATCCTTTCCGCATGCTCCTCGCCTGATTCCGAGCCGCCCGCCGAGACGAGTACTAGCTCTTCAGCTCCCTCCACTTCGAGCGCTACTATCTCTTCGAGCAGCACCACTTCCGCCACGACCAGCAGCGAAGAAACCGAAACCGAAGAACCAGAAGAAAGCATTGCCCCTGAACCGGAGACCCAACCCTAGGCTGCAGCCGCGGAGCCGGAGTTACTGTATTGCGATATTGGATTAGGGGCAGTTGGACACTTCTCCGATGGATCTTGGCACCAAACTGAACTCTGCAACACTCCAGAGCTAAAGAGATCTGTTCGAGCCGAAGGAGTCTGCGGCGGTGAGGAAGGTCGCTATAAGTACCCTGAGGAATGGGCCGAGCTGTGCAACGGAGGCATTCCACCTTCAGATTCGGACTATTCCGAAAGCTACGACGATATAGATGCAGGCTACACACCAGAATCTGGCGCAGATACGGATGCGCCAGCGGATTCGGATATGGGTGCGGTTGAAGGCTACGAGTATTAACAGAGAGAAGGCAGTGCGTTAAGCAACGTCAAAGCCCTGCGCCCATAGAGATGGGTGCAGGGCTTTGACGCTGGATTAGCGGAGCTTACTTAAATTCGTCCGGCAGCGGGCCGAGCTGCGGGCCGTCCGGGTAGTACTTCCAGCCGTCCTTGATTCGGACGTCATCAGCCCACGGCAGCTTGTACTCGCCCTTGGCCAAGTCCTCGACCCAGGTGAGATAGTTGTCGGTCTTACCGCCGGGGTAGCCCACATATCCGCGATTACCTAGGTTGAAGATGTTGTTTTCTAAGCCCCAATTGATGCGGGCCTTGTCAGCCAGCTCTGGGAAAATTTCGGCAGTGACGATCTCGCCGGGATTACGGTGGCCCTCAGAAATCATGTGGCCGTCGTAATTGCAGACGTTGCCTTCACCGAAGTAGTAGAAGGTGTTGTCGTAGCCAGCCAAGTTTACGGATGCGGTGTACATCAGGTTTTGGAAGGCATTCGTCTTATTGGTCATGATCCACTGATCCTGGGTCTGCGTGGAGTAGCCAGAGATACGGATATAGACGTTGGCACCCTTGTATGCAGCCTCGCGTGCGAGCTCAGGGAACATGCCATCGTGGCAAATGTTCACGGCAAGCTTGGAGCCCTTTGGGCCGTCACAAACCGGCATGCCCAGATCGCCTGGGTACCAAGGCTCGATAGGAGTCCACGGCTGAAGCTTGCGGTAGTGCAGTGCGATTTCACCATCGGAGTTGATGATGATGGCGGTATTGAAAGGCGGCTTTCCTTCCTCATGGTTTGGCTCCATGATGGAAAAGACACCCCAGACATCATTGTCCTTGCAGGCCTGCTTGAACTGGTCCACCTTTGGGTCATCGAGGCCGATGAGGAATTCATCATAGGACCAAATCTTGGTGTTGAGACCGGAGGAAGAATATTCCGGGAAGACAATAAGGTCGAGGTCTGGGTAGCCCGCCTTGGTGGAACCCACCATGCGGCAGATTTCGTCCACGCTGGCCTGGACGTCTTCCGGGGTATTGACCACCGGAACGGGATACTGAATGAGGGCCATCAACAGGCCGTCGGGGGATGCGCTGATGCTGCCAGTGCTGGACATAGTGGACTCCTATCGCAAAGTAGATGATGTGACGGGAGCCATATTACTGACACACTAGTGGTGCGTCACACTATTCATCCGGAGAAGTAGTCTCGTATAAGAGACTCATCGTAAGCCGCCCTTGATGAAATAAGAGAGCCGAGCTGAGGGGAAGGTTTACTCAGCTCGGCCGAAACTCGATAGACCTAGGGGCGTAGGTGCGGGTTCTTAAGGGAGCAGAGGAGAAAAGTCCAAGGTGATCGGGCCGAATTGAGGGCGAAAAGGCCGATCTGAGGGGTACTTTCCCTCAGATCAGCTCGATCAGATTGGACCTAACTTTAGGAGGCCAAACTTCACGGGACCCCACGCGCCCAAACGGGGCCGCGCAGGGTTTAAAGCTCCTCGGCGTCGAATTGCATGCGCGGGTGCGCAAAGACGTCCTGGGACTGAATGAGCTGGAGCTCGGCCGTCTCTGCTTCGTAGGTGTTTTCCAGCAGGTCATACACGGAGGAGGCGGTGCGGCGCAGGGATTCCTTGACGTCGCTGGTCTCGGTGTAGTGACCCGTAAACAGGGCGGCGGTAACATCGCCGGAGCCGTTGCGCTTGAACGGCAGCAGCGGCGTGGACACGAGGAAGGCACGGTCGCCGTCGACGGCAAGCATCTCAATCTGGTCGTCGGCAGTCTCGGGGCGCTTAACGGAGGTAACCAGCACAGTCTTCGGGCCGATTTCCTGCGCCTTCTTTACAGCAGCGAGGGTTTCATCCAGGGTGCCAACCTCGGAATCGGTGAGGTAGCCCAACTCAAACTGGTTGGGGGTGATGATATCGGCGACGGGCACGACGCGGTCGCGCAAGAGCGGCGGGATCTCATCGGAGACAAAGCAGCCGGACTTAGCATTACCCATTACTGGATCGCAGGCGTAGAGGGCCTTAGGGTTGACGGCCTTGATGCGGCGGACGGTTTCCACGATGGCGTCGGCAATGTCGGCGCCACCCTGGTAGCCAGAAAGGATGGCGTCGATCTGCGGGAAGGCGCCGCGCTTTTCAATGCCATCGATGATGGAGGTGACATCGCTGGCTGGAATCATCGGTCCGCCCCAGTCACCGTAGCCGGTGTGATTGGAGAAATTCACCGTGTGGACCGGCCATACCTCATGGCCGGCGCGCTGCAGGGGAAAGACGGCCGCGGAGTTGCCAACGTGGCCGTAGGTGACGTGGGACTGGATGGAAAGGATAGTCATAGCTATCTATTGTGCTACGCTGCCCGCGCGCTCACCAAGGAAAAGACAAAAATTATTCCTCCGGGCGGTCCTGCGGCTCCCCCACCGCTGGGATTCCGCCACCGGGAACCTGTTTGTCTAGGTTGGCGCGCTCGGCGGCGTCGGGGAAAGCCTTCGGGCCAGAGGGCTTGGGCTGAAAGGAAACGCCACGCTCGGCTACATCGTCGTACCAATCCGCGAGCAGCTCGTTTTGCCGGCCGAACATTTCCTTCTCCTCGGCCGGAGTGGAGTGATCATAGCCCAGCAGGTGCAGGCAACCATGGACGGTAAGCAGGGCCAGCTCGTGGCCTAGGGAATGGCCGGCGGCCTCCGCCTGGCGCAGGGCGAACTCGGGGCACAGGACGATATCGCCCAGCATGGCTGGGCCCGGGTCGGCGGCATCGGGGCGGCCGCCACCAGCGATGGCGCCAGGGGTGAGCTCGTCCATGGGGAAGCTCATAACATCGGTGGGGCCTTCCAGATCCATCCAGCGCACATGGAGATCCTCGATGGTCTTCAAATCCACACAGGTGATGGTGCACTCGGCATCGGGGTTGATGTCCATGGCGCCGAAGGCATAAGAGGCGACGTCAATCAGCATCTCCTCGTTGACGCCTTCGAAGCCGGATTCATTGAGAAACTCGATACTCATTCCATTCCCTCGTATTCAGCGGCTTTCTTATTATCAAAGGTCTCATACGCATTGACGATGCGCCCGACCAGCTGGTGGCGCACCACGTCCTTGGAGCCTAGGTCCGCGAAGTGGATATCATCCACGTTGCGCAGGATGCGGCGCACGATGCGCAGGCCCGAGACCTGGCCGTGTGGGAGGTCTACCTGCGAGATATCGCCGGTGACCACAATCTTGGAACCAAAGCCCAGACGGGTGAGGAACATCTTCATCTGCGCCGGCGTGGTGTTTTGAGCCTCATCAAGGATGACGAAGGCATCGTTCAACGTGCGGCCGCGCATATAGGCCAGCGGGGCGACCTCGATGATGCCGGCTTCCATGAGCTTAGGAATCATTTCTGGGTCAAGCATGTCCCGCAGGGCGTCATAGAGCGGGCGCAGGTACGGGTCAATCTTGTCATTGAGCGTGCCCGGCAAGAAGCCGAGCTTCTCCCCTGCCTCCACGGCCGGGCGGGTGAGGATAATGCGCGAGACCTGCTTGGTCTGCAGGGCCTGCACGGCCTTGGCCACCGCCAGGTAGGTCTTGCCGGAACCGGCCGGGCCGATACCAAAGACCACCGTATTATCGTCGATGGCCTGCACGTATTCAGACTGGCCAACCGTCTTCGGGCGGACGGCCTTGCCGCGGCGCTTAACGATGTCCGCCGCCAGCGCCGCCGATACCGACTGCGGCGCCTCCACGGCCACCATGTCCATGGTGTGCTTGACCGTATCGGTGGACACGGCGTGGCCGCGGCGGGCGATAGCCTCGAGCTCATCGAGGATCTTGGCGGCGCGGGCTACCTCATAATCCGGACCGGTGACGGTGACGACATTGCCGCGGGCAAAAAGGTCCGCATCCAGGCGGTTATTGAGCACGCGCAGGTTATCGTCCGCACTACCCAGCACGCTGCTGACGTAGGCGGAATCGAGCTCACATTTCTTCGTGATGATAGGCACGTGCTTTAGGCTACCAGCGCCGCCTACCAACGCTCGGTGCGCATGCCGATTGCCGCTAGCGCCACCATTGCCGCACTCGCCGTGCGCAGCACTTCCGGGCCGAGCTTGATGGGCGTGGCGCCGGCTTCTTTGAGGCGATCGAGCTCGGCGTCGCCAATGCCACCCTCGGGGCCGACGAGCAGGACGACGTCGTCCGCCAGCGGCACATCCTTGATGGAGGCGGTAGCCTCTTCGTGCAGGACGAGCACAGTGGGTGTGTTAGAGGAAACGCCGTCACGGCCGCCGGTGAGCTCTTGGACGAGCTGCGGGGTGGTCAGCGGGCCGCGCACCTGCGGGATGCGGGCGCGGCGGGATTGCTTGGCCGCGGAATCCGCGGCCGCCTGCCACTTGGCCACCGCCTTCGGCGCCTTCTTGCCGTCCCATTTAGCCACGCAGCGATCCGCCTGCCAGGCGATAATCTCATCCGCGCCGGCCTGAGTGGCAAGATCCACCGCGAGCTCGGCACGCTCGGATTTCGGGATGGCCTGCACCACGGTCACGCGTGGGGTGGGCTCGGGCGCGGTCACGATGGACTCGACCGTGCCCTCCAGGGATTCCTTGCCCGAGGTGGCGGTGATGGTGAGGGTGAGGCGGATACCGGTGCCGTCGATAAGCTCGAGGCGCTCGCCCTCCCCCATGCGCTTGACCGTCACGGCATGGCGGGCCTCCGGGCCGGAAAAGCTGAAGGCCTCGCCGGTGCGCGCGGCGGAAAGATCCGGGTGGATGAAGACGGGCAGCGACATTAGCGGCGGAACTTATCGCGGATGCGGCTGAAGAAGGATTCCTCTTGGCCGTCGCCGGTGGTGCGCACGCGCGCGCCCTCGTCGCGGGAGTTGCGGATCTTCTCCAGGGACTCGCGGGTCTTGCGGTCCAGGTCCTTCGGCACAACGACGTCCACGTGGGCAAAGAGGTTGCCGTAGCCATCGGTGCGCAGGCGCGGCATGCCGGCGCCATCGACCTTGATGGACTCGCCCGGCTGGGTGCCCGGCTCGATGTCGATGGTGAGCTCTTCGCCACTTAGCTGATCGATGGTGAAGTTGGTGCCCAAGGCGGCGTCAATCATCGGCACGCGCACGGTGAGGTTGAGGTCATCAGCATTGCGCTGGAAGACGGGGTGTTCCTCCGTGTGGACCTCAACGTACAGGTCGCCGGCCGGGCCGCCGCCGTGGCCGACCTCGCCCTGGGAGGCCATGCGGATACGCATGCCATCATTGATACCGGCCGGGATATTAACGGTGATATCGCGGCGCTTCTTCACGCGGCCATCGCCGGCGCAGTGGTTGCACGGATCGGTAATGACCTCGCCAAAGCCCTGGCACTTCGGGCACGGACGGGTGGTCATGACGTTACCCAAGAAGCTGCGCTGCATCTCCTGGATTTCACCCATGCCATTGCAGTTATCACAGGTAACCGGCTTGGCCTTGGACTCGGAGCCGGTGCCGCCGCAGCTATCGCACAGCACCGCGGTATCCACGGTGACCTTCTTCTTCAGGCCGGTGTAGGCCTCCTCCAAAGTGATGCGGGTGCGCAGCAGGGCATCGTTGCCCGGCTGGACGCGGGACTTCGGGCCGCGGGAACCGCCGGCACCGCCGCCGAAGAACTCGGCGAAGATATCGCCGAGGCCGCCGCCACCGAAGCCGCCAAAGCCACCGGCGCCGGCACCGCCGCCACCCTGCTCCATGGGGTCGCCGCCCATGTCCACGATCTGGCGCTTTTGCGGATCCAGCAGGACCTCCTGGGCCAGCGCGGCATCGCGGAACTTTTCCGCGGCAGCGTCATCATCCGGGTTCAGATCCGGGTGATACTTGCGGGCCATTTTGCGGTAGGCCTTTTTAATCTCCTGGTCAGTTGCGTTTTTATCAACACCGAGGATGCCGTAATAGTCACGAGCCACTGTAAGAGATATTCCTTCTAATTCGTCTTGTTGGGGTTAACTTGAAAAAATAATGCGCGGCCAGCCAGTTTACTCGCACTGCTCGCCGGCCAAAATTTCGCTCACATACCGTGCAACGGCAGAGACCTTAGAAATTGTTCCCGAGTAATCCATAAAGGTAGGCCCCACCACGCCAAGGCCGCCCAGTGTAGCCACCTCATCGCCGGTACCCAGGCCATAGCCCGTGGCCACCACGGAGGCTTGGCGCAGCTGATCTTCCTCGTTTTCCTCGCCGATAACCACGGAGACGTTGCCCAGATCGGGCACGCGGGCAAGCAGCTTGAGGACGACAACCTGCTCTTCTAGTGCCTCAATAATCTTGGGCAGACCTTCCGGAAACTCGCGCGCCACGCGCGTGAGGTTGGAGGCGCCGGCCATAATCAGCCGGTCGGAGGGCTGTTCCACCAAGGTCTCGATGAGCGTGGTGGCCACCTTGAGCACGTGGTGGCGGATGTCCAAGGGGGCGTCGTCGACAAGGTGGGCGAGCTCCACGGAGGCGTCGCTAAGCGTCTTGCCCACCAGCGCGCTATTAACGATGTCGCGCAGGCGGAAGGTCTGGTCCTGGTCGATGATTTCATCGAGCTCCACATTGCGCTGGTCCACGCGGCCGTTATCGGTGATAAGCACCAGCAGCAGGCGCACCGGGGACAGCGCCACGACCTCGCAGTGCTTGACGCGCGAGACCTTGAGATTGGGCAGCTGGACGACGGCCGCCTGCTTCGTCACCTGCGCCAATAACTGCACCGAGCGACGCAGCACATCCTCCAAGTCGACGCCGCCTTCCAAGAAGTTGAGCATCGCGCGGCGCTCCGGGGCCGAAAGCGGCTTGACCTCGTGGAGGGAGTCCACAAAGTGGCGGTAGCCCTGCTGGGTGGGCACGCGGCCTGAGCTGGCGTGCTGCTGGGAGATAAGGCCCTGGGATTCGAGCACGGCCATGTCATTGCGGATGGTGGCCGAGGAAACTCCCAGCTGGTAGCGCTCTAGGAGCGACTTAGAGCCAACCGGCTCCTGGGAGGCAATATAGTCCGCCACAATGGCGCGCAGGACTTCCTTGCGGCGGGCATCGGTTGAGGTAGACACTATGGCGCTCCTATTCGCTTCGGCGAATGATAAATTCTTTAAAGTTCGGGACGGTGTACCTGACTTTACCGTGCTCAGGGGAATAAATGAGACCTTTGTTTATGAGCTTAGCCCGCACCGGACCAAGAGCTTTATTATCCTTCCCTAGACGTTCACCGATTTCTTTCGTTTCCGCTGAACCATCGCCTAAGGCTGCCATGGCACTGAGATAGTCTCTTTCAGCTGGCGTAGCTCGATCCCAGCGAGCTTGGAAGAAGCCTGCGTCTAGTTGCTTTGTTCCCAAGCGAGCGGCCTGCCTTGCATCCGCAATGGTAAACGGTGAGATTTCGCCTACCTTCCAAATTTGGGATCCAAACTCCTGTAAAAAGTACGGATACTGTCCACTTGCCTCCGCAAGAAAATCCAGAGCGCCATCTTCGAATTCCACGTCTTGGCGCTCAGCGGGTGCAGATAGAGCTTTGCGCGCCGAATGCAAGCCAAGGCGGTCAATGGTGTGTACCTCAAACATGCGCTCCGCATAGGAGCGCGACCTAGCAACTTTTCCGGGCAAGCTCGGTAGACCAGCGCCGATTATATAAAAGGGTAGACGGTTTTGGCCTGCTTCATGCTGGGCTGAAATTAACGCCTCCATCATTTCCTCATCTAGGTCTTGCATTTCATCGATAAAGAAAGCAAGGGCCTTTCGATCCCTTTTTAGGGTTTCCGCTACAGCAGAGGTGACATCCTGCAGGTCGAGCTCTAGGTTTCCGGTAACAGGAGCTAAATCCTTAGTCTCCACTCCTAGGTTCATTGCTCCGTCCCCCAAGGAAAGGTGAAATGATGCAACCGCCCGCGACAGTGCCAAAGCACTCTCTTTCACCAACGCCTTCGCACGGTAGCGCAGCGAAGCTTTTCCTAGCCCGTTGGCAATTGCCCGCCGTACGCTCTCTGCCCCGCGCACTCCTTGCGAAGCTTCAACTTTTACCGTGAGCCAGTCACACTTATCGGCCCGTGATTTCAATTGGTTCAAAAGGACCGTCTTGCCGACTCCACGAAGGCCAATGAGCAGCATCGGGCGGCCAAGCAAATTGTTTTCTGCACGCTTAATCAAGTTGTCAAAAGCTTGTAGATCCCTGTCGCGCCCAGTGAGGACTGTAGGGGCAAGTCCCGAACCGGGAGTATACGGATTTAGTGCATCGTCCATATCAAAAGACTAACAAGAAAATAGCGGAATAACAGGTTTCTCATCGACTGAGTCAAAACTAACTGGTTTGGTTTCTACTGGACTAAGTCTAAAGATCTGGGAACGAGGATTAGGTTTCTTCGGCGACGAGGAGATCGGTGATGATGCCATCGGCCAGCAGGCGGCCGGGCTTGGTGATGCGTACGCGATTGCCGGCGCGCTCGAGCAGACCGCGGCCGATGAAGCGCTCGAGGGCGGGGGCAGCGTGGGCATCGAGCCAGGCCTCCGGGATGCCCTCGCGCAGACGAAGGCCGAGCATGATTTTCTCCATGTGGCGGTCGGCGTCGGTAAGCGTCTCGGTCTCTTTGATGGGCAGCTCGTCGCGGCCGAGGGCCTCGATGTAGCGCGAGGGGTGCTTGACGTTAAAGAAGCGCTCGTTGCCCAAGTGCGAGTGGGCGCCTGGGCCTGCACCCCACCAATTGCCGTCTACCCAGTAGATGCGGTTGTGCTCGCACTCGCCGCCGGGCTTGGACCAGTTGGAGACCTCGTACCACTCGAATCCTTCTGCCTCGAGGGTGGTAGAAATCATCTCATAGCGCCGTGCCAGCACGTCCTCATCGGGGGCGGGCAGGATACCTTTATTGACTTTGCGCGCCATGCGCGTGCCGTCTTCTACGATGAGCGAATAAGCACTGACGTGGTCCACGCCGGTTTCTAGCACTCGGTCGAGCGTCTCGCGCACGTTGTCATCCGTTTCGGTGGGAGTGCCATAGATCATGTCGAGGTTGACATGCTCGAAGCCGGCGGCGCGGGCCTCGCGGGCGGCGGCAAAGGCACGGCCGGGGGTGTGGGCGCGTTCGAGGACTTGGAGAACGCCCGGGGATGCGGACTGCATGCCGAGGCTGATGCGGGTATAGCCGGCGTCGGCAAGCTGGGCAAAATACTCCGGCGAGGTGGACTCCGGGTTGGATTCGGTGGTGACCTCCGCCCCTGGTTTCAGGCCAAAGGTCGAACGGACGGTGTTCAGGATGCGGCTCAGGCCCTGCCCTCCCAGCAGCGAGGGCGTGCCGCCGCCAATGAAGACGGTCTCGGCCGGGCGGCCCACGCGCGCGGCCCCCAATTCCAACTCGCGATCCAAGGCATCCAGGTAGGGGCCGGTGAGATCGCGCGGACTGCCAAGCTCGCCCGGGGTATAGGTATTGAAATCGCAATACCCGCAACGAGTGGCACAGAAAGGAACGTGGATATACAGCCCGAAGGGTTCAGTCATGGATAAAACCCTAATAGGGCAGGAACAAAATGGCCGAAAACAGGGTTAAGAATGTAGTATGTTTCCATCTTCCCAAGTAGAAAGGCACCCTCAGTGGAACCTCCGAGTCGATGTCCCTACCTCCTTCTAGGCGGTGGGGAGTAAATCATGTTATCGGCTATTTTGATGATTCTGGCCGGCTTTGTAGTCATTGGCCTCATCATCGTCGCGAACGCATACTTCGTGGCCCAAGAGTTTTCCTATATGTCCGTGGACCGCACGCAGCTGCGGACCCAGGCTGCTGAGGGGGATAAGACAGCACAACGCGCGCTGGCTATTACTCAGCAGACCTCCTTTATGCTCTCCGGCGCGCAGCTCGGCATTACGATTACCGGCCTGCTCATCGGCTATGTGGCCGAGCCGCTCGTGGGCCAAGGCCTGGGTACCTTGCTTGGCGGCGTCGGCGTTCCCTCCGCGGTATCAGTCACCGTTGGTACCATCGCGGCACTTTTCATCTCCACAATTGCGACGATGCTGTTTGCGGAGCTCTTCCCCAAGAACTACACCATTGCCGCACCGATGAAGACGGCGCGCTGGCTGGCCGCCTCCACGCAGCTTTACCTGCGGATTTTCGGCTGGCTCATCCACTTCTTCGAGTACTCCTCCAATGCCATCCTCAAGCTCTTTGGCATCGAACCGGTAGAAGACGTGGACTCCTCTGCCACCGCCGATGACCTGGAATCCATCGTGGACTCCTCCCATGAGGCCGGCGATCTGGATGAGAATACCTACATGGTGCTAGACCGCCTGCTGGACTTCCCAGAGCACGACGTTGAACACGCCATGATTCCGCGCTCCCGTGTGGACGTCATTGACCCGGACACCACCCTTGGTGAGGTCCGCGAGATGATGTCTACCGACCACACGCGCTACCCCGTCATCGACGATGAACACAATCCAATCGGCGTGGTGCATCTTATCGACGTCCTAGGAAGCGACCTGCCCGCCGCCACCAAGGCCACCAGCATCATGCAGGAGGCCGTCGTGGTCCCTGAGCTGATGCCGCTGCCGGATGTGGTGGAAGAGCTGCGCGATAGCGACCAGAAGATGGCGTGCGTTATCGATGAATACGGCGGCTTCGTAGGCATCGTGACCATGGAGGACTTGGCCGAGGAAATCTTAGGCGATGTCACCGATGAGCACGATATCGAAGAAACCGAGGAAATCACCGAGCAGGACGAATCCCACTGGTTGGTCGACGGCGATACGCCGATTGATGAGATCGAGCGCGCCATCGGCCACGACCTGCCTGAGGGCGACTTTGAGACCGTCGCCGGCCTCGTCATTGCGCACTCCGGTGCGCTGCCTGAGGTAGGCGAGGAACACACCATCCAGCTCGAGGCCGAGCCCGAGGACTGGGTGGACCACGATGAGGCCCCCGTTCGCTCCCTCCGCCTGCGTGTGCAAGAGGTGGACCGCCACGTGCCGTCCGTGCTTGCCATCGAGCTGGTGGAGGATTACTCCGACCACTCCGATGATGATGCCGCTAAGAAGGAGGATGCATAATGACCGAATCTTGGTGGTTTAACCTCCTCGTTACCCTGCTTATCATCGCCGCTTCCGGCTTCTTTGTGATTATCGAGTTCTCCTTGATGGGCGCTCGCCGCAACCGCTTGGAAGAGGATGCGGAAAACTCCCGTACCGCCCGCGCCGGACTGCGCTCGCTCAATGAGCTGACCATCATGCTCGCCGGCGCGCAGCTGGGCATTACCGCCGCCACCTTTGTGCTCGGTGCTGTGACCAAGCCGTGGGTGCACCACCTGCTCATGGCACCGCTGGAGGCCGCGGGCCTGCCGCTGGGCATTGCCGACGTCGTCAGCTTCCTCCTCGCCCTCTTCATCGTCACCTTCCTCCACCTCGTGCTGGGTGAGATGGCACCGAAGTCTTGGGCTATTACTCACCCGGAGACCGCCCTGCAGTTCATCGCGGTCCCCGCACGTGGCTTCGTGTGGATCTTCCGCCCGCTGCTGAAGTGGATCAACGTCATGGCCAACAAAATGGTCTCCATGGCCGGCGAAGAGCCCGTCGACCGCGC
Source organism: Corynebacterium sp. MSK150 (assembly GCF_030229215.1). Classification (NCBI taxonomy): domain Bacteria; kingdom Bacillati; phylum Actinomycetota; class Actinomycetes; order Mycobacteriales; family Corynebacteriaceae; genus Corynebacterium; species Corynebacterium sp. MSK150. The sequence goes on from NZ_JASPHM010000007.1 coordinate 31,053, forward strand.
CGGTGCGGCCGGCTACGACGCCGAAACCCTGCGCACCTTGGTCGAGCACTCCCGCGAGACCGGCGCTTTGGATGATGAGTCTGCCAACCAGATTTCTGATGTCATCGAGTTGGAAAACTCCACTGTGGGCGCCATGGCCCGCGAGCACGGCTCTGAGGTAGTGCCCCTGCCTTCCGACGCCACCGTGGAGGACCTCCAAGACCTCGTCGTACGCAAGAACATCATGCGCGTGCTGGTCTTCCCTAAGGACTCCCGCGTCCCCCGCGTGGTCCACGTGCGCGATACTTTGCTGGCAGAACCAGAGACCCCGGTTCTCGAGTTCTCCCGTCCTGCCCTGTCCGTGTCTTCTTCCACTACCGTGCAAAAGACTCTGGACCACATGCGCGCTCGCAACGAGCAGCTCGTCATGGTGGGCAAGGCCGATAAGGACAACGCCGTGTGGATCCTTACCTGGGACGACATCATGGGCCAACTGTGGCCGCAAATTACTGAGCAGCTAGATAAGGTCACCCCTCCCCCGGCCGTCTAGTTCCCGCCGCGTCCTCGCCCGTGCCCGTGCCCGCTTCATTGTGGCCGGCGCGGGCTTTGCCGTTTTCGCGCCCACGCGCAAGGGCTACTTCCCGGACTGTGGATAACTGTGGCCGTAACTTTCCCAGCCGCCACTTCGCTCACTCTCCTTTCCCTGCGGCCTTGTTATCCACAGGCCCGGCCGCCACCTCCTCGCACCAGCCGACAGCGTGCCCTTTCCTAGGAGTCATGACACCACCACTGACCAAAATCGACTCCATCCGCGCTAACCACCCCACCTTCTGGACCGACCTGAAAAACGGCACCTACCTCAAGCTCGCACCGCGCATCGCAGTCCGGCGCGATCACTACCACTGCCTCGACTTCTCCTCCCAGCTGCGCCTGCGCGCCATAGCGGCCGCCCGCAGCGCCTATACCGCGGTGCTCATCTCCAAGTCCGCCGCCCGCGTCCACGGGCTGTGGGTCATCGCCACGGCCGAGGAAAAGATCGAAATGGCGCTTCCCACCAATACGCTTCCCCACAAGGACCGCCGCCATCCCGAGCGCATCTACCGCAAAGCTTTACTTCCCGAGCCCGTCCTCGTGGACGGCACCCGCTGCGTTTCCAAGGCCCGCGCGGTTATCGACGTCGCCCGCTACCACGGCTTCACCGACGGCCTCATCGCCGCCGACTCGGCTTTGCGTTCCGGCCTCAGCCGAGAAGACCTCAAGGAAGAGTTTGCCCGCATGGGCCGAGTGCGCAATAGCCGCATCGTCCGCGCCGTAATCCACCACGCCTCTTCCCTTTCCCGCTCTCCCTACGAGTCTTTCGCCCGCACCCTCCTCATTGAGGCTGATTTCCCCTGGCCCATGTTCTTCGAGGCGCCGTTTAACGCACTACCTGGTATCACGACCGCCCTATGTATCAACAGCGCCTACCTCATCGACATCATCCCCGCGAAGGCGCTTCCCCATCAGCGTGAGCGCCACCGACGTCTGCGCGAGGCCGGCTTCACCGTCCTCTGCTATACCCCGCGACAGCTCATCGACCACCCCACTCGCTTCCTGACCGACCTCATTTCCACCATCTCCGCCAGACAAAAAGCCGCCCGTTCTGCCTAAGTCCACGCTTCCTGCCTCCCGCCATCCTCTACCCCGCCGCCCTTCGCGCTCACCAGCGGTGCTTTCGCCGCGGAGTCGGCTGCGCCGGTGAGCGCGAAGGGAGGGCGATGGCGAACACCTCGCAAGAGAACCCACCGAGACTTCACCCGCAATAAGAAAGAGCCTTCGC